>JANQGK010000092.1 GCA_028277365.1 Halieaceae bacterium | reverse complement strand
GGGCGCCCCGGGCAGCAGGTGCGTGGCGGGCCTGTCGATGGGCGGGATCGTCGCTATGGAGATGTGGCGCCAGGCACCTGAGCGTATCGCCGGTCTGGCCCTGCTGGACACCAACTGCCATGCCGACACTCCGGCGAAGCGCGCCGTGCGGGATGCCCAGATGAAGAACGTATCGGGTGGCGGCTTGCATGAAGTACTGCGCGAGGAGTTGAAGCCCAATTACCTGGCCCGCGCGCACCGGAGCAACACCGCGTTGCTCGATGAGGTGCTGGCCATGGGCGTGGACCTGGGTGAGGGCGTGTTCAGGCGGCAGTCACTGGCCCTGCAAGCCCGCCCCGACAGCAGCGATACCTTGCCCACTATCGACTGCCCGGCCCTGGTGCTGTGCGGCGACGAAGACAGCCTGTGCCCGCCGACCCTGCACAGGGAAATGGCCGCCGCCATGCCCAACGCAGAGCTCTGCGTCATCGCAGACTGCGGACACCTTTCTACCCTGGAGCAGCCCGAGGCCGTGAATGCGGCACTGGCGGCCTGGCTCAACCGCAATTCTCTCGCAAAGGACAACAACAATGCACAGCAGCAGTAACCGAATTCTCACCACTCACGTCGGCAGCCTGCCACGATCCCAGGCGGTGACCGACGGCGTGTTCGCCCGCGAAAACGAGCAACCCTTTGATGAGCAGAAGCTGTCGCGAACCATCAAGGACGCGGTGGACGAAGTGGTGCGCAAGCAGGTGGAGGCGGGCGTCGATCTCGTCAGCGACGGCGAGATGAGCAAGATCAGCTACGCCACCTACATCAAGGACCGTATCACCGGCTTCGAGGGCGACAGCGAGCGCAACCCACCTTCGGACCTGGAGGAATTCCCGGGATTCCTGCAGCGCCAGGCGAGCTCCGGCGGCACGCCCACCTACCGGCGCCCGTGTTGCGTTGGCGAGATTGCGCTGAAAAGCACCGCGCCGCTGGAAGAAGACCTGGCCAACTTCCGCAGCGCGGCCGACGCCCACCAGCCGCTGGAAGGTTTCATGAACGCGGCCTCACCCGGGGTGATCGCGCTGTTCCAGCCGAACCACCACTATGATGATCACGAGTCCTACTTGCGGGCCCTAGGGGAGGCCATGCGCCACGAGTACGAGGCCATCGTCGAGGCCGGCTTTGTGCTGCAGCTTGATTCCCCCGATCTGGGCCTGGGGCGGCATATGATGTTCAAGGGTCAGCCCGACGAGGCCTACCAGGCGCTGGCCAACCTGCACGTGGATGTGCTGAATGAGGCGCTGCGCGATGTGCCCGCCGACCGGGTGCGCCTGCACGTGTGCTGGGGCAACTACGAGGGCCCGCATCATCACGACGCCCCCATGGAGCTGGTGTTGCCGATAGCCCTGCGCGCCAAGCCCCAGGCCTTGCTGTTCGAGTCCTCCAACCCACGCCACGCCCACGAGTGGGAAGTGTTCGCAGCCACCGATATTCCCGAAGACAAGATTCTGGTGCCGGGGGTGATCGATTCCACCACCAACTTCGTCGAGCACCCGCGGCTCGTGGCCCAGCGCATTGTCCGCTTTGCCGATATCGTCGGCCGCGAGCGGGTGATCGCCGGCACCGATTGTGGCTTCTCCACTTTCGCAGGCTTCGGCGCCGTCGATGAAGATATCGTCTACGCCAAGCTCGCCGCCATGGCCGAAGGCGCAACTATTGCCACCGAGCAGCTTTGGGGTAAAGCGGCATGAGCTTTCGCGAGCGGGTGCGCAGCGGCGAGCTGCTGGTAGGCACCTGGGTAAAGACCCCCTCGCCCATGGTCTGTGAAGTGCTGGGCCAGACCCCGCTGGACCTGTTGTGCCTGGATGCCGAACACTCACCTTTCGACCGCGGCGATATCGATGCCTGCCTGGCGATGACCCGCGCCGCGCAAATGCCCACCCTGGTGCGAGTGCCCTCCGCTGTCCACGAGCACACCCTCAACGCGCTGGACTGCGGTGCCACGGGCGTGGTGATTCCTCACGTGACAAGCGCTGAAATGGCAGAGTCGGTGGCGAAGGCTGCGCACTTCGGTGCCGGCGGCCGCGGCTACGCCGGCTCCACCCGTGCCGCCGGCTATACCGCCAAACCCATGGCCAAACACCTGGCGGACTCCGCCGCCGAGTCCACTGTCATCGCCCAGATCGAAGACCTGGAAGCGCTGGAAGCTATTGAAGCCATTGCCGCTGTAGAGAGCGTTGATTGCCTCTTCATCGGCCGCATCGACCTCACCGTCGCCATGGGCGCCGACTCACCCGCCGACCATAAGGTGGTCGCCGCCGTCGAACACATCTGTACCGTTGGAAAGGAAGCGGGTAGGGCGGTGGGCATGTTCGTTGGCGACATCGATGAGGTGCCGCGTTGGATTGATGCAGGAGCCAGTTTGTTCCTACTTTCGTCCGACCATGGTTTTATGCTGCAAGGCGCCAAGCAGTTGGCTGAGAAAGTGAAGGGCCGATAGTCTGTCGGCAATCGACTCTTGGCAGACAGTCCAGGCGAGTCGTGAGAAGCTGTACAAATGATCCAGAGCTGGCACTTTAAGACTATCGGTCTTCCAAGAGTTCTTAGAGACCTGGGAATTCATATAACTGCGTTTTCCAAGGACATCCCCCGCACCTGTGTGCGAACAGAACCGGTTAGCAATGCTGCCACGATGGTGTTTGGAGTGGGATCCAAGTGGACCTTTGCTGCGCCAGGTAGCGAGCCCTTCCGATCGAGCGCGATCTACGCAGGTGTATCAACTAAACCCCAGCGAACGACCAGTGAAGATCAGGGCACATGCTTGGAAGCGAGCCTCCCACCTTGGCTTGCTTCGGAGCTATTTGCGCGAGACATCGTATCAACGCCGTCTTGCCTGAGCGTGATGGACGAGTTTGGCCCCGCAGGCAAGAGTCTTGTTGAAGAAGTGTCAAATAGCGCGACTGTTCAAGAAGCTGCAGAGACATTGATCCGATTCTTGTGCGAGAAAACCAGAGACACGCGTCTTCACACCAGATCGGAGATTCTTTGGGCCTGGAAACGGCTATCGGCTCAGGCCACCAGTGCAAGCGTTAGAGAGCTCGCTAGTGATATCGGCTGGAGCGAGAGGTACTTCTCTTCGCGTTATAAGGAGTCAATTGGTTGTAGTCCTACGCGCACTGCGAAACTGGCTCGCTTCACAACTGCCTATCAGCTGTTGGTTAAAGAGCACCTATCCCTTGTCGATGTCTCAACTTTGGCTGGTTACTACGATCAAAGCCATATGATCCGCGACTTCCATGAATTCGCTGGCTTAACGCCCAAGAGTGTTAGAGAGCAAGAGGCAGATCACCTCATCAGCAGCGCCCAGCCATTCCAGTAGTTCCTATTTGTACAATACCCGCAGAGGCCAGGGGGATACTCTGACATTTTGCGAGGACAAGCCGACATGAGCACGCCAAGTTACATTGAAATTGGAAGCGGAGATACCGAGATGAGCGCAGCATTCTTCTCGACGGTGTTCAGCTGGGAGTATGCCCCAATGGACAACGCCAATGGGTGGTTTCAAACCCCCACTATCAAAGTGGGCATTCACGGCGGCGATGCTAATCCACAACTTTATGTATTTTTCGCCGTTGATGATCTCCAGGAAGCTATAGAGAAAGTGAGATCGGCGGGCGGTGAGGCAGGGGAACCCGGCCCTTTTGAGCCTGGATTCGGAAGATTTTGCACCTGTACAGACCCTACGGGCATAGCGTTTGGATTGCACGAGAAAGAGTAGAGCGAACCGTCTACAGGAGCTCCGCCATTTACGGCGCTTGGCGTCACTCGCCTGGGGGGCATCGGGCTGAAGATTGAACTGGAGGTTACCGCGGTTGTAGAGGCTTAAGCTGAATCACCTGCGATACCCTGTTATGGTTCGTCTGGCTGGAACAGAACAGGCACAGTTGGTTTTGCGAACCATTACGCGCGGCAACCGTGCTCACAACCTGTCATCCCCGGGAGCAAAGCTGTGCCTCGATTCCTCCTGCATATCCTGATACTGGTCTTGTGCGGCCTTGCCCCGACAGGACGCGCCGAAGGCCTCAACGCGCAAAATTGAGCTACAGAAGTTAGGCAATGATTGCTGTTTCCGAGATCATCGAACGCCTCGAAACACTGGTTCATCAGGAGGAGACCTATGACGAGGCCTGCCGGTTTGCGAGAAGCGCAATCACCCAAGATCTGTCGGGCTGTGCCGCTGGCGAGTTCGCACAGCTACTGCAGGTGCTACCCGATGTAATAGACAACCCGGACGGAGATGACTTCTTCGATATCGTTACTGACTGGGCGCATCATATTTATGCACGCTGGGATCGTGCCGACAAGGATGGGCTGTTGACGGTGGCCGACGCTCTTGCAGACTGGCTGAACGTCAAACTGGAGGTAATGGCGCATCCAGAACGGTCGCGCGAAGCAAGGCTGTCATTGACGCTTTTTGAGGAACTGCAGCATTTCGATAGGCCGGCGGAGTATCGTACGAGCGCCCTGCAAGGTTTTTCAACTTACGCCCTGATGGTGGGGCTGGCGGAGTCGGATGCCGGGCTGGTCGAAAGAGGGATAACAGCGCAGCGGCAAGTGCTCGATCTGTATGAGACAGGGGTGTTTCCGGAGTACTACAACATACCTACATTTGTTCTCAGCGCGAAGGCCGGTGTTGCAGCCGCGCTGATGGACGCGCACGAGTCCGGATTGTTCGATGGTAACACCGGGATATCTGAGGCCAGGGCGCTCCTGGCTGAAGTGCACGAAGGCCGTAAAACCTGCGGGACCGACTTCGATCGAATGTACTGTGACATGCTGCTTGACCGGCATGACGAGCTGTCATCTTGAGAGTTGACGCTGAACTGTGCCTGTGAACGTTCACGGTATGCGCTATGTCGTTATTGGTGGTTCTGTCGGTGGCCTGGCGGCTGCGCTGGAGATACGCCGCCTGACCGGCGCACAGGTTGCGGTCTACGAGCGCTCCGGCGCACAGCTGCAGGCGCGGGGTGCCGGGGTGGTTATGCAGCCTGACGTTGCATGGCTGCTGGAACAGCACGGTCGTACTGCAGACGAAGTCTGCGTGGGTCTCAGCGAGCGAGTCCGACTGACTCGGGATGGCGAACGTCTTACGCAGCAATCGCCTCAATTGATGACCGCCTGGGATACGCTTTACGGCGCGTTGCGGGAATCGCTCAGAGATGCCTGCTACCGGCAAGATTCGGAGTTGGTCACGCTGGAACAAAGCGACACTGCGGTGCACGTCGCCTTTGCAGACGGCTACGAGACCCAAGCTGACTATCTTGTTGCCGCAGATGGCATTAACTCTCAGTGCCGAACAATCCTAGAGGGTCCTGCTTCGCCACGCTATGCTGGTTATGTTGCCTGGCGCGGTTTGGAAGCGGAGTCTGATCTTCCGGCAGAGGTGGTGGTGGAGCTTCAGGATCGTTTCACCCTTTATGCCCAAAACGGCATGCAGTTTCTCTGCTACCTCGTTCCGGGAGAGGATGGCAATACAGAGCCAGGTGGGCGCAGGGTAAACTGGGTGTGGTACATCAATACTCCGGCTGCGGAGCTCGCGTCTGTCATGCGCGGCGAGTCGGGTCGAGTCTACCAGTCCTTCGTACCCGCCGGTGACGTCAATGAGTCGGCCCGGTCTAAGGCTCACCATTTGGCGCAGCGGGAGCTCCCCTCATTGCTGAATTCGCTGGTTGAATCCTCGCGCTTGTTCGTTCAACCGGTTCAGGATGTGGCCGCCTCACGCCGCGTGTTTGGCAGGTGTGCACTGATCGGTGACGCAGCGGGCACCGTTCGCCCGCATACTGCCGCCGGTACCGCAAAGGCGTTTGCAGACGCGACTCTGCTGGCGCGCACGCTGAGTACATGGGATGCGCAGTCCCCGCTTCCGCTGGACGCGCTCCGCGAGTGGGGGCGTCAGCGTAATGGTGAAACGACAGCTACTGCCCAGATGGGCCTGAATTCTGCCGCAGCTTCAGCGTTGGGAATGCCCAATGCGCCACAGCCCTGGGATTTCGCTTGACTCACGCCGACGGACGAGGATGGTGAATTAGGTACACTGTTACCGTGTTTCAATAGCTGGGTCCAGAGTAGGCTTTTGAATACTGAAGGCAGAGCAAAACTTCAAGGTATCAAGCGGGTCCGATAACTAGATACTACTCCGACCCCGGTATTCCGGAGACCACGTTGAAACTGAGGCACTACACTCCAAGCGACAGGGATCAGGTCCTGGGTCTTCACCAAGAACTACAGGCCTACGAATGGCCGCTGCGCCCGTTGCGCTCTCGGTCGCCGACTCTGAGCGAAGATTACTTTCAGCGCGAATATGATCACATCATGGCTGATGAGGACTGCGATTGGATGTTCCTCGTTGCCGAGGATGCGGGCACTCTCGTGGGCTACGTTTTTTGCGAAGTCGGTGGAGAGTTGTTGGATGAGCCTCGCGAGCAGGTTCAAGTCCTCGACATCATGGTGACGGAAAGCGCGCGTGGAGAGGGTGCCGGGCGCAAATTGATGAATGAAGTGCAGCGCTTCGCTGCAGAACGAGGGATAACGCGGATTACGCTGGACGTACTGTCTTCTAATGAAGGCGCGATTGCATTTTACAAAGCGCTTGGATTCGAGGTCGCGGTCCTGTCTATGGAAAAAGTCCAATCAACGTGAAGCGCAGTACACAGTTTAATCAGATTAACTTGGCGAGACCCCAACAGCATGACTGAGAAACCAAACCCCCTCTTGGAGTTATTCGAAGACCCTGAGCATGTCGCCCAATATGCTGAGGGCCCCGAGAAATTTGTGCCTGGCTTTCGCGACCTGCATCAGATGGCTGGCGTGCTCATCCGTGAGCATGCGCCGCCGAATGCTCACGTACTCGTGCACGGTGCGGGCGGAGGCTTAGAGCTTGAGGCTTTTGCCGAGGAGAACCCGAATTGGACCTTTGTGGGCGTTGAGCCAGCGAAACCCATGCTCGATGCAGCAAGGCTGCGACTGGGTGATCTCAACGAACGGGTAACGCTTCACCATGGTTTTGCAGAAGATGCGCCGGTAGGGCCCTTTGACGCCGCCACCAGTTTTCTTACGCTTCATTTTTTGAACGCCACCGAACGCCAGAAGACAGTGTCTGAAGTTGTTCGTCGGTTGAAGCCTGGGGCTCCGTTTGTCGCAGCGCACTGCAGTTTTCCTCAAGATGCTAAACACCGGGATGCCTGGCTCACCAGGCATCGGGAGTATGTAGTCGCCTCAGGTGTTGACCCGGAAGACGCCGAAAATGCGCGCAAAAACATCTCGGATAACCTCGACGTACTCGATCCTGAGAGCGACGAACAAATCCTGCGGGATGCAGGTCTTGCGGACGTCACACTGTTTTACACAGCATTCACCTGGCGAGGTTGGTTTGGGCGTGCCTTGTGAGAGACGTCAGGCGAAAGCTGACAACAGGTTAGAGTCTGTAAAACCGTTGCGCATTTGCTGAAAACACTGCTGAACGCTCGTCAGCGGAGAGGCCCGTGGTCAAATTGTCGAAGGCACGCCAATAGGAGGTGTAGTCGCGGTAGAGGCTGTCGACCGGGAAGTTGGAGCCGAACATCACTCTTGCGGGTGTGAATACACTAATCACCGGGCCCACGATCTTTTTTAGATCAGTCTCGGTCCACTCCGGGTTGAACATGCCCAATCCGCTGATCTTGCAGACGGTGTTGGGTAATTCTGCCAGCTTTTCCAGGCCTCGCTGCCAACGCTTGAGGCCGTCCTCGGATTGATCCCAGGGTGAGCCAGCGTGACAGAGGGCGACCTTGAGATCGGGCACCTGCTTGAGAGCGTCCAGCACCGCAGGCATTTGTGGCGGGATCATTTGCAGATCAAACGACAGGCCGCGACTGGCCAGCGCTTTTAGTCCCCTGACCCAGGCGCCGCTCTCCAGCAGGGCGGCACTGCCGTGCTGGCCGTCCTCATCGACATGCCGACCGACAATCTGGCGGATGCCGCGCACCCGTGGGTACTCGAGCAGCGCATCCAGTCGGGCTTCCGCGTCGTGGGCTGCCAGGTCGCAGAAGGCGACAACGGCGGCGGGGCAGCCGTCGAGGCTGTGCAGCCATTTGGTTTCTTCGAGGCCGTCTTCCGCGCCCACCTGAATATGGACCGAGGCCTTTGGGCGGTACTCAGCCGACTCGTCGAGAAAATCCGCCGGCAGGTAGTTTTTCTGGATGGGGGTGGGGTCGCCGAAAAAGCGTTTGACCCCTCTGGCCATCAACCAGGGATAGTGCACCGCCTCCAGGTCCCAGAGGTGGTGGTGGGCGTCGATGAAGTCGGGCAGTGCCACACCTAGCCCAGCCGGGCGCGGGCCACCTGGGTGAGTATCGCCAGCTCGTCGAACACCAACCATTCCTCCACCACTTTGCCGTCCACCAGCTTGTATTGGCTTTCGCCAAGGATGAAGACCGGCGCACCGGTGGCGGGGCCCCACAGGGTGCCACCGGTGTGGTGCCCGGCCAGCGCCCAGCGGGCGGCGACGTAGGTGGCATCGTCCAACATGCTGTTTTTGCAGGTGTAATCCACGGCCACTTTGGCATCGGGCAGGCAGCTCAGCATGTCCATGTAGAAACGGGCGATGTCTGTCGTACCCCTGATGGCATCGCGGGCGGAGGCATGCAGCACGGCATCCTCGGCGTACAGCAGGTTCGCGTCACCCACCAGGCGGGTGCTCCAGATATTGTTAAGCGAGGCGGCAATCACCGCCTCAGGGTCCGCCGCGGCGTCTGCCGGGTAGGCCCGGCGTTCCCGGGGGAGGTTACTGACGCGATCAAACTCACTGCCCAGCCATTTCGCAAAGGTGCTGTCGGAGGCCAGCGGCTCAGCGGCTTTCTGCTCCACCCAGGCGTTTACATCTACGCCCAGTTGGCGGGCCAGTGACAGGTTGTCACGCACCAGCCATTCCTCGACGATGCGGTTTTCCCTGCACACGCAGTGGGCGATCACCTGGATGGTGGCTTCCCTGCCGGTAGCGGGACCAAACTCGCTCGGGCCCAGGTTGGTCATGTGGGTGCTGATCAGGTGCGAGCTGTGGTAGCCGGTCTCAGCATCGCCACCCCAGACGATGTTGTCAGCGTGCAGGGTGCGGTCCGGGAAACCGCCCAAGGTGCGGATGGTGTTCTGGGTCACCACCTCGGCGCCCTGGCTGTAGCCGGCCAGGGTGTACACCGGACAATCCTCGGAGTAGTAGTCGTAGCACAGGCCGACCTGCTTGCCTTCCCAGATGCGGTAGGTGATGCGCAATATGTAGTCGACGATATCCCTGAACTCGGGATCAAAGCCCGGCAGGCCGCCGGGTGCGCCATCGGCAGGCGCGCTGTCGTGATGTTGGGGGTCCATAGGCGGTGACAATAGCCTGCTGGTGGAAGAAATTCAGCGCGTATCTTGACTCAGCTTTGCATCCGAATGCAAACTCATTCCACCTGAGGAGGATGCATGAACGTTCCCGCTTTCACGACGGCCGCGCTGTCGTGTCTCCTGACCCGCAAAGCAGGCAGGCTGTTTGATGAGTGATCACCAGTTTTCCAAAGCGCTGATCTGGCAATTCCACGAGGCGCTGGATGGCGCCGTACCCGAGGCGGTGGCCGATCTGCTGGGCGACTACACGGCGCCGGGCTTTCACCTGTACGCCGTGCACCCCTTCGGCAAGCTGGAGGGTGCGGAGGCCGCGGCCGGCGTCTATGCACCGTTGAAACAGAGCTTCACGGCGCTGCAGCGGCGGCCGTTTATTTTCATGGCCGGCACCAGTGAGATCGATGATACCGAGTGGGTGATCAGCACCGGCCACTTTATGGGGCTGTTCGATGAGCCCTGGCTGGGTATTCCCGCTACCGGCTGCATCGCCACCCTGCGTTATGCCGATTTCCACTGCATTGAAGACGGCAAGATCACCCGCGCCGCGTTCTTCTGCGACATGATCGACCTGATGCACCAGGCCGGCGCCAACCCGTTGCCGCCCAGCACCGGCGCATCGGGCATTTTCCCGTCACCGCGCACCCAGGACGGTCTGCTACACGGGCCCTGCGATCCGGAGGAGGGTGTACAAACTCTGGCGCTCATCGACCGCATGGTGCAAGACCTCAACGCGCTCAATCAAACCGGCGAGGATCACTGCCCGCCGGAGTACCTGGCCCGCACCTGGGCCAACGATATGGGCTGGTACGGCCCGGCGGGGATTGGCGCCACCATGACCATCCGCCGCTATCAACACCAGCATCAGTACCCTTACCGTGAGGGCGTGCAGGACAAGGTCTTCAACGGCCACCTGTGCCGGCTGGCGGAAGGAAATTACGGCGGCTTCTTTGGCTGGCCCAACCTCACCCACCGGCCGGTGGGCGGTTTTCTGGGGCTGCCAGGGAGCGACACCCGCGTGGATATGCGGGTGGTGGATGTTTACCGCCGCGCGGGCGATAAGCTCGCGGAGAACTGGATCATCATCGACCTGCCCTGGTGGCTGAAGCAGCAGGGCCTGGACGTGTTTGCGCGGCTGGATAGCCTCAGATCAGCGCATCGAAGCTGAACAGGAACGCCAGGCAGGCTACAAAGAACGCCAGCAGCCAGTAGCTGGTGGCGTCCACCTTCCCCGGCACCCGGTACCAGCCGCCGTCTTTTGCCTCCAGTTTTTCCTCACGGAACTGCCTGAGCTGGCCGTGCACCGTGTAGGGGGAGTACTCCGTCTGCCTGCCGTCCAATAGCAGGCTCGCGCCCCAGCTCACGCTTACGTTCACCGCCGCGCCGATGGCGCAGTACCAGGGCCAGGCGATATCGGTGTAGTTGGCCACATAGCCGATGGCGAAGAAGCCCACGGCAATACCCACCAGCAGGCCGCGCTCCGTGGTGTGCTTGGAGAAGAAACCCAGCCCGTACATCGCAAGCTTGGCGCCCACGAAGTAGCTGCCGACCTTGCTCAGCACTTCCAGGATCGACCCCTCGCTGTTGGAGAACATGATCGCCGGCACAATGATGATGGCGGCCCACATCACCGTGAAAAACCGCGACATCTTCAGGCACTCGTCGCTGTCGGCCTCGGGCCGGTAGAACTTCTTGTAGAAGTCGACAATGGACACTGTCGCCATCGAGTTGAAGGCGGAGTCCAGGCTCGACATGGAGGCCGCCAGCACCGCCGCGGCGATGATGCCCATCAGCCCGGGCAGGCCGTAGTTGGCGGCAAACTCAAGAATGATGGTGTTGCCGTTCTCAAACTCCCGGCCGCCGTAGTAGCTGTAGAACAGAATCCCCAGGAACACGAACAGGAAGTAGATGAAGAAGGCGCCGAAGCCCATGAACATGAAGGATTTCTTGGCGTCGCCGATGTTCTTGGCCGCCAGCGTGCGCTGCACCATCATCTGGTTGGTGCCGTACACGGTGATGTGGAACAGGGTCATTGCAATCACGCCGGACCAGATGGTGGTGACCTGGGTAACATCGACGTCGAAGTTCAGTGCGCGGGTCAGCCCCTGGGCTTTGAGCGCGTCCAGGGTCTCCCCCAGCGGCATGGGCATCTCGGTGAGCAGGGCATAGGTGATGATCATGCCGCCCACCAGCAGGATGCTGGCCTGGATCACGTCGGTCCAGATCACCGCGGTAATCCCGCCCATGGCGGTATAGATCAGCGCAACAATAGTCACGATCACGATGGCCCATTCCACCTGCACCCCGGTAATAAACTCCAGCACCAGCGCCGTGGCGTACAGCACGGCAGCCGAGGTCAGTGCCTGCGACACCAGGAAAATTGACGATATGACCGTGCGCGAGGTCGGGCCGAAACGGCGCTCC
The DNA here is from genome assembly GCA_028277365.1 of Halieaceae bacterium. Classification (GTDB taxonomy): domain Bacteria; phylum Pseudomonadota; class Gammaproteobacteria; order Pseudomonadales; family Halieaceae; genus JANQIO01. Next base: position 819 of record JANQGK010000092.1, on the reverse strand, counting down.
TGGTATTCGTAGATCGACGCCACGCCGCTGTTGAAGAAAAATGGCAGAAAGAAGGTCACCACCGCGAAGATCACCAGCGGATAATTGAGGTGAATGGCAATCACCGACAGCCCTTCCGTGTAGGCCCAGGCGGGCGCCCCCAGGAAGGTGAGCGCGCTGACGTAGGTGCCCAGCACCGAAATGCCGATCGCCCACCAGGGAGTGGAACGGTCGCCGAGGAAGAAGTCCTCAGCGGAATCCACCTTCTTACCCAGCAGGTAGCCGATGTACAGGTTGACCGCGATGTACGCCAGCAGGATGGACCAGTTGAGGGTGCCGAATTCAGCCATTGTTATTGTCCCGGATACACAAACGGCGGGGTGTTGCCACCCCGCCGTTCACGATGTTGCTAAGGCCGGCGCCAGTGTAACGCGCCTGCCGGAGTGGCGGGCTACTGGAAGTTGTAGCGGAACCGCACGCCGTAGTTCTGTGGGTACATGTAGCTGGTCTGCACCAGGTCGAACCCTCCCACGTTGGTGCGGGCCAGGACCTCTTCATCTTCGATGTTCTCGATGAAGGCTTCCGCTTCGATATTCTGGTTCACGTTGGTCCAGATCACGCGGATATCGGTCTTGGTGTAGGAATCCTGCACCTGGGTACTGTAGGTCACCACGTCGTCCGTATTGTAATCGTCGGAATAGTAGAACTGCAGGAACGGCGTTACCCGGCCCATGTCGCCCAGGTCGAAGTCGTAGCCCACGCTCAGGCTCAGGGTGATCTCCGGTGCCCAGGGCGGCGTGTCGCCTTCCAGATCCAGGAAGGTGGTATCCACGCCGTTGG
>JANQGK010000195.1 GCA_028277365.1 Halieaceae bacterium | reverse complement strand
GGTACTCAGTATCTGCATGGGCGCACTGTAAGCGCCCCTCATTGCCTACCCGTGAACATTTTGTGGAGCTTTTGTGACAGGCTTTTCGCCCGTGAGACGGCATTTATAGGCGTCCAGCTCCACCTCACCGATGGGCTCCTCTACGCAATGACGCCTGCGGGTGCCTCGGCCGCCATGACGGCGTTGACGGCCGCGTCGATCCCGCCTGCGTTTTCATTTACCATGCCGCAGTCTAACCCTAGGCCTGCCGCAGCAAAGCGGCGGCCACGAGCCGTGAGCAAGCAATGAAAATAGGCATCCTCAAGACTGACAGCGTACACGAGGACCTGGTGGGGGACTTCGGTGAGTACCCGGATATGTTCCAGGCGCTGCTGTCGCCGGTAGATTCGGAGCTGGAATTCGTGGTCTACGACGTCGAACAGGGCGAGTATCCGCAAGACCTCGACGAGGTCGACGCGTACCTGATGACCGGCAGCAAGTCCAGCGTCTACGACGACAAGGACTGGATTCACCGGCTGTCAGATTTCGTGCGCGAACTACACGCGCGGCGCAAAAAGCTGGTGGGCATCTGTTTCGGGCACCAGATGGTGGCCCATGCGCTGGGCGGGCGCACCGAGAAGTCTGAGAAGGGCTGGGGCGTCGGCGCCCACGACGCCCTGTTCCATCGCCTGCCCGAGTGGCACGATGGTGAGGATCCGGAGTTCGTGCTGCTGGTGAGCCACCAGGATCAGGTAGTCGAGACGGCCCCGGGTACCGAGGTCTTGGCCGGCAGTGATTTCTGTGAGAACGCCGTGTGTCAGCTGGGGGATCACATCCTCACGCTGCAGGGCCACCCGGAGTTCATCAAAGCCTATTCAAACAGCCTGCTGGAGCTGCGCCGGGAGCGCATTGGCGAGGACAACTACCACGGTGGCAAGGCGTCTCTTGCGCGTGCTCTGGACCGTGAGCGGGTGGGGGACTGGATCGTCAGGTTCCTACGCAGCTGAGGCTCCGCACTACGGCCTGGCTACTCCCCCTTGGCCTGGCTCTGCATGGAATCCAGGTATTCGTCCATCTCCTCGTCATTAGCGAACACAGCCATATCCGGCAATGCCTTGAGAATCTCGAATACCTTTTCGATATGCGGCTTGCGGTTCGCTGCCGCCAACCGGTTGCCGCTGCTCTTTACTTCCTTGGCGGCCTTGAAGATTACCCGCAGGCCAGCCGAACTGATGTAGTCCAGGTCCTTCAGGTCCAACACCGTGACCGCGTAGCCGCGGTCGATGACGTCCTGCAGGCGTGATTCGAAGCCCGGCGCGGTGTCGGTATTCAGCGCGCCAACCAGGCAGACCCTGGCCAGGGAACGTTCTTCATCCACTTCCACGTTGGTGCTCAGATCCATGGTGGTTTCCTTGTCGCGGCTAATACTGCGGCTATTGTTGCGGGCTATCGTTCCAGGCGTTTGTCACAGGCTGTCGCCAGCGCGCTCTTGGCGCAGTAGCTTGACCAGCTGCAGGCAGTTTTCGTCACCCTCGCGACGGTATTGCTGCTCGTCGGTAAGGCCTTCCAGCAAGTGTACACCAAGCCCCCCGATGGCGGCAGAATCGATGTCGTGACCCAGCGGGGAGCGCTTGGCCTCGGCTAGCGGATCGAAGGGTAAACCGGCGTCGCGGAAAGTCATCTGCAGTCGCCTCGCAGAAATTTCCAGCTCCAGCAGCACACCCTCGCCGACGGGTAGCCCGCCGTACCTGAAGACATTGGTCACTACCTCCTCTGCTACCAGTTGCATCTCTGCCTGAGTGTCAAGCGGTAGCTCGGCCTCGCCCATCAGCTGCGCCATCCACGCCTGTAGCGTGGAGACGGCGCCGGCGTCGTCGGTTAAGGTAATGCGATTGCGGGCGCTGCCGGCGGCGCGGGGCTCCAGCAGCATCAGGGTAATGTCGTCTGATTGGGGCACCTCGCCCTGATGGGCGTCCACCGCATCCAGCAGGGCCTGGCCCACCGCCTCAAGGCTGCGGCCGCGGTTGTCTGCCAGTACCTTGTTTGCCGCGTCCAGGCCAAACTGGGACTGGTCCGCGTTGAAGGCCTCATCGATGCCGTCCGTGAATACTGCCAGCTGGTCGCCGGGCGTCAGTTGCACCGTGTTGAGCGGGAAGACCTGGGCCTCTTCCAGGCCCAGCGCCGGTCCCGACTCCTGCTCCAGGCTCACCACCCTATCGCCCCTCACCAGCGAGGGCGGTGTCTGCCCACCACTGGCAAACTTAAGGCTGAGGGTCTCCAGGTCCAACCAGCCAATAAACAGGGTGACGAACATGAAATTCTCGTTGCCCTCGACCAGCTCATCGTTGAGCTGGGCCATGATGGCGCCGGCATCCAGCGTCGAATAGACGTACTGCTGCAGCAGGGTCATGGCTCGGGCCATGAACAAGGCCGCCGGCACACCCTTGTCGCTGACGTCCCCCACCGCCAGGAACAGCCGGCGCCGGCTCTGGATATGAAAAGTGTAAAGGTCTCCACCCACGGACTTGGCCGGGCGCAGGTGGGCCCATAGCTTGAAGCCGTCTTCGATCACGCCGGCGCGGCCGCCGCCGGGCAGCATCGACATCTGAATGGCGGTGGCTGCCTCCAGCTCACCCTGCAGGCGGTTGCGCGACGCGGTCTCCGCCTGCAGCTGGTCCACATAGCGCTCCAGCTCCCCCTGCATGGCCGAGAAGGCGTTCACCAGCCGGCCCAGCTCGTCCTGGCTGCGGGCCGCGGGCAGCGGGGTGTGAAAGTTGCCGCCGGCGATTTCCTCAGTCGCGCTCGCCAGGGACGTCAGCGGCCGGGTGATACGCCGCGACACCCAGGAAATGCCCGCCAGCAGCAGAACCATAGTGAGCAGCTGCGACAGAACGCTCTTGGCAAGGTACTCGCGTAGCGGCGCCAGCATCTCGTATTCCGAGTAGAAGGCGCCCACCGGCCAGCGGGTGGTGACCAGCGGTGCCAGCTTTATCACGCACTGCTGGTCCTGGTCGAAACAGGCGATCTTGTCAGAGGTAGCGTTCCCCGCCGTTACCCGGTTGATGATGCCTGCCCAGCGCTGGGCCTGCTCGGGGTTGGGCATGGTGCTGGCCCAAGGTTTTAGGCGATTTTCGGGGTCAGGCGATACCATCACCTTGCCGCTGCGACTCAACAGAAAGCCAAAGCCGCGCTCACCCAGTTCCATGCGCTGCAGGTAGTACTGCAATTCGTCGAGGGTGATATCTGCGGTGACTACCCCGTAGAACACCGGTTCGCCATCGACCTCGCGATACATGGGTACCGAGTAGGTGACCATGTTGGTGTCGCCGCCGCCCGCGTCGAAATAGGGCTCGGTCCAGATCGGCTCACCGCGACTGAGTGCTTCCCGAAACCAGCTGCTCAGCAGGTAATCGTAGGCCTCGGCGAGGTCGCTGAATTCGATCTGCCCGTCCCGGTAAAAGTAGTAGGGGGCAAAACCACGCACCGGGTCGCTGGCAAAGCTCGGATGCAGGGCCAGCGCGGCCCCAAAAAGATCGTCGCGCTCATCGACGGCCTCATACAATAGCTCGTTGAGCCGGGCTTCGCTGTAGTCTCCAGTCTGCACCACCTCCGCTAGCAGGTCGGCGGTTTCCTCCAGTACCGACAACCGCACCTCCAGGTCACGCACAACCCCATCGACCGTGGACTCCACTCGCCCTGCCTGCTCCATGAGGATGCGGTCCCGGGAAGACAGGTAGTCCACGATGGTGATCGCGGTAAGGGTGAGCGCGATGGTGAGGGTCAGCAGCAGCACCAGGCGCGCGGTGAGGCTATTGACCGGCCTGGTTTTCAGCATCGCTTCAACTCGTTTTCCATCCGCTGCGCAGTATAGCCCAGGCGCCTGCATAGCAGGCCGTGCTCCGCACCAGCACTGGGCTCGAGGCGCATGCTGGGTAGCAGATGGACGCCCCGCTACGCAATCCGTAGTGCATTCGTTGCTTGTTTGCCGACGCTGTCACAGACTGAGGCATCAGATACGCCAGTTTCAGCGACGCAACCTAGAATAATCAAGTGTTTCAAGGACTCTGGATCCGGGAAATGCGCAGTTCGGGGAGGATCCCCCAGACGCGCCGCCGGGCCAGACGGCCATGACGATACCCGGCCGGGAACACGAGTCGTTGGTAACACAGGGCGACACACAGCAATGGATGCTAACAGATAGTAAATGAGGTACCCGCCAATCGTGAGGTTGGTGGGTATCGTCGTCGCGGCTTGATCGGAACAGATCGTGCCGCAAGGCGCACAACAGGGAAACCGCGTGAACTGGAAAAAACGTTATCGCCGCCTCGAAGACCGCGTGCTGCTGGATGCAGCGGGCGCGGTGACTGTCGCCGACAGCGCAGATAGTGCGGAGGCCACTGACGCCCAGGCGGACAGCCGCGCCGAACACCTGCAGGAGCAGGAAGAGCTTACCAATCTTGTCGCCGCTCTCGGCGAAAGCCAGGACCAGGCCGAACAGGAGCAGGCGGAGGATGCCGGCCCCGAGATCCTGTTTGTGGACAGCCAGGTCGAGGACATCGACCAGTTGCTGCATAATCTCGACGACAATGTCGAGGTGTACTTCATCGATCCTGATGACGACGGTGCCGCTTACATCGCCGACGTTCTCGAGAACAGCGATCAGACCTATTCCGCCATTCATATCGTCAGCCACGGCGGCTCTGGAGAACTGCGGCTCGGCAACACCACGCTGACCGCTGACAGTCTCACCGGCGAGACCCTGGGCCATGTCCAGGCCTGGGGCGACAGCCTCACCGAAGACGGCGACATCCTGATCTACGGCTGTAGTGTGGCGGAGGGCGAAGAAGGCCTTGCCTTCGTGGAGCAACTCGCCGACGTCACTGGCGCGGATATCGCCGCCTCGGTGGACGACACCGGTGCCGCCGCCCTCGGCGGTGACTGGGACCTGGAAGTGTCGGCCGGTAACGTGGAAGCCGATATCGCCATCGCCGAGCCGGTGCAGAAGTCCTGGGGCCATGTGCTCGACCTGACGGTGCAGGACCGCGGCGATCTGGGCGGTGATGCCGCCGCCGACCAGGCCATTGCCGACGGCCTGGCGCCGGAGGGCAGCGGCGTCAACATCAGCTCGATTACTTACACCGGGGGCGATGAGTCCATCGGCCTGTTCACCGACCTTACCAGCGTCCCCACCGGCGACCTGCTTTCGGAAGGCGTGGTGATTACTACTGGTTTTGCAGACAGCCTGATTGCCGACGCGACGGCCGGCAATACCGTCAGTGATGACGCCACTGGCCCTGGCGGGGCGGGCGAGGCCGACGACGACGTCGATCTCGACGCCTCGTCTGCAGCGGCCGGCATCGACTTTGACCAGTACGATATCGCCACCTTCGAGTTCTCTTTCACGCCGGCGCCGGGAGTCACCAAGCTGGCGTTGAACTACGTGTTCGCCACCGAGGAAACCCAGGCCTTTGCCGACGGCAATTTCCCGGATGTTTTCGGTATCTACATCCGCAATGCGGAAGTTGGACAGTCCTACCAGGAGTTTGTATTCACCAACCTGCGGGTGCTGCACGCCACGGCTCCGGCAGCGGGTGGTTTGTACGATAACTCTGCTGATGACACTACCGGCAATGTGGAATCCAACTACATTACGGGTGTCCAGGAAGCGGTCCTCGATATCACCACGCTTCCCGGCAGTGATACCGAATACACCGTCAAATTTGCCGTAGCCGACCACTCGGACACTCAGTTCGACTCCGCCGGCTTCTTCGACTGGCTGGGCTCCTCGATCCGCCTGGACGTCGACGGCGACGACAGCAGCGGCGCCACCGGCCTCGACTACGACACCAACTTCGATATCAGCACCGGCGCGGAGATCGCCCTGGTGGACGTGGGCGACGTGACCCTGGTCAACTATGACTCGACCACCACGCTGCAGACCGCCACCGTGCGGCTCACCAATGCCGCCGGCAGCGACACGCTGGCGATTGATACCACCGGTCTCAGCAATATCGACAGCACCAGCATCGACACCTCGGTGCCGGGCGAGATCACCCTGACCATCGACTTCAATGACTCTCTGACCACTGAAGCCGATGTTATTGCTGCCCTGGCGGCGGTGACGTATGACAATACCGATGGCCTGGCGATCGACACAACCGATCGCAGTATTGAGATTGTGGTCAATGACGGCGTTACCGATAGCTCGGCAGCGACGACAACGGTGGCGATCACCGGCTTCATGGACGTGCCCACGGTGGCCGGGCAGCTTACCGCCTCGCTGCAGCCGACCATCACCGGTACCTTCGATGAGGTTGATAGCGACACGCTGGTGGTGGTGGTCGATGGTACTGCCTACACCTGGTCAAACCTCCGCGGCGGTGGCAGCCCGCCGGCAGGGCTGAGCTCAGACGGCAGCGGAAACTGGACGCTGAACCTGGCCACCGCGGGCCAGACGCTCTCCAGTGATGGCGCCTTCGACGTCCAGGTAACGACCAGCAACGATGCCGGTTCTATCGTCGACACCAGCGCGGATGAACTGGTCGTCGATACCACCGGCCCGCAAAATCCGACCGTAACGGCCCAGGCTACCAGTGAGAGCAATCCCACCCTTTCTGGTACTTATGACAACACCGACGGCACGGTCACCCAGGTGGTGGTCAATGGTGTGACCTACCTGGCCACCGGCCCCGACCTGACGGTGAATGTCGACGGCACCTGGTCGCTGACCATCCCCAGTGGCGATGACCTGAGCCCGGGTACCTATGATGTTCAGGTGACCGCCGAGGACCCGCTCGGTAACCCGACAGTGTTCAACAGTGTCGGTGCCCTTGAAGTGCTGGCCCCCGGTGCCATCGCAGCAGCTGATGACGCCAACACGGTTAGTGAAGACGGCCCGACCCTGGTGGTCGCCGCCGATGGCGTGCTTGAGAACGACCTGTTCATCGTGCCTGACCCGGCGCGACCGGCAGTGGAAACCGACGGGGCGGATGTTAGCGAACTCTATTTCAACTACGACGCGTCCCAAGACACGGACAACGACGGTGACTGGGACGATCAGCAGGTCAATGGCGTTGGCAACCTCGATCGGACCTGGGAGTGGGGCACCAATCTCGCCCCTATTGCTGTCAGTAGTGAAACCGCACCGAGTATCACTCATGCCTTCGAGTTTGATGGCACCGTCCAGGGCGACTTTAGCGGCAATCTCGACGGCAGCATCTCTGAAAACTCAGCCACCTTCGAATTCTGGCTGAAGGTCGACAGCGGGCTGACGACGGGCACCAGCTACACCATATTTGAAGCCGGCGACAACGCTGACGGCTTTACGCTGGCCTATCGGCCCACCGCCACCGGCAATGGCGAATTCGTCGTTTACTACAACGACGACGATCTCACCTCGGGTGCCAGCACGGGCACCTCGGTGTTGTCTCTGGGCACGGCAGCCGGCTTCGACCCCACTGCCGATTTCATGCAGGTGGTCCTGTCATTCGACGAGCCCAGCAACGCTATTCTCTGGCACATCAACGGCCAGCCTGCCGCCGGCGCGGGCCTGACGGTCACCACCACGGTCACCGATATCGACGACTGGGGCCGCACTGGTGGTACCCGTGACGGCCTTGGCGGTGCCGAGGGGCAGCAGGGTGGCTCTACGGGCAACACGCTGGGCACTGTCGCGAACTTCGAAGGCCAGATTGCCATCATGCGCCTGTACGGTTACGAGAGCGGCAACACCGCCCGTCCCGAGCCGCTGACAGATGCGCAAATCCTTACCAACTACGATGCGGTGGCCCAGACACTTACGGCGGTCGTGAGCGAGGTGAATGGCGTGGCCGGCAATGTCGGCAACCCGGTCACCACCACCAGCGGCGGTATCTTCACTATCAACAGTGACGGCAGCTATTCATACGACCCCAACAATGCCTTTGAAAACCTGGCACCGGGGGAGACGGCGACCGATTCAGTCACCTACACCATCGACAACGGCCTCAGCACCGACACGGCCACGCTGGCAATCACGGTCACCGGCGCCAACGATGCTCCGACCCTTGCCGGCGACCTCACCGCCGCCGTGGATGAAGGTGCCGCCTATGTCCTGACCGCCACCGACCTCGGTTACACGGACGTCGATGACGATGATACGGGTATCGTCTTTACCGTCAGCAGCCTGGTGAACGGCAGCGTACAAGTGGGCGGTTCTGCGGTGACCAGCTTTACCGCAACCCAGCTCAACGCGGGCCAGGTAAGCTTCGTGCATGACGGCAGCGAAGCCCCGTCGGCCAGCTTTGATGTGAACGTCGACGACGGCAACGAAGACAGCAGCACGCCAACCGACAGCGCCTTCACCTTCACCGTCAACCCGATCAACGACCCGCCGGTGCTGGCTGCCAACAACGGCCTCAACGTGGTTAACGCCGGCAGTGGCACCATCACCGTGGCGCTGCTCGAGACCACGGATGCCGACGACACGGCCGCCGAGATCACCTACACGGTGACCTCTCTGCCCGCCAACGGCAGCCTGCTAATCAACGGCACGGCGGCGGCAGTCAACGACACCTTCACCCAGGCGCAGATCAACGCCGGGCAGGTTACCTACACTCACGATGGCACGGCGACTGTTACCGACAGCTTCGGCTTTGACGTCGACGACGGGGATGAAGATGGCAGCGGCGCCATCAGCGATACCTTCGCGATCTCCATTGTTGTCGATGGTGTGGCCCCGCTGGCGCCGACCATTGATCTGCTGGCGGGCTCCGACACCGGTTCATCCAGCAGCGACGACATCACCTCGGACAACACGCCCACCTTCCGGGTGACCTTCGACCAGAGCGGCCCGGCCAACCAGGATGTCGCGGCCGGTGATACGGTGCAGCTCTACATTGACGGCGCTGCTTTTGGTGCGCCATTCGCGGTTTCTCCGGCGGACGTTGCTGCAGGTTACATCGATATCACTACCGCGGCCCTGCCAGATGGCACCGCAAACTACTCGGTTACGATCACCGACCAGGTAGGTAATGAGTCGCCTGCATCTGCGAATCTGGGTGTGCAGATTAAAACAGACGGTCCCGCTATTCCGTTTGTGAACTTCCAGGCTACCTCTAACACCTCGCCGACCGTCACGGGTACCTACGACAGCACCGATACCACTACGCTGGAGGTCACTTTTGAAGGCGTGACCTATACGCCTAGCGACCCCGAGCTGTCCACTAGCGGTGATACCTGGTCGCTGGTGGTGCCGGGGCCGCTCGCGGATGGTACTTACGAGGTCGCGGTAACTGCCACCGATGAGTTTGGCATCTCTTCCGTCGACGGCAGCAGTGGTGAGCTGGTTATCAACACCACTGATACCCTGGTGCTGGCAGATGATTCGCTGACCGTCGATGAGGCGAGCACGGGCAGCGGAAACCTGCTTAGCAATGACATTATCAACACGCCGGATCCGTCTGGCGAGACGCTTACCACTACTAACCTGGTTGCTGACTTTGATGCCGCGGCAGATACCGACGGTGACAGTACCTGGGAGGACCTGGGCAGTGCTGGCCTCGATTTCACCCTCGGTACCGGAGTGACCCGGGATGCAAGCCCTGCCACTAACCTGACCTCAATCACGGCAGCCTATGACTTCGACGGCAGCGCGAACTCGACGGCGGTATCGACAGGCGCTCCGTCCGAGACGCTGACGGAAGAGCCGACAACCTTCGAGTTTTGGCTAAAGGTCGACCCCTCGGTTGTCGCTGGCCAGGAATACATCATCATTGAGTCGGGCGATGCAACCAACGGTTTCTCGTTGGTCTATGAGGCGGCGGCGGACCCGGCGGATGGTCGGTTCATCGTCTACTTCGATGATGACGACAACGGCGTGGTGTTTACCCACAGCATCGATCTTAACGGTGCCGTAGATCCCACCGCTGAATTTATGCAGCTTTCGCTGCGTATCGTGGATGACAACGCCTCGAGCTTTGTCGATTTATTCATTAATGGTGGTCCTGGCAACGGTGGACTGCAGTCGACCCTGGCGGTCAATAATATCGACGACTGGGGTGTGGAGAGCGAGTCGATAGCGCTGGGTTCGATTACCGGCGCGCAAGGTGGCAGTTCACAAAGTTCTGTGACGCCAAATAATTTTATCGGCCAGATTGCCAACGTACGTATCTACGATGAAGTATCTGCGGGCGCGACGCTTTCGGATACTCAACTTGCCAACAACTACCTGTCCACCATAAACGCCGACCCTTATGTCAGTCAGATCACGGGGGCTTCCACCCAAACCCTGGCTGACCCGGACGGTGGTGCCGCTACCAGCGCCACGGTGACTGGCACCGGCGGCGGCCAGTTCACGGTGTTCAGTGACGGCAGTTATAACTACGATCCCAACGGCCAGTTCGAATCCCTGGCTCCGGGTGCTACCGCCTCAGATACTATTACCTACACGGTAACGGCCGCCGACGGCCAGACCGAGACCGCCACCCTCACCGTCACGGTCACCGGCCTCAACGATCCGCCGACGCTGGACACCAACAGCACCCTGAACCTGGACGAAGGTGCAACGGCCACCATCACCAGCGCCTTCCTGTCGGCGTCTGATATCGATGATTCGGCTGCCGGCATCACCTATGTAGTGGACTCGCTGCCGGGTAACGGCTCGCTCCTGATCAATGGTGTCCTCGCCACGGTGGGTGCCACGTTCACCCAGGATGACATCGACAACAGTCTTATCACCTACGTTCACGACGATAGTGATACGACCACGGACAGCTTTAACTTCAGCGTCGACGACGGTGATGAGGATGGCAGCGGCGCTACCTCTGCCACGTTCAATTTCACTATCAATGCGGTGGATGACACGGCACCGACGGTGGTCGCGGACAGTGCGACGCTGGCGGAGGGCGCGTCCACGACGATCGACCTGGCGGCGAATGACTCGG
>JANQGK010000248.1 GCA_028277365.1 Halieaceae bacterium | reverse complement strand
AGGCCTGCAGTCGCAGCTCACCTGAGGCAATTGCGGGCAGCCAGCGCTGTTTCTGGGCGTCACTGCCATGGCGCAACAGCGTGCCCATGGTGTACATCTGGGCGTGACAGGCGCCGCCGTTGCCACCCGCACGTTGGATTTCCTCAAGGATCGCACAGGCCGCCGCCAGCGGCAGGCCTGCACCGCCGTACTCTTCGGGGATCAAAACCGACAGATAGCCCGCCTCGGTCAGCGCCTGCACGAAGTCAACGGGATAGGCGCGTTCGCGGTCCAGGTTGCGCCAGTACTCCCCGGGAAAATCTGCGCAGAGCTGGGCAACGGCCTGGCGGATCTCGGGGAAATCTCCGGTAAAGGCCGACGGTGCGCGAGCCCCCGACATCATTGACCGGCTTCCCGGGCTTTCTCTTCAGCGACCAGTTGCCGCACCTGCGCCAACAGCTGTTTGGCGTCGAAGACGATGCCGTCCTTGATGGTGTAGCGAATCCCCTCGGCCCGCTGCATGGTGTTGGTGCTGCGATCGAGGCGGCGGTGGCCGGTGCCGTATAACACCTTGAAGTTGGCCACGGGGTTGTCTGCCACGAGCACCAGGTCGGCTTTCTTGCCCACCTGGATGGTGCCGATTTCGTCGTCCACGCCCAGCAGCTCGGCGCCGTTGAGAGTTGCGGCAGTCAACACTTCCAGCGGGTGGAAACCGGCCTCCTGCAGCAGCTCCAGCTCGCGGATGTAAGAAAAACCGTAGAGCTTGTAGATGTAACCGGCATCGGAACCCGCGGTGACACGGCCGCCGGAATTCTTGTAGTCGTTTAGAAACTGCATCCAGCGCTGGTAGTTTTGCCGCCAGGCAACCTCGTGGGCAGTGGTCCAGTCGAAAAAGTAGGAACCGTGCACTTTCGGGTCGGGCTCGAAGGCGCGCATGATGTAGGGCATGGTGTAATCAGCGTGCCACTCGGCGAGCCGCGCCTTTTCCACGTCGCGGCTGGCTTCGTAGATAGTCAGCGTCGGATCGAGCGTAAAGTCCAGTTCGATAAGCTCATCGATCGTCCGGTACCAGGTATCCGAGCCGGGGTGCGCCGCCTGCAGCCACAGCCGGCCTGCTTCCCCAAAGCGGTCCTGCTCGTTGCTGTAGTTGTAGTCCAGCGGGTAATCCTGCACCCGCTTGTCGTCGAACATGGCCTCAGGCAGCCCGTACCAGTGTTCCATGCTATCCAGACCCAGGCGTGCAGAATCCAACACGTTCATGCGGGTGACGGAGGTCTGATCGTGATGCATGGCGGTTTTCATATCCAGCTTGCGGGCTTCACTGATAGCCGCCGCTAACAGCTCCGGCGCGCCACCGCGAAACTTGACCCCGTCGGCACCCTTGCGACGCACGGCACGCACCCAGCGGCGGGCAGCGTCTACATTCTCATGCTGGGTGGGAAACATGGCGTAGGCGTAGATGCGCGGTGAACTGATCTCACCTTGCTCTGCGCGCCGCTTGTGGTCCACAGTCCAGCCGAGGCCCATGATAGAACCCACATCGCGCACCGTGGTGACACCGTGGGCCAGGTACAGCTTCATCACGTAGCCCGGATCAGTGAGCTTGCCGGCATAGGCGTGATTGGGCGTGCCCAGGTGGGTGTGAGAATCAATCAAGCCGGGAATCACGTACAGGCCCTCGGCATCGATCACCTCGGTGCCGGCCTCGGGCGCCAGCGCGCTGCCGATGCCGGTGATGCGATCACCGCGGATTTCAATACTGGTAGGACCCTGCATGGGCGCGCTCCCGTCGAACAGGAAAGCGTTGCGAATCAGCAGCCGACCGTAGGGGCCGGCGCTCTCGCTGCCCCGCTCAGGCGCGTCGACCGGCGGGGCGACGCCCAGCTTCAAGGCACGGGTGATGCCTTCCTCGCCGGGGTCCGCGGCCGCAAGGACCAATCCGGGCAGGCTTAGCAACAGTAACAAGTAGGCGCGCATAGCTGCTCTCCAACAGGTTCGCAGGCCAGTATAGCAACAGCGTCTGTACGGCTCGCCGGTGAGTTGTTAGGCTTCGCGCGTCGGCGTGATTAGGCGACCGACCACCGCAGACATAACACAGACATAAGAAAAAGAGACGCCACCTATGCCCGAGAATGGGACGCAGGACCTCTCCGCACCGGTAGACAACCCCTACGCCTCGCGCAAGAGCGCCTACTACGCCCTGGGCCTGCTGACGGTGGTGTACAGCTTCAACTTCATCGACCGCCAGCTGCTGGCTATCCTGCAGGAAGCCATCAAGGAAGAGCTGGTGCTGTCCGACAGCCAGCTCGGCCTGCTGACCGGCTTCGCCTTCGCGGCTTTCTACGTGACCGCCGGTATTCCCATCGCCCGCTGGGCCGACCGCGGCAACCGCCGCGACATCGTCGCCCTGTCGCTGTTCATCTGGAGCTTCATGACCGCCATCAGCGGATTTGTGCAGAACTACATCCAGCTGCTGCTGGCACGCGTCGGCGTCGGTATCGGTGAGGCCGGCGGCAGCCCACCCTCGCACTCGATCATCTCCGACATCTTTCCCCCGGAGCGCCGCGCCAGCGCCATTGGTTTCTACTCCACCGGGGTCAACATTGGCATCCTGTTCGGCTTCCTGGCAGGTGGCTGGCTTAACGAGTTCTTCGGCTGGCGGGTGGCCTTTATGGTGGTGGGCATACCCGGCATCCTGCTGGCCATGCTGGTGCGCTTCACCATGGCGGAGCCGATTCGCGGGCTGTCGGAAAACCGCACTGCGTCCGACGACAGCGTGCCGTTTGGGGAAGTGCTGCGCACCCTGTGGAGCCGTCGTTCCTTCCGCCACCTGGCCATGGGCGCGGGCCTCAACGCGTTCTGCGGCTACAGCGCAGCCAACTGGACCGCGTCGTTCATGATCCGCACCCACGAAATGGGCACCGGCGAACTGGGCACCTGGCTGTCGCTGATTCTCGGCGGCGGCGGTGCCATCGGCGTATTCGGCGGCGGCCTGCTGGCGGACTACCTCGCCCCCAGGGACAAACGCTGGTACGCATGGCTGCCGGTGATTACCGGCCTGCTGAGCCTGCCCTTCATGGTGGGCGTCTACCTGGCGGGCAATCCTTATCTGGCTCTGAGCCTGGCGATCGTCCCAGGTATTGTCAGCAACGTGTATCTGGGCAACACCATTGCCACCACCCACGGGCTGGTAGGACTGCGCATGCGCGCCATGGCGTCTGCCATTCTGTTCCTGATCATCAACATCATCGGCCTGGGCATGGGCCCGTGGACCATCGGCGTGGTCAGCGACCTGCTGGAACCCAGCCTGGGTCGCGAGTCGCTGCGCTATGCCATGCTCTACATTCTGCCGGTGGTGATGTTCTGGTCGGTGTGCCATTTCTATTTCGCCTCGCGCACTCTGCGGGAAGACCTGGCGGCGGCACCCGACTGATCCCAGACGGGCGGCGCTCCATTGCCGCGGTGACGACGTATAATGCTCAGTCACCGCGGTAAACAGGTTTTTCTCCATGCAATTGCCCTTCGACAACAGCTACGCACGCCTGCCGGAACGCTTTTACTCGCGCCTCGCGCCGGAGCCGGTAAGCGCACCGGGGCCGATCCGCGTCAACGCGGAGCTGGCCGAGTTCCTCGGCATCGACCCGGTCTGGCTGGCATCTATGGAGGGCACCGAGGTCGCGGCGGGCAACCGGGTGCCGGAAGGTGCTGACCCGATCGCCACCGTGTATGCCGGGCATCAGTTCGGCAGCTGGAACCCCCAACTCGGCGATGGCCGCGCCCTGCTGCTGGGCGAGGTTATCGGCAGGGACGGCAAGCGCTACGACATTCAGCTCAAAGGCTCCGGCCGGACGCCCTATTCCCGCATGGGTGACGGGCGCGCTCCGCTGGGCCCGGTGCTGCGGGAATACATTGTCAGCGAGGCCATGCACGCGCTGGGCATTCCCACCACCCGCAGCCTGGCCGCGGTCACCACCGGCGACCACGTCTACCGGGACAGCGCGCTGCCAGGCGGCGTGCTGGCGCGGGTGGCCAGCAGCCATATCCGCTTCGGCACCTTCCAGTTCTTCGCCTCCCGCCAGGACCACGAGGCCCTGCAAGTACTGGTGGATCACGCCATCGAACGCCACTACCCGGAATCCGCCGACAGCGACAATCGCGCATTGGCGCTGCTACAGCACGTGGTGGCCAGGCAGGCGGCACTGGTGGCGCGCTGGCAGCTTGTGGGTTTCATTCATGGCGTGATGAATACCGACAACATGCTGATCAGCGGCGAAACCATCGACTATGGACCCTGCGCCTTCATGGACGACTTCAATGCCGAGACCGTGTTCAGCTCCATCGACCACGGCGGCCGCTACGCTTATCAGAACCAGCCGGGCATTGCCCACTGGAACCTGGCCTGCTTCGCCCAGACCCTGCTGCCACTGCTGGACAGCGATGAGAATGCCGCGGTGGAGCTGGCCCAATCCAGCATTGACCGCTTCCCGGAGCTGTTCCTGGATGCCCACCAGGCAGGTATGGGTCGCAAGCTGGGGC
>JANQGK010000165.1 GCA_028277365.1 Halieaceae bacterium | reverse complement strand
AAGACGGTGAGCCTGCGGTGGCCACGGTTATCTCCGCCACCCTGTCCTGCGACCACCGGGTCATCGACGTTGCCGGCGGCGAGCTGCTACAGGAGGCGGACCGGCCTCAGGACAGTGCGGCGAGTTCCTCGCCCAGCACTTTAAGGAACTGTGCACCCACGGCACCGTCGATGACCCGGTGGTCGCAGGACAGGGTGGCGGAGATAACCGTGGCCACCGCAGGCTCACCGTCTTTCACCACCATTTTCTGCTCCCCCTTGCCCAGCGCCAGGATGGCGCCCATGGGCGGGTTGACGATGGCGGTGAAGTTGCTGACCCCGAACATGCCGAGATTGGATACGGTGAAGGAGCCGCCGGTGATATCGGCCTTTTCCAGCTTGCCGCTGTTGGCCTTCTCGGCCAGCTCGGCGGTGGCGGCGGCAATGTCCGCCGGGCTCATGGCATCCACGCCGCGCACGGTGGCGGGGTAGAGGCCGTCATCGGTGGCGATGGCCACCGAGACGTTGGCGCGTTTGAACTGGTGGATGTCATCTCCCACCAGGTTCACATTTACCCGCGGTTCTTTCATCAGGGCCTGGCCCACACACCACACCACCAGGTCGTTGACGGAGACCTTGGTATCTCCGCTGTCATTGAGACCTGCCCGGTGGGCCAGCAGGCCGTCGATTTCATAGTCCACCGTGAGGTAGAAATGCGGGATGGTCTGCTTGGCCTCGGTGAGGCGCTTGGCGATAGTCTTGCGGGTAGCGCTGAGCGGGATGATCTCCACGTCCTCATCAGCACCGGCGCCACCACCGGCGGCGCGCACGTCGTCCTCGGTGATGCGGCCGCGACGCCCGGTGCCTTCCACGCTGTTCAGGTCCACTCCCAGCTCATCCGCCAGTCTGCGAACCGACGGCGAAGACCGGGTGTAGGCGTCGTTGCCCCCGGCCTTGGGGGCCGGCGCCGGTGCCGGCTCCTCGGCGGCTTCCTCACCGGAGTAGCTGGCAATAAACGCCTCGATATCCGCGTCACTGATCTCGGCTGCCGCAATCACGCCCAGCAGGGCGCCCACCGGGTGGGCATCGCCTTCCTCGGCAATCACCTTGCGCAGGACCCCGTCCACCGGTGAGTCCCAGACGTTGACGATCTTGTCGGACTCCATCTCGAATACCTCGTCGCCTTTAGCAATCGCGTCGCCCTCGGCCTTGTTCCAGGTGTTGATGGTGCCTTCGACCATCTCGATGCCCCATTTGGGCACCGCGATCGGGTAGATCTTGCTCATATCAGGCCATGGTCTCCTTGATCGCGGCTTTGATCTTATCCACGCTGGGGATATAGGCCGCTTCCAGCTCCGGCGAGAACGGCGTCGGGCTGTGGGGTGCGCAGACCTGCTTGATCGGGCCCTTGAGGCTCTTGAAAGCCTTGTCGGCGGCAAGGCCGGCAATGTCGGCGGTCAGGCTGCAGCGGGGCGGCGCCTCGTCGACCACCACCAGGCGACCGGTGGCCTCCACGGACTCGAGGATGGCGCCGGTATCCAGCGGTGAGCTGGTGCGCGGGTCGATCAGGTCGCAGCTAATGCCATCGTCGGCCAGTGCGTCGATGGCCTCGGCGGCTTTCGGTACCATCTGGCCGAAGGCGACGACGGTCACATCGTCGCCCTCGCGCACGAAGTTGGCCTCGCCGAAGGGGATGGTGTACATCTCGTCCGGTACCTCGCAGGCCTCCTGGTAGAGAATCTTCGGTTCGAAGAACAGCACCGGGTCATCGTCCTTGATGGCGGACAGCATCAAGCCCTTGGCGTCGTAGGCGTTGGAAGGGATCACCACCTTCAGGCCGGGGAAGGACGTCATCACCTGATACATGGCCTGGCTGTGCTGGCCCGCCGCAGAGAAGCCGCCGCCTGCGGCAAAGCGAATCACTGCCGGGCACTTGGACTTGCCGCCGAACATATAGCGGAACTTGCCCATCTGGTTGACGATCTGGTCCATACAGACGCCGATGAAGTCGGCGAACATGATCTCCGCCACCGGCCGCATGCCCACCAGGGCGGCACCGGCGGCCGCGCCGACGATGGCCGACTCTGAAATAGGGGTGTCGATACAGCGGTCCGGCCACTTCTTGTAGATGCCACCGGTCACGCCGAATACGCCGCCGACGCTGCCCGGGTCACCT
Source organism: Halieaceae bacterium (assembly GCA_028277365.1). Lineage (GTDB taxonomy): Bacteria > Pseudomonadota > Gammaproteobacteria > Pseudomonadales > Halieaceae > JANQIO01. The sequence goes on along the minus strand of JANQGK010000165.1, from coordinate 8,502 downwards.
TCGGAACCCATGGCGCCGGCCACGTCTTCGCCGATCACGAAGACCGACTCGTCCTCGGCCATGGCCTGGTGCAGGGCTTCGTTGATCGCATCGCGCATGGTTTTCTCTGGCATGATCGTGTCCTCCTGCTCAGGCGTAGTTGATGTAGACGTCTTGGGTGACTTCTTCCGGCGTCGGCCGCGGGGCTCCCTTGGCCTCTTCCACCGCCTGGTCGATCAGCGCCATCACCTCCGCATCGACGGCGTCCAGCTCCTCGGCGGACAGCTCGCCGGTCTCCGTCATCTTCGCCCGGAACTTCTTCAGGCAGTCGTACTTGTCGCGCAGCTCGTCCAGCTCACCCTCGCCGCGGTAAGTCTGCGGGTCGCCCACGAAGTGGCCGTGGTAGCGGCCCTGCTCGGCAAACACGCCAGCGGGTCCGTTGCCGGCCCTGGCGTGCTCGATAGCGTTGCCTGCCGCCTCGTACACGGCGAAGAAATCGGAGCCGTCAGCCACGAACACCGGGAAACCGAAGGCCTCGGTGCGGGCTTTGAGGTCATCACAGCCCACCGCGTAGTTGATGCTGGTGTGCTCGGAGTAGTAGTTGTTCTCGATCACGAACACCGCCGGCACCTTCAGCACTACCGCCATGTTCATGGCCTCGAAGCAGGTGCCCTGATTGACCGAGCCGTCGCCGGAGAAACTCACGGCCACGTTGCCGTTCTTGCGGATCTTGGCGGCCAGCGCCGAGCCCACGGAGATGGGCGGGCCGCCGGCAACAATGCCGTTAGCGCCGAGAATGCCCTTGTCCACATCTGCTACGTGCATCGAGCCGCCCTTGCCTTTGCAAAGGCCGGCGGAGGAGCCGAACAGCTCCTTCATCATGCCGATCACGTCGGCACCTTTGGCAATGCAGTGGCCGTGGCCGCGATGGGTGGAGATGATGGTGTCGGCGTCGCTCAGGTGCTCGCAGACGCCCACCGCGTTGGCCTCCTGGCCGGTGTAGAGGTGGGTGAAGCCGGCGATCTGGCCGTTCATGATTTCCGCGTTGGTGCGTTCCTCGAATTCGCGGATGGTTTTCATCATCCGGTAGGCTTTGAGCAGCTTTTCCTTCGGGATGGCCACAATAGCTCTCCTGTTTCTCGTTGCTTTAGTTGTTCTTGAGGCGAATGATGTCTGCCGGTGACAGCAGTTCGCGAATCTGTCGGTGCATGTTCTGCACGCCGGGCTCGTTGCGCCCCACCAGTACCGAGCGCTCGATACCGGCATTCAGCGTGCGCTGTATTTTTTCGACCAGGGTGTAGTCCTCGGTCACCGCCACGTCGTTGATCATCTGGAAGAAGGCTTCCTTCTCGGTACGCTCTTCCTCATCAGCCGGTGGCGCCGGCAGGAACATGCTGTGGTAAACCACCGACTTGCCCTGGTGGACGGGATACACCCGCCAGGTCTGAAAGTGGTCGGCCACCACGAAAATCACCGTGTTGGGGAAGATGTAATTGACGAAGCTGATGTGCTCCCGCGGCTCCCAGTCGGCCTCGTCCTGCTCCTTCAGTTCGTTGATGGCCAGGCTCGGTGAACTCATGGAATGGTTGCGGCCGAACTGCTGGTAGTGGCAGATGTTGTTGTAGGACATCTGCGCAATGGTCTCGGGGTGCAGGGCGTCGAAGTGGTAAAACTCGTGGAAGGTGTCCATGTTCAGCTTCCAGCTGATATTGGTTTCCACGCGCTTCACACCCAGCAGATGGTGGTCGTTGAAGCCAAAGCCGGCGAGCTGCGGGCCGATACCGCCCAGGGTCTCGTCGATATCGAAAGACAGCGCCGGGTTGGGCATGACGAAAATCATGCCGTCCTGCTCCTGCACATCCAGGGCCTTCAGGCAGCGCGTTGATTTATCGAGGCCGGTAAAGCCATCGTTGCCGAAGGGAACCCCAACGAGTTTGCCATCCAGGTCGTACGCCCAGGCGTGGTAGGGACAAGACAGCAGCTTCTGCTTCTTCGCCTGGCCCATGCCCTCGCCTAGCGGTGCGCCGCGGTGTGAGCAGATATTCAGAAAGGCGCCCAGCGAACCGTCGTGCTTGCGCACCACCAGGATGGGAATGCCGGTGTCGTCGAAAGCGTAGAAGTCACCGGGTTCCGGCAACATGCAGCTGGGGCCGACAAACTGTGGATAGTTGCGGAACAGCTCCAGGCACTCGCGCTCGAAGAGGGCGCTGTCGGCATATTCGGCGCTGTCGATTTCCATCACGCTGTCGGCCAGCGTGCAGGTGTTGCGCTCGACGAAATCGAGCAGGGTTTTCGCTTCCTGTTTAAGTGCGTCCGCGTGCATGGGACCTCCCGGCCTATAGGCCCAGTACCGCCTTGGCGATGATGTTTTTCTGCACTTCCTGGCTGCCGCCGAAAATCGAGGCGGCGCGGCTGTTGAGGTAGGTGGGCACCACCGTGCTGGCGTAGACCGGACCCTGGTCGGGCTGCTTGAAAGGCAGGGCGTGGTAGCCGATCACGTCCACCGCGAGCTGGTGAATGCGCTGCTCGATAGTCACCGTGGTGAGCTTCAGCATTGAGCTCTCGGCCCCGGGCATCTTGCCGGCGGCGAGGTCGGTGAGGATGCGCAGCTCCATCATCTCCAGCGCCTTCAGGTCGATCTCGATGCGGGCGATAGCCTTGGAATAGTGCAGGTCGTCGTTGAATTCCGGGTCGCCCGCCTGGATGTCGGCGACGATGTCTTTCAGGTGTTCGAGCTCTGCCAGCCTGCGGTAGGCGGAGCTGCCACCGCCGCGCTCGTGCTCCAGCAGGAACTTGGCGTGCTTCCAGCCGTCGCCTTCCTCGCCCACCAGGTTTTCCACCGGCACCTTCACGTCCTCGAAGAACACCTGATTGACCTCGTGGTCCAGGCCCATGGTGATGATGGGGTCGACGGTGATGCCGGGCGCGTCCATGTCGATCAGCAGGAAGCTGATGCCCTGCTGGGGGCGGTCCCCGCTTGAGGTGCGCACCAGGCAAAAGATATGGTCGGAGAACTGGGCGTGGGTCTGCCACAGCTTGGAGCCGTTCACCAGGTAGTGGTCGCCCTGTCGCTCGGCCTTCAGCTTGAGACTCGCGAGGTCGGAGCCGGAGCCCGGCTCGGAAAAACCCTGGCACCAGTAGTGCTCGCCGGACAGCATTTTCGGCAGATATTTCTGCTTCTGCTCCTCGCTGCCGAATTCCATGAGCACCGGCGCCAGCAGCTGCAGAGACAGCGGGTTGTAGGCCGGCGTGCCGGCCCGGGAACACTCCATGGCCCAGATGTACTTCTGGGTGGCGGTCCAGTTGGTGCCGCCCCATTCCTCGGGCCAGCTCGGCACCGCCCAGCCTTTTGCCACCAGTATCTTCTGCCACTCCATGGCGGGCGGGGCGTCCACGAATACGGTGGCGGTTTTCGCCGTCGCCTCGCGGATATGCTCCGGGAAACTGTCCTGCAGGAAGCTGCGCACTTCGCGCTGGAAGGCCTGCTCTTCTTGGGTAAATTCAAGCTCCACCGGCGAAACCTCGCTGTCTAGAGCTCGCCCATGGCCCAGCGAATACCGCGACGCAGCAACTCATAGAACTCATCGTTTTGCCAGGCGCCCAGCTCGGGCTCGGGGTATTCCTCGATCATCGGCTGCATGTCGTACTTGCCGCGGCTGTGACCCAGGGTCAGGTACAGCACCTCACCGTCGCCGTAGGGGTGCAGATACATGATTGGCCGCGGCTCGTCCTCGTTCCAGTCGGCGTCCATGAAGGCTTCGGTGGTGCCGGTCCAGTGGGTTTGCATCAGCACTGTGTGTTCACCGTGCAGCGCTGACAGGTACAGCTCGTCATCGTTTACCGTGAAACCGGAGATGCCCTGTACCAGCGGGTGCTCGGGCTCGGTCACCTCGACGTCGTAGGGGATGATCGGCGGGTGCGACAGAAACTGACTGCCCAGCATCTCCATGAACGGCTCGTTGTCGCGGGGGCTCGAGACCCGGCCGTCCTCCATAAAGGCGAGGATGGAATTGGTGCCGTGCAGGGCGAACCACTTCTTGCCCGCCGTCATGGCGCCGCACAGGCGTTGGGTCTGTTCCGCGGTCGGGTTTACATCGACGGTATAGCTGACAATGAAGTCCGAATCACAGATCGTGTCGATATCGCTGTAGTCCTCACCGATCCGCGTCTTGATGCGCGGCTGTTCCGCCAGGAGCTTGAGCAGCTCCAGGCGCGGGTGGTCCATGTTGTGGTACTTGCCGCCTACGACCAGGTAGACGTCGATGCGGTCGCTTTTGCCAACCACTTCGCCCAAAGCTTCTTCAGTCATGGGAGACCGCCGCGTTTAGAGCTGGACGCGCTTGGTAAAGCCGCCGTCCACCACCAGGTTGACCCCGGTGACCCAGCTCGCCGCGGGGCTGGCCAGGAAGGCCACCGCATTGGCCACTTCTTCCGCCGAGCCCATGCGGCCCATGGGCTGGCCGGCCAGGGTGCTGTTGTAGATGTCGGCCATGTTGTTCTTGATGAAGTCCCAGGCGCCGCCCTCGATGAAGATGGGGCCGGGCGATACCGCGTTAACCCGGATACCGGAACCCGCCAGCGCCTGGGCCAGGCCCTGGGAGTGCACGATCAGTGCGGCTTTCATGGCGTTGTAGGTCTGCGGACCGAGGAAGTCTTCCACCGCGGCGGTGGTGGCAATGACCACAATGCTGCCGGCGTCGGAGGCCTGCAGGGAGGGCATGGCCGCCTCGATGGCGTTGGTGGTACCGAGAATGTCCACCTCCAGGTTGGCGCGCCAGCCGTTTTCGTCCATCTGGCCGCCGCCGGCACTGACGTTGGGTACCAGGATGTCGATACCGCCCAGTTCGTCGGCAACGCCGGCGATCCAGCCTTGCAGGGCAGCCTTGTCGGCCACATCCACGGCACTGCCGATGGCCTTGCCGGACTGGGAGAGTTCGGCCACGGCGCTATCGACTTCCTCGGCGTTGCGGGCACAGATGGCGACGTCGGCGCCTTCAGAAACCATGAGGTTGGCGATGGCGCGGCCGATGCCCTTGGAGCCGCCGGTAATAACGACCTTTTTACCCTTGAGTCCGAGATCCATGGTGCCTTTCCTATTTAGTTTTATGTGGAATTTGAGCAGGTTAGAAAAGGTAGCAGAGGCCCCTTAAAAAAACAAACAGAATTGACTGTATTTTTTTTCTGGGCTAGCTTGGGGCCTCAAACAGCGCGGCCAGGCCTGGAAATCCTGGGGCTGCAGGCGCTGGAACACGTTGAGATAACAACAAGAAATCACCCTGGGCATGCCGGCATGAGCATCATCAATTACAGCGCCGCCAAACGTTTGCTGGTTGCCGCCCGCGGCCACCCCTACGAGCGTGACCCCTTCGCCGCTCTGTTCGAGGACCTGGATGACTTCGCCTGGTCGCTGGTGGAACAGCCGCTGGCAGCGGACCTGCTGACTCCTGCTCTGAAGGGCCGGGTCGATGCCTGCGTGTTCTACGACATGCCGGGTGTGGACTTCACCGCCGGGGCCGCCCCGGTCATCCCGGAAACAGAATTCCAGGCGGCCTTCCTGGCCCTGCTGGAGGCGGGCATCGGCTGTGTCTTCATGCACCACAGCATTGCCGCCTGGCCGGCCTGGGAGGAATACGCCGAGATTGTCGGCGGCCGCTTCCACTACCGGCCGGGCCGCCTGCGCGGGCAGGACTGGCCGGACTCGGGCTACCGCCACCAGGTCGACCACGAGATCAGCGTGCTCAGCGATCACCCGGTCACCGCGGGGCTGCCCGCCCGGTTTCGCATGACCGACGAGCTCTACCTGTACCCGGTGTTCGAGGATGACGTTATTCCCCTGTTGAGTAGCGACTACGAATTTGTCGACGGGAATTTCTACTCCGCCAGCCTCGCAGTGGCGGGTGAGATGTACAGCCGCAAGGGCTGGCGGCACCCGCCGGGCTCTTCTCTGGTGGGCTGGGTGAAGCGCTACGGCGCCAGCCCCATCGTCTATATTCAGGGCGGGGACGATCCCGCGGCCTACGCCCACCCACAGTTCCGACAGCTGGTGCACAACGCCGTGCGCTGGGCGGCCAGTCCGGAGGCCTATGCCTGGGCACAGCAATCAGCATAAGAGCCTGCACAAAGAGGAAGCCCGACCATGAAAGCAGCCGTATTCAAAGAAGTGGGCCAACCCCTGGTAGTGGAAACCGTGCCCGACCCCACGCCCGAAGACCGGCAACTGGTAGTCAAAGTGGGCTATTGCGGTATCTGCGGTACCGACCTGCACTCCACCCGCGAAGGCGACGCCACGGTGGAGCACGGCTGCATCCTCGGCCACGAGTTTGTGGGCGAGGTGGCCGAGGTGGGCAAGGACCTCAAGAAAAAATGGTCGGTGGGCGACCGGGTTTGCTCACTGCCCTTCCTGGGCTGCGGCACCTGTGTGGCCTGCGTTAACGGCCGGCCCTTCGAGTGCGCCACGGTGCAGCTCACCGGGCTGCAGGTACCCGGCGGCTTTGCCGAGTACGTGAAAACCGGCGCCCTGGAAACCCTGCGCCTGCCCGACGGCCTGGCCATGGAATCCGCCGCATTGATCGAACCCCTGGCGGTGGCCCTGCACGCGGTGCGGGTGGCGAATATGCAGGCGGGCCAGCGGGTGCTGATTACCGGTGCCGGCCCCATCGGCCTGGCGGTGGCGGTGTGGGCGCGCTTCCTGGGCGCCCGGGACGTGGTGGTCTCAGAGGTCGCCGAGCAGCGCAAGGTGCTGGCGGCGAAGATGGGTGCCACGGCGGTGATCGACCCGGCCGGTAATCTCGCCGAACAGTTCGCCGACGCCGCCGGCGGCGAGCCGGACATGGTCTTTGAATGCGTGGGGGCCCCGGGCCTGTTGCAGCAGTGCGTAGAAATGGCGCCCCGTCACTGCACTCTGGTGCCGGTCGGTGTGTGCGAACAGCCGGACACCTTCATGCCCTTCCTGGCGCTGGTGAAGGAGCTGCGCTTCCAGTTCGCCATCGCCTACACTCGGGACGATTTTGAAACAGTGATCTCCATGCTGGGCCAGGGACGCCTGGATGCTTCCGACATGATTACCGACATCGTCTCACTGGAGGAAATGCCGGAGGCCTTCGAGGCCCTGCGTACTCCCTCTCACCAGTGCAAGGTGCTGACCCGGCTGTAGGCCATCAGACGCGGGGAGTTTCCCCCGCCAGCACCTGGCGCAATATCCCGCTGTCCACGTTGCCGCCGCAGAGGATAACGGCCGCGCGCTTGCCTCGCATGGCTTCGCGTTCCTGCATGAGTGCCGCCAGCGGCGCGGCGCCTGCGCCCTCGGCGGCGTTGTGGGTGTCGCTGAAATACACGCGAATCGCCTCGGCGACCTCGTCGTCGCTCACGGCCAAAATGCGTGAGGCACCCTTCGAGTAGATATCCAGGGCCTCGGGCATCGTGACGCGCACCGCTACACCGTCGGCGAAGGTGCGGGCGGTTTCGGTTTCCACCGGGTGGCCGGCCTCCACCGAGAGCTTGGCCGCCATGGCCTCGGTGGACACCACGCCGATGACCTCGGTATCCAGGCCCAGTGCATCCCGCACTGTGATCACGCTGCAGATACCGGACCCGCAGCCGATCGGTACGTAGACCGCATCCAGCGGCGGGGCGGCGCGGAACAGTTCCAGGGCGTAGCTGGCCACACCGCGCACCAGCTCCCGATGGAAGGGGGGCACCATGAACAGGTTCTCCGCCTCGGCCTGGCGTGCGGCTTCCTCCCTGGCGGCATCGAAGTCGTCACCGAACTCCACCAGCTCGGCGCCGAAGGCGCGCATGGCCTGGTTTTTCTCCGGCGAGTTGCCGTGGGGCACCAGAATGCGCGCGCGCATGCCGAAGGCGGTGGCTGCCCTGGCCTGGCTCTGGCCGTGGTTGCCGCGGGTGGCAGTGATAATGCCTTTGCAGTCCGGTTGCTCCCGGTGCAGCCAGTCCAGCAGGGTCACGCCGCCGCGTACCTTGAAGGCGCCGGTGGGGGTGTGGTTTTCGTGCTTCACCCACACCTCCAGGCCCAGCCGCTCATTGAGCAGTGGCCAACTGTATTGCGGGGTGGGTGACAGGTGCTGGTAGACCAGCGCCGCCGCCTGCTCCAGCTCGGTGAGGGTGAAAAGGCTCATGGGCTGCGCTGTCTCCTGATGCATGGCGCCGCAGTTATAGCAGGCATTGCCTGCCGATACCGCATGCTTTTGGTGTTTGCGGGGTAATTGCTAAGCTTGGTGCATGTCACCCCTGTTTGAAACCGCGCGCCTGAGTGTACGCGAACTCGATGAAGCGGACGCCGGCTTCTACCTGGCCATGCTCAGCGACCCGGATTTCAAGGCCAATATTGCCGACCGTGGCGTGCGCACCGAGGCGCAGGCCCTGGCCAGTATGCAGGACCGTGTGTTCACCAGCTACGAGGTGTACGGCTTTGGCATGTGGCTGGTGACCCGCCGCGACACCGGCGAGGCCATCGGCATGGCCGGCCTGGTGAAGCGCGATTTTCTCGAGCTGGTGGATCTGGGTTAC
>JANQGK010000158.1 GCA_028277365.1 Halieaceae bacterium | reverse complement strand
ATTCACCGGCGACCGCCAGGTACGAGACGCCTTTGCCGAACGCTTCGATGCGCAGCTGGCGGCGCTGCGCCAGTCCCTGGGCAAGCTCGGCATCCCGCTGATCGCCGCCAGCACCGCGGAGTCGCCGCTGAGTATCCTGCAGGCATACTACGCGGGGAGTGCCAGCCGGTGACTCCCGCCGATCCGCTGGCGCAGCTGCGCGATATTCACCTGCCGGAACCGGTCAGTCCCTGGCCCCCGGGGCCGGGCTGGTGGGCGCTGGCGGCAGTACTGCTGGCGCTGCTCGCAGCCGGCACCTTCTGGCTCTGGCGGCGCTATCGCCGCAACGCCTGGCGGCGCAGCGCGCAGGCCGCCCTCGCGGCAGCCCACAGGGAATGGCAGCAGGGCGGTGACCAGGCACGCTATCTGCAGGCCGTCAATGCGGTGCTAAAACGCACCGCCCTGGCGCGCTTTCCCCGCGAGGAGGTGGCCGGGCTCAGCGCCGAGCGCTGGGAGGCATTTCTCGATCAGCAGTGGCGCAAGGCACCGGACACGGGCTTTGCCGATCTCGGCTTCGGAGTGCTGGCCTACCAGCACAACAGCCGTGCCGATATCGAGCAGGTGAGCCACCTGAGCCGACACTGGGTGGCACAGCTGGGAGACTCCCGATGCTGACCCTGCAGTGGCCCTATGCGCTGCTGTTGCTGCCGCTGCCCTGGCTGGTGTGGCGCTTCTGGCCGGCCGCTGCCGGAGAGGACGCCGCGCTGCGGGCGCCGTTTTTCGAGAGCTGGCAGTCCCTCGAGCAGCGAGGCGCAACCCGTGGCAGCGCCGGCAGCCTGCTGACCCTGCTGACTCTGGGCCTGTTGTGGCTGGCACTGCTGGCGGCGCTGGCCAGGCCTACCTGGATCGGCGAGCCCGTCAGCCTGCCGGCCACGGGTCGCGACCTGTTGGTAGCAGTGGACCTGTCCGGCTCCATGCAGGTCGAGGACATGGTGGTGGGCCAGCACACGGTCTCCCGCATCGACGCGGTGAAACAAGTGGTGGGCGAGTTCATCGAGCGCCGCCGCGGTGACCGGCTCGGCCTGATCCTGTTCGGCAGTAATGCCTATGTCCAGGCGCCGCTGACCTTCGACAGGAACACCGTGCAGCGCTTCCTGCGCGAGGCCCAGCTCGGCTTTGCCGGCCGCGAAACTGCCGTCGGCGACGCCATCGGTCTCGCCGTAAAACGGCTGCGGGAACGCCCCGCCGACAGCCGCGTACTGATCCTGCTGACCGACGGCGCCAACAATGCCGGCGAGGTGGAACCTCTGGACGCTGCCCGGCTGGCCGCCGACAACGGCGTCAAGATTCATACCATCGGCATCGGCAGTGACAAGATGGTGATGCCCGGCCTGTTCGGTTCCAGCTTCGGCTCCAAGGTGGTGAATCCGTCCCGCGACCTGGACGAGGACACGCTGCGGGAGATCGCCGACCGCACCGGCGGCAATTACTTCCGCGCTCGCGACCCGGCGGAGCTGATCAACATCTACCAGCTGCTGGATGCCCTGGAGCCGGTGGAGCAGGAGGCCCAGAGTTACCGACCGCAGCGCAGCCTGTTCCACCTGCCGCTGGGCGTGGCCTTCACGCTGAGCCTGCTGCTGGGGATCGCGCGAGGCCTGGGCCGATGACGGAACTGCTCGCCAACTTCCACTTTCTGCGCCCGGCCTGGCTGCTGGCGGCACTGCCGGTACTGCCGGTGGGCTGGCTGTTGTATCGACGGCTGGGCGCCGGCAAGGCCTGGTCAGCCATCATTTCCCAACAGCTGCTGCCGCACCTGCTGAGCGGCGGCCGCGCCACCGGCCGCTGGCCGCTGGCCGCGCTGCTGGTCGCCTGGCTGCTGACGGTGGTCGCGCTGGCAGGGCCTAGCTGGGAACGCCTGCCGCAGCCGGTGGAACGCCGCGAACATGCCCTGGTAGTGCTCTACGATCTCAGCCTGTCGATGTACGCTACCGATATCACGCCTTCCCGGCTGGTGCGCAGCCGCCAGAAACTGCTGGACCTGTTGGAGAATAAAACCGAGGGCACCACCGGACTGATCGCCTATGCAGGCGACGCCCACGTCGTCAGCCCGCTGACGGATGACCTGCGCACCATCGCCAACCTGATGCCGGCGCTGACACCGGACATCATGCCGGTGAAGGGCAGCCGCCCGGCCCGCGCCGTGGAACAGGCGGTGCGTCTGTTGCGCGACAGCGGCCTGGAGCACGGCCAGATACTGCTGGTCACCGACGGCGTATACCGCGGCGACAGCGACGAGATTGCCGAGGCACTGGGCAACACCCGCTACCGCCTGTCGGTGCTGGGCATCGGCACCAGTGAGGGCAGCCCCATTCCCACCGGCGAGGGCTTCCTGCGCGATGCGCAAGGTGGCATTGTGGTGGCGGGCCTGGAACGGCAACCGCTCAAGGCGCTGGCCGCCCGCTTCGGCGGCAGCTACAGCGACCTGGAACTGGGCGACAAAGATCTGGAACAGATCCTCGCCCTCGACCCCTTCGCCGAAGATGACAGTCTGGAGCTGCTAGGCCGCAGCGTGGATACCTGGGAAGACATGGGCTACTGGCTAACCCTGCTGCTGTTGCCGGTAGCACTCGGCGCCTTCCGGCGCGGCTATGTCCTCTGCCTGTTGTTGCTACCGCTGGCCGCCCCCACTGAAGCAGCGGACCTGCGCGGCTATTTCCTCAATCGCGATCAGCGCGGTAGCGGGCTGCTTCAGGCCGAAGAGGCGGAGGCCGCCGCCGAACTGTTTCAGGATCCTGCCTGGAAGGCGACGGCCAACTACCGGGCCGGCCGCTTCGACAAGGCGCTGGAGCTGTATCAGCAAGACGACAGCGCCGACGGCTGGTACAACCGAGGCAACAGCCTCGCCCGCACCGGTAAGCTGGACGAAGCCATCGCCGCCTACAACAAGGCGCTGGAGCTTAAGCCCGATATGGAGGATGCCGCCTTCAATAAGTCCCTGCTGGAGCAGTTACAACAACAGCAGGAGCAGCAACAGCAAAATCAGGACCAGCAAAATCAGGACCAAAACCAGGATCAACAGCAGCAGGACCAGCAGAGCCGGCAACAGGACCAGCAATCCCCGGGTGGCGAACAGGACCAGCAGCAACAGCAGGCACAGAACCAGCCCTCCGAGGCAGAAGACCCGCAGGATAGCGAGCAGCAACAACAGCAGGCCGAGCAGGAGCAGCGCGATCAGCAGCAGGCAGAGGCGCAGCCCGGCGAGCAGGAACCAGGTGAACAACAGCAGCAGGCAGCCCGCGAAAGGGATGCGGACGAGCTGGAGCGTGAGATGGCCAATGAGCAATGGCTGCGTCGCATTCCGGACGACCCCTCGGGACTGCTACGTCGCAAGTTCCGCTACCAGTCGCGCCTTCGAGCCGAAGAGAACCCCCGGGGAGCAGATGCAGATGAAGACAGTCGCTGGTAAGTTGTTCGCGGTGCTGCTCGGGCTGGCGGCCACCGCGCTGGCTGTCACCACGCAGGCGGCGGTGACAGCCACGGTGGACCGCAATCGCGTATCCATTAATGACAGCCTGGTGCTCACCCTGCGGGCCACCGAAGGCGAGGACGTGGATGACGCCGACCTCGACCAGCTGTTGCGGGATTTCGATGTGGCGTCCACCGGCACCTCGACCCGCATGTCCATCATCAACGGCCGCGCCGAGCGCACCCGCGATCTGCAGGTAGTGCTGCTGCCACGGCGTGTCGGCGAGCTGGTCATACCGGCCCTGACCATCGACGGCCAACGCACCCGGGCCATACGCGTGCAGGTGAGCGACACACCCGTGGCGGCGGACAGCACCGAGGACGTGTTCGTAGAATCCGAAGTGGACCGCGACGAGGTCTACGTGCAATCACAGCTGCTGCACACCTTCCGCATTTACGAGGCCGTCGATCTCAATGATCGCGGCCGCTCGGAACTGAAGCTGGAAGGCGCGGTGGTGGAGGAGCTGGAGTCCAGCAGCTTCCAGCGCACCATCAACGGCCGGCCCTACCGGGTGATCGAGGTCAAACATGCGATTTTCCCCCAGAAGAGCGGCGAGCTGGAGATCCCCTCGATGACCTTCAACGGCCGCAAACCCAGCGGCCGTCGCGGCATCCTGTCTTTCAATACCGGTGAAGTGCTGCACCGCCGTAGCAAACCGATTACCGTGACCGTGAAGCCGGTACCGGCCGCCTGGCCCGATGCGCCGTGGGTCCCCGCCCGCAACCTGCGAATAGAGGAGAGCTGGTCGGCGCTGCCGGACGAACTCGCGGTAGGCGACTCGGTCACCCGCACCCTGACGCTGGTCGCCGAGGGCATCGACAGCAGTCAGCTGCCGCAGATTCCCCAAGCCGACCTGCCCGGCGTCAAAGCCTACCCGGACCAGCCTCGCTCCGAGAACCGTCCCGGTAATGACGGCATTACCGGCATCGGCATCAACAGCACGGCGCTGCTGATCACCGAGCCCGGCGAATTCACCCTGCCCACCGTCAGGGTGCCCTGGTGGGATACCGGATCCGACAGTCTGCGCTATGCGGAGCTACCGGCCCGCGGCTTTACCGTGGCCGCCCCTGCAGTGTCGCCGGCACCGGCAGCGCCGAGCGCGCCCGTCACCGTCCCTCAGGCAACGGCGAACCTGGTAGAACAAACCAACCTGTGGATGTGGGCCACTCTGGCAGCGCTGCTGGGTTGGATGGGCACCACGGCCTGGCTGGGCTGGCGCCTGCGCACGCCGCGACCGGTGCCGGCAGCGCACGGGGAGCGCGAAGAAAAAGAGGCGGCCCTGTTCAAGACCTGCCTGGCCGCCTGCAACAGCAATGATCCTCGAGCGGCCCGCGCCGCCTTGCAGGCCTGGGCCCAGCGCTACCTGGACCAGCCGCGCCTACCTCCCCTGTCCGATATCTCCGAGCATTTTGCGCGGCCGGAACTGAGCGAGGCGCTGGAGCAGCTCGAGCGCAGCCTTTATGCTGCTGGGGGTGAGTGGCGCGGCGAGCGACTGGCACTGGCACTGAAGGCCTGCCGCAAGCAAGGCCGGCCGCGCGACACCGCCGGTGGCGACCCGCTGCCGCCGCTTTACACCTGACGCGTCGCGGGGCGTGCCGCGTAGCACACAATCCAGCCTTGACCCGGGAGCCGTAACAAGCCCATGGAACTGATAGTTTTTGACCTCGACGGCACCCTGCTCAACCGCCACAGCGAGATCTCCGCCTACACCCGCGACACCCTGGCGGCTCTGGCCGATCGCGATATTGCCTACACGGTGGCCACCGGGCGCACCCTGCACGCGTCAAGAGACCTGCTGCACGGGCACGGCTTTCGCCTGCCGCAGGTGTTCAAGAATGGCGTAATGATCTGGAACCCGGCGGACGACGCCTACTCGCACCAGAACTTCCTCACCCAGCACGAGATCCAGCACGTGCTGGAGGCTGTGCTGGCCCAGGACGTCACCCCCTTCATCTTTACGCTGGAACCCGGCAACCGCCACGCGGTTTACCACCCGCCGCTGCGCCACAGCGTCGAGGAAAAGCTGGCGGCGGAGTTTTCCAACCGCTCTGGTGTGGCCGTATTGCCGGCGTCGCAGATGCCCGCCGACGCGGAGATTACCAACATCTCGGCGCTGGGGGTGCCGGCCTCCATCGACGCCGTCGAAACCCTGATCGACGCCGAGCCGGGCCTGGTGGCCTACGCCGGCGTGGCTCACGAGGGCGCCGCCCTGCGCTGGATTGACATTCACCACAGCGACGCCAGCAAAGGCGGCGCCGTGGATCTGCTGCGGGAGCAGTTGGGCGCCTCCCGGGTGCTGTGTTTCGGCGACAGCGACAACGACCTCAGCATGTTCGGTCGCGCCGACGAGGCCTACGCGCCGGACAACGCCAAGGATGCCGTTAAGGCCGCCGCCACCGCGGTGATCGGTCACCACGACGAAGACGGCATCGCCCGCTTCCTGCGCGAGCGCTTCGGCCTGGAAAGCCAGGTGGCTTGACCGTGGACCCCTCCCAGGAAGACGCTCCCCAGCGCGAGCAGAAGCGTATCGGCACCGGCATGCTGGTGCTGGCCTGGCTGCTTTTTGGTGGGCTGGCGGTGTACTGGTTCGACGGCATGCTCGAGCGGCAGCGCAATCCCAACCAGACCCTCAACAGCACCGTTCGCGACGGCGTTCCCGAGGTGGTGCTGAAGCGTAATCGCGCCGGCCACTACGTCACCAACGGCAAGATCAACGGCCAGGACGTGGTGTTCATGCTCGACACCGGCGCCACCACCGTGGCGATACCCGGCCATATTGCCGCCGGCCTCAGCCTGCCCCGCGGCCAGGAAATCATGACCCAGACCGCCAACGGCATGGCCCGCGCCTACGCCACCCGGCTGGATGTGGTCAGCATCGGCGACATCGCGCTCAGCAATGTCAGCGCAGGCGTTTCACCGGGGCTGCAGACCGAGGAAATCCTGCTGGGCATGTCTTTTCTACAACATATCGAATTCACCCAGCGCGGCGACACGCTGATCCTGCGCCAGGGCAGTTTCTGACCGCGCCGTGAGCGCGCTCGACTGGTGGGTTATCGGCGGCTACCTGGCGGCCATGCTGCTGCTGGCGGTGTACCTGGGCCGCAGCCAGCACTCGCGGGAAGACTACTACCTGGGTGCCAATCGTCTGCCGGGCTGGGCGCTGGCCACCTCCATCATCGCCACCCAGTGCTCCACCAACAGCCTGCTCGGCGCGCCGGCCTTCGTCGGTTTCGTGCTGGGCGGCGGCCTGCTGTGGCTGCAGTACGAACTGGCGGTTCCGCTGGCGATGCTGGCCCTGTGCCTGCTGTTCCTGCCGGTGCGCGCCGCCGGTGTCATTTCTATCTATGCCTACCTGGAACAACGGCTGGGACTGGCCAGCCGCCTGCTGGCCAGCGGCTGCTTCCTATTCTTTCGCGGCGTCGCCACCGGGGTCACCGTGTACGGCGTGGCCTCGGTAATCGGCCTGGTCACCGGCACCAGCTATACCGTGGCGGTGCTGATCCTGATGGGCATCACCATCGCCTACGACGTGATGGGCGGCATGCGTGCGGTGGTGATCTCCGATGTGGTGCAGATGCTGCTGCTCACCGCGGCAGTCCTGTACACCCTGGCAAGCCTCGGACAACCACTGATGGCAGAATGGGCGACGCTTTCGGAGCGCAGCATTACTCTGGTGAACGACTGGGGCCTGGATGGCAACAACTACGGTTTCTGGCCGATGCTGCTGGGCGGCCTGTTCCTCTACACCGCCTATTACGGTTGCGACCAGAGCCAGGCCCAGCGCCTGCTGGCGGCAAGAGACGCTGCCACCACCCGCCAGGTGCTGGTGTTGAACGGCGTGCTGCGCT
>JANQGK010000150.1 GCA_028277365.1 Halieaceae bacterium | reverse complement strand
GCCGAAGTTGCGCGCCACCTTATCCTGTACGTTGCGGCCTTTCTCCTGGCCGATCACCATCACTGGCTTGCCTTCCAAACGCGCCACGCCGCCGACAATGGCTTTGTCATCGGCGAAGTGACGGTCGCCGTGCAACTCGTCGAATTCGGTAAACACCCGCGGAATGTAGTCCATGCTGTAGGGACGCTGCGGATGACGCGCCACCTTGACGATATCCCAGGAGCTTAAGCCCGCGTAGATCTTCTCGGTCAGCCGGGTGCTCTTCTCCCGCAGCTTGGCGATCTCTTCACCGATGTTGATATCGTTGTCGGAACCGACCAGCTGCAGCTCCTCGATCTTCACCTCGAGCTCTGCA
Organism: Halieaceae bacterium; assembly: GCA_028277365.1. GTDB lineage: Bacteria > Pseudomonadota > Gammaproteobacteria > Pseudomonadales > Halieaceae > JANQIO01. Next base: position 2,166 of record JANQGK010000150.1, on the reverse strand, counting down.
ATGGGCTGTTCGAAATCCAGAAAATTCGGATTCATCAGGCGCTTAATAAGCCTCTACATATTCAAGGCGCCCAAGTGTACACGAGCCTGCACATCAGCGTAACACCGGTCTGGAGCGGCTTTTCAGTCCCAATCACCAGTATTCAATCGACAGAGCTCCGAATCCGCACGCGCGATACCTGGGGTCTTTCCGGGACGCGCTAAAAGCATGACGTCCCTGTCTCGCTCGACTGCGCGGTTCCCCGCCGGGACCGTCCTGGCCGCAGACGGTCCCGGAAAGACCCCAGGCACCCCGCGCGCTCCACTCTCAGTGTTCCCAGAAACGAGCTTCGCTTGACGCCCATGGACGCCCCGCACCGAGCCAGGGCGTGAGCTGGGTACACCTGTTCACCGGACCGTCGACGGCCAGGGATGGCCGTCGCCGAGCGAGACAGGGACGTCACGCTTTTAGCGCGTCCGGGGAACAGGTGTACCCAGTTCACGGCCGACCGACGGAGCACCACGCGGGGAAAACCAGCGGAGTGGAGAGTTAAAGAGCGTTGCTGAGCATACGGCGGCGGAGCCAGGCGGTCTGGGTGCCTAGGGGTAGATCCTTGGGGCAGCTATCCTCACAGCCCAGCAGGCTCATGCAACCGAACACGCCGTTTTCGTCGCCGACCAGTTCGTAGACATCAGCGTCGCTGCGGGTATCGCGCGGATCCATGCGCAGCCTGGCCAGCTTGTTGAGGCCGGCCGCGCCGGCGAAGCCCTCGCGCATCTGGATGGTGCCGCAGGCGGCGATACAGCAGCCACATTCGATGCAGCGTTCCAGCTCGTAGATGTCCTGGGCGAGGTCCGGGTCCATCGTCGGCTCCAGGGCATCGATGTCGGGCTCCGGGTCGGCCATATGCACCCAGGTCCGCAGGCGTTCGCTCATGGCCCGCATCCATTTGCCGGTATTGACTGACAGGTCGGCAATCAGCTCAAAGCCTGGCAACGGCGCCAGCGTGATCACTGCCGGCAGGTCGGCAGTCAGGGTGCGGCAGGCCAGCCCGGGTTTGCCGTTGATCAACATGCCGCAGCTGCCGCAGATACCGGCCCGGCAGACGAAGTCGAACTGCAGGCTGGGGTCCTGCTGCTCACGGATTTCGTTGAGCGCTATGAACAGCGTCATAGCATCGGCCTCCTCCAGGTGGTAGCTCTGGAAGGCCGGAGTGGCGTCCACGTCCTGCGGGTTGTAACGCAATACCCGCAGTTCAAGATGGCGGTGATCGCTGGCTATGATTGCGCTCACGCGGCGCCCTCCTGTTCTGCAGAGTCGTCAGGCAAGCGCTCGTTGCGGCCCCGGAAGCGTTCGGGCAACTGCTCTTCGAAGGCCAGCAGGGCCCGCTGCCGGGCGAAGCGGTCGAGTGGCTGCGCCTCAAGCTCGGCCACCTCCGCCTCGCGACGCGGCGTGTCAGGATGCTCGATATGATCCTTGGCGCCGTAGCCGCGCCAGCCGGGCGGCAGCTCCATACGCATAACATTCAGGGGCTCGTAGTTAAACCGGGGCCCGTCGGCGTCGTCTCCTGGCCAGGTCGCGAGGGTGCGGGACAACCAGCGGGCATCGTCGCGACGGGGGAAGTCCTCACGGAAATGGGCGCCGCGACTCTCGGTGCGAGCCAGGGCACCGCCGGCCACACATAGGGCCAGCTTGAGCATTTTCTCGACCCGGTAAGCGGCGGCCAGCTCCGGGTTGGCGCCGCGCACCTGGGTGCGCAGGCCGATATTGCGGCAGCGTGCCAACAAGCCGCGCAAGGTCTCGACCGCCTCCTCCAGGCGCGCGCCGCGGCGGAAGATGCCCACCTTGTCGGTCATGGTTTCCTGCATGACTCGCAGCAACTCAAAGGGGTTCTCGCTGCCGCCGCCCTCGGCGATGGCCGAAAGCCTGCCGCCGACACGCCCGCCGTGATCGCGGACCAGGCCCGTGGACAAACGAATCTCACTGTCAGGGCGGTCGCACCAGTCGGCGATGTACTCGCCCACCAGCATGCCCGCCACCACGGTCTCGGCCACCGAATTGCCGCCCAGGCGGTTGAAGCCGTGCAGGTCCCAGCAGGCTGCCTCTCCGGCGGCGAAAAGACCCCTGAGGCCAATGCTCTCACCACGGTAATCAATGCGAATCCCGCCCATGGAATAGTGCTGCGCC
>JANQGK010000016.1 GCA_028277365.1 Halieaceae bacterium | reverse complement strand
TCTGAGAAACTGCCCACCTACCCTTCCCCTGAGCCAACATTTTATCCTAAGTGGGAAGTAGCGCGCATGAAGCACGGGGGTGAGGTGTCCGAGGAGTCTTTCAAACAGCCCTATGAGGCGGAGCCGGTCTCCTATCCCCTGGGGGAGGATGGCGTGCTGCTTACCACCCTGCGTTACAACATTCTGGAAAGCGGCGTGGTGGCGATGAACTTCAGCGACCGCGGCGGCCAGGGCATGACCCTCAACCTCGATCACAACCTGCGCCACCAGGTCTACGAGCTGTTTCGTCGCGCCAGCGAACGGGCCGCGTGGTTTGAGGCGACGTCCCTGGCCGGCGGCGCGGCGGCGTCGGACGCGCCGGTGGTGCACTAATCCAGTCCAATCGACGCCGCTAGCTGGGGCTCCCTTGAGGCCGCACGGGCCGCTTCGTATATTGGCCTTCCCAGCCTGCGGGGAACCGCCATGATCACCAGCTTCGACGACTACTGCATTCACCAGACCGCGGCGCCGGTGGCGCGACCTGCCCAGAGCGATCGCAATTTTTATGATCGCTACTGGATGAACGGTATCGACCCCGCGGGTGCTTATATCTTTGAGGCAGGCCTGGGTCTGTATCCGAACCGCCACGTGATGGATGCGCATTTCAGTATTGCCGACGGCACTCACCAGCATGCCTTTCACGGATCCCGCCGGGCGCCCCGGGAGCGCGGCGAAACCGCGGTCGGGCCGTTCTCCATCGAGATACTGGAACCCATGCGCAGGCTGCGCCTGAGTCTGGCGCCCAACGAAACGGGCATCGAGTGTGACCTGGTGTTCACCGCCGCCAGTATTCCCCACGAGGAGCCCGAGAGCGTCATGTACGACGACGGCCACCTGATCATGCACAGTTCCCGCTTTACCCAGATGGGCTACTGGGAGGGTTACTTCAGCGTCGACGGTCAGCGGGTGGAGGTAGCGCGCGCCATTGGAACCCGCGACAAGTCCTGGGGCGTGCGGCCGGTGGGCGAACGCCAGGGCGGTGCACCCGGGCTGCTCAACAAAGAGCCCGGCGTCTACTGGTGCTGGAACCCGATCAACTTTGGCGACGTCTGCACCCAAATGGGCACCTTCGAAGATCGCGACGGTCACCCCACCCAGGTCAGCGCCGACCTGCTGCCGCTCTATGATGACCCGGCAGCCATTCCCGCCGGCGATGACCCTGGCCATATTCCCATGGTGGAGGTGGCCCACCGCATCCGCTGGCAGCCCGGCACCCGTCGGCCGCAGTCCGCCCAGCTGGTGCTGGCAGACCGCCATGGCAATCGCTACGACGTGGATATGGAGGTGGGCCTGCGCTTCCAGGTGCTGGGCCTGGGCTATAACCACCCGAGCTGGGGTCACGCGGTTTGGCACGGCGAGCTGGAGACCGCGCGCGAGGACTGGGTGCTGGCAGACCTGGAGCCACTGGGGTTCGAGTATCTGCACGTGCACCACGTGGTGCACGCGCGCATGGGCGAGCGCACCGGTATCGGCACCCTGGAGAACATCGCCATCGGTCGTCACGACCCGTCCGGCTTCAAGGACCTGTTTGATGGTGCGCCGGCGGCGGAGTAAGGTATCGCTTCCGGTACCAGACCAGACCCAGGGTGAACGCGCGCGTGAGTAAGGAACAGGTATACAAGGATCTATCGAGCCTGCTGAACGAGATCGACGGCCTGCCCCTCGAAGAGGCGGAGCGCCGTCGGCTGCACGGTATGATCAGCGACATCGAGCAGCACCTGGACAGCGACGTCCAGGCAGACACCGAAGGCGTCGGCGAGTTGGACATTGGCGACACGGTTGACGAGATGGTGGCGCGGCTTGAGGCCGATCACCCGGCATTTACCGGGATACTGCGCCGCATCATGAATACCCTTGGCAGTATGGGCGTCTGAGGGCCGTGCCCCGCGTCGGGGCTGTGGCTTACGCCCAGCAGGTGTCTAGACGCTGACTTTGTTTTGAATCTCGCTGAAGATGGCGTTGGTGATGCCCTGCACGTTGCGCAGGTCTTCCACGGCATTGAAGGGGCGTGCGGAGATGATGTGCTCCGCGGTCACCGCGCCGATGCGCGGCAGGGACTGCAGCTTTGCTTTGCTGGCGCTGTTGAGATTTACCGTGGAGGCCTCCTCCGCCGCCGACGTACCCAGCACGTCCCGGGTCCCCGCCGCCTGCTCAATCTTCGACACCAGCTGGTTGAGCGTGGTCTTGAGGCTACGAGCGCGGTCGTTACTCTCGGTCAGGTCCTGGTGGATGGTCCACAGCAACCAGGCGATAAACAGTAGCAGCAGGCTGTTGAAATCCATGGTGTTATTCTCTCGTCGGAAGGCGTTGTAAAACGTTCAAGGGCGAGTAATTCGTTGTTCTAACCTTGACCCCTGCCTGATTACAGCACTGGTGCATGCTGTTGCCAACCGGCAAAAGCTCCCGGCTGCGAATACTATTGCCAGTTCAGCGGCGCGGTGCGCCAGTGCCGGCGCCAGGCGTTTTCCACCTTGTCCGTGTACACGCGGCTACCGGCGCTGCCATTGTAGCGGGCCAGGGCGGTCGCCAGCCGGCCGTTTTCCTGCTGCAAGTAGAATTCCAGGATGCGGCAGCCATAAGACAGGTTGGTGTGCATATCGGTAAGGTTGTCGTCCGGACGGCCGATTTCGTCCTTCCAGAACGGCATTACCTGCATCAGCCCCTGGGCACCGACGCGGGATATGGCGAAGCGGTCAAAGTGGCTCTCGACCTGGATTACGGCCAGCACCAGCTCCGGCGGCAGGTCGCTCTGGCGCGCGTAGAAATGCACCGTTTCCAGCAGTGCCAGGCGCGCATCCGGGTCCTCCACAAAGGGGCTCAGCCGTGCCGACATGTCCACCAGCCAGACCTCGGCGTCAAAGCGATCCTCGAAGCTGCTCGCCCGATTGATGGTGGCGTCCAGGAAGTCGCGCAGGGCGTTGCGTTCGCTGTCCCGGGCCGGGTTGGCCACGGCAGCGCTGGAGGCAAGCCAGAGGGCCGCCAGCAGGGTGGTTAACCGGACTCTCATCCGCGCCGGCACGCTAGGCCTCCAGGGTCTCCAACAGAAAGCCGAGTAGCTCGTCCCGCGGGATCAGCTGAGGTTCGCTGGCGGTGCGGCTCTTATACTCGAGCTTGCCTTCCGCCAGTGCGCGGTCGCCGACCACCACGCGGTGGGGAATGCCCATCAGCTCCATGTCGGCAAATTTCACGCCGGGGCGTTCATTGCGATCGTCGAGCAGTACCTCTACCCCCTTCTCACCCAGTGCCTCATACAACTCCATGGCACAGGCGGCGACGGCTTCCGATTTCTGCATATTGAGGGGCACGATGGCGACCTGAAAGGGCGCCATGGCGGCGGGCCAGATAATGCCCCGCTCATCGTGATTCTGCTCGATGGCCGCCGCCACGATGCGGGTGACTCCAATACCGTAGCAGCCCATAGTCATCACCTGGCTCTTGCCGGTCTCGTCCAGCACCTTGGCATTCATGGCGGCGCTGTACTTGGTGCCGAGTTGGAAAATATGCCCTACCTCTATGCCGCGCTTGATCACGAGGTTCCCCTTACCGTCCGGGCTGGGGTCGCCTTCGACCACCTCGCGGAGGTCCTCGACCCGGGTCGCGGTAACGTCACGCTCCCAGTTGACCCCGGTCAGGTGATAGCCGTCGCGATTGGCGCCACAGCAGAAATCCGCGACGTGGGCAGCCGCCCGGTCTACCAGGATCGGAATCTCCAGCCCCACCGGGCCAATCGAGCCCAGGCCACAGCCGATCGCCGATTTGATGGCGGCTTCCTCCGCGAACTGCAGGGGGCTGGCGACGCCGTCGAGCTTTTCCGCCTTGATGGCGTTGAGCTGATGGTCGCCACGCAGCACCAGGGCCACCAGCGGTGCCGCCTCGTCATCGCCGACCACGACCAGGGTCTTTAACGCGCGCTCGGCGGGCAACTCCAGGAAGCGGCAGACGTCTTCGATGCTGTGTTGCCCCGGTGTTTCCACGTCAGTCAGATCCGCGCCGGGTGCGGGTCGCTCGCCGGCCGGCGCCAGTGCCTCGGCCATTTCAACGTTGGCGGCGTAGCTGCTTGTGTCGCTGAAGGCGATGGCGTCCTCGCCGGAATTGGCGAGCACGTGGAATTCGTGGGAGGTGCTGCCGCCGATAGAGCCGGTGTCGGCGATCACCGGGCGAAAATCCAGGCCCAGACGGCTAAAGATCGCGGTGTAGGCTGCGTGCATGGCGTCGTAGGTGTCTTGCAGCGAGGCCTGGTTCAGGTGGAAGGAGTAGGCGTCTTTCATCAGGAATTCCCGCGAGCGCATGATGCCGAAACGCGGCCGGATCTCATCGCGAAACTTGGTTTGTATCTGATAGAAGTTGGCGGGCAGCTGCTTATAGCTTTTTACCTCATGGCGCACCAGTTCGGTGATGACTTCCTCGTGGGTGGGGCCTAAGCAAAAATCGCGCTCGTGCCGATCCACCAGACGCAGCAGTTCAGGTCCGTACTGCTCCCAGCGGCCGGATTCTTCCCACAGTTCTGCCGGCTGTACCACCGGCATGCTTACTTCCTGTGCACCAGAACGGTTCATTTCTTCACGCACGATGGACTCGACTCTGCGCAAGACTCTGAGGCCGGTGGGCAGCCAGGTGTAAAGCCCGGACGCCAGCTTGCGGATCAGGCCCGCTCTCAGCATCAACTGGTGGCTGATGACTTCGGCGTCAGACGGTGTCTCTTTTACCGTGGCCAGGAGATAACTGCTCGCGCGCATTGGTCGTATCCGGGAAATGTCAGGGCCGCAATTTTACGATTGTTGGAAATTTGCTGTCGAGTTCACTGTCGCCATCCGCCGCGAGCGCGTCACAACACAAATAAATAAGGGATTTTCTGGCGCAAGCCTTGTATTAGACAGGGCCTTGCTTTATACATTTAGCGAGCGTTACCGGCGAGTTTCGCTGTACTCTCTTTGGGGTAACAAGTGATCGAGTTTTGACCGGGGTTGTGATGAGGTCCTAACGCCGACTCACTCATTAATCAATCAACATCGAATGTTCTGCACTATACAGGAAGGACGAAAACAACATGGCTACTAGAAAAGCGGCGGCGAAGAAAAAAGCTCCGGCCAAGAAGGCACCTGCCAAGAAAAAGGTAGCGGCCAAGAAAGCACCGGCCAAGAAAAAGGCAGCAGCAAAAGCTCCGGCTAAAAAAGCTGCTCCGGCTATCAAGGCCAAGATGACCAAGAGTCAGATTGTCGGCTCTATTGCCGACAACACCGGCCTCAACAAGAAGCAGGTGGGTGCGGTGATGGATGAGCTGGAGACGCTGATCGAGCGCAGCATCAAGAAGCGCAGCATCGGTGAGTTCACCCTGCCGGGCCTGATGAAGATCACGACCGTTAAGAAACCCGCCCGCAAGGCGCGTAAAGGCATTAACCCCTTTACCGGGGAAGAAACGGTCTTCAAGGCCAAGCCTGCCAGCACCGCTGTGAAGGTACGCCCTCTCAAGAAGATGAAGGAATTCGCCGACTCCTGATCGCGAATCTCCGGCTGCCGCCCCACCGGGGCGGCAGATCCTTTCCGCCCCGGCTCACCGCGGGGGCAGGGTAAAACTCCCCTCTCCGATTAACTCTTCATGCCATCGACAAATGCCTGCGACCTGTTTGCAGGTGCTACCTGATGGCCGGGAATTGCGTTAAAATCCGCGCCCGTTCTGGACGCTGCGCCGAGCAAGCTGCCCGCTCGCCGTCACCCAGGACACACCCGAAACCATGGAGCAATGCAGTTAACGGTCACAGAACCATGCCTATCTATGAATATCAGTGTCAGGCCTGCCAGCACCAGCTGGAGGCGCTGCAGAAAATGAGTGATGCCCCACTCGTTGACTGCCCCAATTGTGGTGCGCCCAGCCTTCGCAAGAAGGTGTCTGCTGCCGCATTTCGGCTGAAGGGCGGTGGCTGGTATGAAACCGACTTCAAGACCAAAGGCCAGAAAAATCTCGCCCAGTCAGGCGACGGCAAGTCTGGAGACGGCGGCAAGGACAGCTCGTCAACGGCCGCCGGCAAGAACGGTGATGCCCCGGGCGGCGCGTCGACAGCCAAAACCAGTACTGCCAGTAATTCCCCCGCCGCCGGCTGATCAGCCGGCGGCCCCCCTAAAAATCCAATCACAGGAACGCCTACATGCGCACTCATTATTGTGGTGACTTGACCACGGAAAACATCGACCAGACCGTAACGCTATGCGGCTGGGTTGACCGTCGTCGGGACCACGGTGGTGTGATCTTCCTCGACCTCAGGGACCGTGAGGGCATCGTACAGGTCGTTTTTGACCCCGATACCGAGGAACACTTCGAACGCGCAGACCGCGTGCGCAGCGAATACGTGCTGCGGGTCACCGGCCGGGTGCGGGCGCGAGGGGAGGGCACGGTCAACCCGAATATGAAAACCGGTGAGATCGAGGTGCTGGGCAAGGAGCTGGAGCTGTTGAGCAGTGCCGAAACGCCGCCCTTCCAGATGGACGAGTACACTGACGTCGGCGAGGAAGTGCGTCTCAAGTTTCGCTACATGGACCTGCGCCGCCACGAGATGCAGGAGCGTTTTCTGGCGCGCTCGCGTATCACCCTGGCGGTGCGGAGCTTCCTGGACCGGGAAGGCTTTCTCGATATGGAAACCCCGATTCTGACCCGGGCGACCCCCGAGGGCGCCCGCGACTATCTGGTGCCGAGCCGCACGCACCCCGGCCAGTTCTTTGCGCTGCCGCAGTCGCCGCAGCTATTTAAGCAGCTGCTGATGATCTCCGGCTTTGATCGCTACTACCAGATTGCCAAGTGTTTCCGCGACGAGGACCTGCGCGCCGATCGCCAGCCCGAGTTCACGCAGATCGATATCGAGGCTTCCTTCGTGGACGAGGCTGCGGTCATGGACATCGCCGAGCGTATGGTGCGCGAGGTGTTCCAGAGCGTGCTCGATATCGAGCTGCCAGAATTCCCGCACATGACCTGGCAGGAGGCCATGGAGCGCTTCGGTTCCGACAAGCCCGACCTGCGCATCCCGCTGGAGCTGGTGGGCATCGACGACCTTATGGAGCAGGTGGAATTCAAGGTTTTCCACGGCCCGGCGGTGGACCCGGAGGGCCGGGTGGTGGCCCTGCGAGTACCCGGCGGCGCTAAAATCAGCCGCAAGGAAATCGACGACTACACCAGCTACATCGCCAACTACGGTGCCCGCGGCCTGGCCTGGATCAAGGTCAATGACATCGCCGCCGGCGTCGAGGGCCTGCAGTCTCCCATTCTCAAGTTCATGCCTGAGGCGATTGTCGCCGAGCTGATGGAGCGGCTGGGCGCGGAAAACGGCGACATCATCTTCTTTGGCGCCGACAAGACCATGGTGGTCAACGAGTCCATCGGCGCACTCCGGGTGAGGCTGGGCCACGACCTGGACATGATCGAGCCGGGCTGGGCACCGCTGTGGGTGGTGGATTTCCCGATGTTCGAGCAGGCCGAAGGTGGCCTCACCCCGCTGCACCACCCCTTCACTGCGCCGAGCTGTGACGTGGACGCACTGCGCAAAGACCCGGCGGCGGCGCTGTCGCGAGCCTATGATCTGGTGCTCAACGGCACCGAGCTGGGCGGCGGCTCAATCCGTATTCACGACCGTGCCATGCAGGCCTCAGTACTGGAGATCCTTGGCATTGGTGAGGAGGAGGCCGAGGAGAAATTCGGCTTCCTGCTGAACGCACTCAAGTACGGTGCGCCGCCCCACGGCGGTATTGCCTTCGGGCTGGACCGGATGGTGATGCTGATGACCGGTTCCAAATCCATTCGCGACGTGATCGCCTTCCCCAAGACGCAGACCGCGCACTGTGTGATGACCGATGCTCCCGGCACGGTGGACGCTCAGCAGCTTCGCGAGCTCAACCTGCGCCTGCGCGAGACCAAGAAGGAGAGCTGACCATGGCGGGACACAGTAAATGGGCCAATATCAAGCACCGCAAGGCGGCCCAGGATGCCAAGCGCGGCAAAATGTTCACCAAGTTGATCCGCGAGCTGGTCGTGGCGGCCAAACAGGGCGGCCCGGAGCCGGCCGACAATCCGCGCCTGCGCGCTGCGATGGATAAGGCGCTGGGTTCGAATATGACCCGCGACACCATCGATCGCGCCATTGCCCGGGGCGCCGGCACCAATGATGCCGACGACATGGAAGAGCTCACCTATGAGGGCTACGCCCCCGGCGGTGTGGCGGTGCTGATCGAGGCCATGACCGACAACCGCAATCGCACGGTGGCGGAGGTGCGGCACGCGTTTTCCAAGCGCGGCGGCAACCTCGGTACCGACGGCTCGGTGGCCTACCTGTTCGAGCGCAAAGGGCAACTCTATTACCCGTCGGGCACCGATGAGGAGCAGCTGATGGAAGCGGCGCTGGAGGCCGGCGCCGAAGACATCCAGTCCAGTGATGATGGCAGCATCGAGGTCGTCACCCCCTGGGAGGATTTCGGCACCGTGAAGCAGGCGCTGGAAGACGTAGGGCTGGCCCCCGAGGGCGGCGAGGTCACCATGATTGCCTCTACCACCGTGGAGCTGGACGCCGATAGCGCGGAAAGCATCATGGGGCTGGTGGATGCGCTGGAAGACCTGGATGACGTGCAAAACGTCTATACCAATGCCGACATCCCCGACGAGGTACTCGCCAGCCTGGGCTGACAGTGGCGCCACGCTTAGCAATAATGGCGGCGGGCTCTGTTATAAAAGATTCGGCCGCGGAACGACTATGGCGTTGATACTGGGTATTGATCCCGGCTCCCAGAAGACCGGCTTCGGCATCATCGCCTTCCAGTCCGGTCGCAGCGAATATGTCACCTCCGGCGTGATTCGCCTGCCCCGGGTCAGCCTGCCCGAACGCCTCAAGATCATCTACGACAGCGTCGGCGAAATCGTCGCCCAACACTGCCCCCAGGAACTCGCCATTGAGGAAGTATTCCTGGCTCGCGACGCCAAGGCGGCCATCAAGCTGGGTCAGGCCCGTGGTGCCGCTATCGTGGCCTGCGTCAACCAGGGCATGCCGGTGCACGAGTACGCCGCCAAGTCCATTAAGCAGGCGGTGGTGGGCACCGGCAGCGCCGAGAAGGCCCAGGTTCAGCACATGGTGAAAAGCCTGCTGCGACTGCCGGCGGCCCCCACGGAAGACGCCGCTGACGCCCTCGCCGCGGCCCTGTGTCACGCTCATACCCAGCAATACCTGGTGCGCCAGGCCCGCAGCCGGCGTCGCTGAAGTACGGCCTGCGCGGCCCGACCAGCGTGGCCCGACCAGCGTGGCCCGACCAGCGTGGCCCGACCAGCGCAGCCGGCATGGCAACCGCCGGCCCGCTTGCAGTACCATTGCACAAACCCCAGAGACCATTTACATGATCGGTCGCATTCGCGGACTGTTGCTGGAAATCCAGCCTCCTGACATCCTGCTGGACGTCGGCGGCCTCGGCTACGAGGTCCAGGTACCCATGACCACCCTCTACGAGCTGCCGGAACCTGGTCGCGAGGTTACGCTGTTTACCCATTTCGTGGTGCGCGAGGATGCCCAGCTTCTGTACGGCTTTCTGTCGGAGCGCGAGCGCGGCCTGTTCCGCCACCTGATCAAGGTGAACGGGGTTGGGCCCAAGCTGGGCCTGGCCATTCTCTCGGGTATGGATGCCGACAGCTTCGTGCGCGCGGTGCAGCGGGACGACACCAGCAGTCTGGTGCAACTGCCGGGAGTCGGCAAAAAAACCGCCGAGCGTCTGCTGGTGGAAATGCGTGACAAGCTGGCCGACTGGCTGCTGGAACTGGAGCAGGTGGCGCCGGCCCCACCAGGGGCCCGGGATATCCAGGCCGAGGCCGAATCGGCATTGGTGGCGCTGGGTTACAAACCGGCGGAGGCCAGCAAGGCGGTCACCGCCGCCAACGATGGCAGCTGTGATCGCAGTGAGGACCTGATTCGCCGGGCCCTGCAATCCATGGTGGGCGCTAAATGATTGAAACCGACCGTCTGGTTGCGCCGGAGGACGCCGGCGGCCGCGAGGACGTGATCGACCGCGCCATCCGCCCGCGGGCGCTGGCAGAGTATGTCGGCCAGCCCGGGGTGCGCGAGCAGATGCAGATCTTTATCGACGCTGCCCGGGGCCGTTCAGAGGCGCTGGACCACACCCTGATTTTCGGTCCTCCCGGGCTCGGCAAGACGACCCTGGCGCACATCATTGCCAACGAGATGGGGGTGGACCTAAAGAGTACCTCGGGCCCGGTACTCGAGAAGGCCGGCGACATCGCCGCCCTGATGACCAACCTCGAGCCTGGCGACGTGCTGTTCATCGATGAGATTCACCGCCTCTCACCCTATGTAGAGGAAGTGCTGTACCCGGCCATGGAGGATTACCAGCTCGATATCATGATCGGTGAGGGCCCCGCGGCCCGCTCCATCAAGCTGGATATCCCGCCCTTTACGCTGGTCGGCGCCACCACCCGCGCCGGCCTCCTCACCTCGCCGCTGCGGGATCGCTTCGGTATCGTCCAGCGGCTGGAGTTCTATTCGGTTGCCGACCTCGGCAATATCGTGCAGCGCTCCGGCACCATTATGGGAGTGGACGTTGCTGAGGAGGGCGCGGTGGAAATAGCCCGCCGCTCCCGCGGCACGCCGCGAATTGCCAACCGCCTGCTGCGCCGGGTGCGGGATTACGCCGAGGTAAAGGGCGACGGCTGCATCGACGGCGCGGTGGCCGCCGCGGCCCTGGATATGCTGGATGTCGACCAGGTCGGCTTCGACAACCTCGACCGCCGGCTGCTGCAGCTGCTGATCGAAAAGTTTGACGGCGGCCCGGCCGGGGTCGAGAGCCTGGCGGCGGCGCTGTCTGAAGAGCGCGGCACCATCGAGGACGTGATCGAACCCTACCTGCTGCAGCAGGGCTACCTGATGCGCACCGCCCGCGGCCGCATGGCCACCCGCAGTGCCTGGCAGCATTTCGGCCTGGCGCCGCCCGGTGCCGCTGCCGACAGCAACCTGCCCCTGGATCTCGGCGACGGGGACGATGGCGACCGCTGAGCGCCCTGCGGCGGTGGGCGCCGTGGAATTTTCGCATCCGGTCAGGGTCTACATCGAAGATACGGATGCCGGCGGCATCGTCTATTACGTGAACTACCTGAAGTTCATGGAGCGCGCCCGCACCGAGTTCATGCGTAGTTTCGGCTTTGATCGCCAGGCGATCTTCAATGCCGAGCTGATGTTCGTGGTACGGGACGTCCAGGTGCATTATCTGGAGCCGGCCCGGCTGGATGACGAACTGGAAGTCACGGTGCGGCTGCTGGACAGCGGTGCCGCCTATATCCTGCTGGCACAGTCGGTGCGGCGGGAGGAAGACGTGCTGGCCGAAGGGGAGGTCAGGATCGTCTGTGTCGACCAGCGCAAGCTGGTACCAATAAGAATGCCGGCGCAACTGCTGGCGGCGCTGAAAAGCGGCGCGACCACAGGGGGAGAAACTTGATGGAACAACAAATGAGCCTGATGGAACTGGTGCTTAACGCCGGCCTTACCGTGCAGGCGGTCATGGCGCTGCTGCTGATGGCATCGGTGGTGTCCTGGTTCATGATTTCCCAGCGGCTTATTTATTTCCGCTCCGTGCGCGACGAGATGTACGGCTTCGAGGACCAGTTCTGGTCCGGCATCGACCTCAGCCAGCTTTACCGGGACGGCAACGAGCGCGCTGAGGCCGGGCAATTGCTCGGGATGGAGAGCATTTTTCGCGCCGGTTTCAAGGAATTCTCCCGCCTCGCCCAGCAGGGCCTGGACAGTGATGCCATCATGGACGGCAGCCAGCGCGCCATGCGCGTGGCCATGTCGCGGGAGGAGGAGCGCCTCGAACGGCACCTGCCGTTTCTGGCCACGGTGGGCTCCACCAGTCCCTACATCGGACTGTTTGGTACCGTCTGGGGCATCATGAATTCCTTCCGCGGCCTCGCCAACTCTACCCAGGCGACGCTGGCCACCGTGGCGCCGGGTATCTCCGAGGCGCTGATCGCCACCGCCATGGGACTGTTTGCCGCTATCCCGGCGGTGATGGCCTACAATCGCTTCGCCGCCAAGCTCGATACCTACACCGGCCGCTACGAGGCCTTCGTGGATGAGTTCTCCAGCATCCTGCTGCGTCAGGCCCACGCGGTAGCGTCGCGCAAGAAGGCCTGATATGGGACGCAAGAAGCACCGGCCTATGGCCGAGATCAACGTGGTGCCCTATATCGACGTGATGCTGGTACTGCTGGTGATCTTCATGGTGACCGCGCCATTGCTGATGCAGGGGGTGAAGGTCGACCTGCCGGAGGCCAACTCCGATCCGGTGGAAAACCAGGACCCGGAGCCGCTGATCGTCTCCATCAATGACAAAGGCGAGCTGTTCCTGAACCTCGGCGCCGACCAGCAGCAGGTGCTGTCGCTGGCCACCGTACGCGACCGGGTCGGCGTAGTGATGCGCCGCAACCCCGACAAGCCGGTGATGGTGTGGGGTGACCGCAACGTGCCCTACGGCGAGGTGGTAGTACTGATGACCGCTCTGCAGGACGCCGGCGCCCCCAGCGTGGGCCTGGTAACGGAGCCGCCGCGCTGATGCGAATGGGCATCTTCTGGCGCCCGGCGCTGCTGACCCTGCTGCTGCACGGGCTGCTGCTGTACGCGCTGACCTCGAACTGGAGCGCGCCTACCGATGCTGCGGTCAGGCCGGTGCAAACCCCGCGCTATATCCAGGCCCGGCTGGTGGAGCTCGAAAAGCCGCAGCCGGCCGCGCCAAAGCCGAAACCCAAACCGAAAGCCACACCGAAAGCCCGCCCGAAACCGGAGGCCAAGCCGGCGTCGACCTCCGCCAGACCAAAGCCCAAAACCACACCGGCCGAGACAAAACCCGAGCCTGTTGCCGCGTCAAAGCCGGCTCAACCGGAGCCGAAAAAACCCACTGCCGAGGAACGCGCCGAGGCCGCCCGCGACGAGCTGGCGATGGCCATGGAGGCCGAGGAGCTGGCCCTGGAAGCGCTGAGCGACGAGCAGCTTACCGCCAGCTATATTGCGCTGATTGCCCGTGCGGTGGAGGATAACTGGAGTCGCCCGCCGAGTGCCCGCAACGGCATGGAAGCGGAGCTGCTGCTGCAGCTGATTCCCACCGGCGAGGTCGTTAGCGTGACCCTGGCCCGCGGCAGCGGCAATACCGCCTTTGACCGCTCAGCGGTCAACGCGGTAGAAAAGGCGGCTGAGTTTCCAGAACTGCAACAATTGGAGCCGCGGCTGTTCGAACAGAACTTTCGCCGCCTGCGGCTGAAATTCAAACCCGAGGATTTGCGTTACTGATGATGCGTCAGCTTATATTGCTCTTGCTGCTGGTGGCCGGCAGCGCCCGCGCCGAACTGGTGATTGAGATTACCCAGGGGCGCGACAACCCCACTTCCATTGCCGTGGTGCCCTTTGCCTGGTCGGGCTGGGGCTCTGCTCCCGAAGATGTCGCCGGCGTGATCAGCGACGACCTGGAGCGCAGCGGTCAGTTTGCGCCGGTCAAGCTGGCCAATATGCTGAGCCTGCCGACTCGAGAGGCCGATGTGTACTTCCGCGATTGGCGCGCGACCGATGTGGAGTACCTGCTGATCGGCCGGGTGGCCGGCGGCAGCGGCATGACCATCGAGTGGGAGCTGTTCGACGTATTCCGCCAGGCCAAGGTGCTGTCAGGCCGCGAGTCCGGTTCCGCGGAAGAACTGCGCATGTTGGGCCACCGGATCAGCGATGATGTCTACCGGCAGCTCACCGGCATCCGCGGCGCCTTTGCCACCCGCATCCTTTATGTCACGGCAAACCAGCGTTTCGACGCACCGAGCACCTACCAGCTCACGGTTGCCGATGCTGATGGCGCCCGCTCTGAGGTGATTTACGAATCCAATGAACCCATCCTCAGTCCGACCTGGGCGCCGGATGGCCGCACCATCGCCTATGTGAGCTTTGAGACCAGTCGTCCGGCGGTGTTTCTGCACGACCTGGATACCGGCATTCGCGAGCAGTTGACCGACTTCAGGGGGCTTAACGGCGCGCCGGCCTTCTCGCCGGATGGCAACAGCCTGGCGCTGACCCTGTCCAAGGACGGCAGCCCGGATATCTATGTGCTGGACCTCGGCAGTCGCGAGCTGCGTCGCGTCACCCGTCACTATGCCATCGACACGGAACCGGCCTGGATGCCCGACGGTCGGTCGCTGCTGTTTACCTCGGACCGGGGTGGGCGGCCGCAGATTTACCGGGTGGACATCGCCACCGGTAAGACCGAAAGAGTGACCTTTGACGGCCCCTGGAATGCCCGCGCCTCACTGGCGGCGGACGGCCGCACGTTGGTCATGGTGCAGCAAAAAGACAACCAATTTCATATTGCTGTACAGGATTTGCAAGGGGGTAGAGTGCAAACCTTGACAAGCACCACATTAGACGAATCTCCCAGTGTCGCCCCCAATGGCTCTATGCTATTGTACGCAACGAAATTGGGCGATCGCGGTATTCTCGCAGCGGTATCCGTGGACGGTGGCGTCAAATTTATGCTGCCCTCTCGGGACGGAGACGTGCGGGAACCTGCGTGGTCGCCGTTTCTGGGGGACCCTTGAGTACCACGGTTTTGGGTGAGTTGGGTGAGTTGGATGTATTGATGGGCAGTGCCTTACCGGCCGCTGATACGGCGCGCAGCACTGGCACCAGCAAGCGTTGATTGTCGATTATCTGTAATAAGGAAAAGGGCTATGAAACATTTCTTCGACGCCGTTAGCATGACTAAGGCACTGTCAGTAATTTTCGCGGTACTGTTCACGGTGGGTTGTGCCAGCACCGACACCACCGATGCTGACGCACAGGCTGAAGCCGATGCGGCTGAGGCGCGCAAGCAGCAGCAGATGGAAGCCGACAAGGCCCGCATGGAAGCTGAAAAGGCTCGCATGAAGGCGTTGGAAGATGCGGTCGCTGCAGCCGGTAACGTTGTCTACTTCGACTTCGACAAGTCTACGCTGAATAGCGCTACCCGCCGCGTACTGGACGCGCACATCGCCCTGCTCAGGGAAAACAACGGCAGCGTGCGCCTGGAAGGCCACGCCGATGAGCGCGGCACCCGCGAGTACAACATGGCTCTGGGCGAGCGCCGCGCCAAGGCGGTTGCCGACTACATGGCCGTCAACGGCATCGCCCGCTACCGCCTCGAGACGGTGAGCTACGGCGAAGAGCGTCCCGCCATGGCTGGCTCCAGTGAAGCGGCGTGGTCCAAAAACCGCCGGGTAGAAATCAAGTAATCAAGCTCCGCTTGTACAGGTGTGGGCGGCCCAGTCCGGGCTGTCCACTCCTCTCAAGCCCTCTTTCCTCACACGGCAGGTTATGACCCGATCCACCTCTGCCAGTGCACTGGCTCCCATGCTGTTGATCTGCGGCCTGTCCGCAGGTGCGGTCGCCCAGGACTACATTGACATCGAAGCCGAGCGGCGGGCCGCTGAGTATCCCGGCGCCGAACAGTCGCCGTCAGCCGAGCCCTACCCGGACAACCGGGACATTTATCCGTCGCAACCCGGTCAGTCTGGGTCTTCAGCGCCGCTGGGTGGTTCCGGTGCCATCCAGAGCCAGGGCGCAATCAACGCGGGTGAGCTGTACTACCAGCTGCAGCTTTTGCAACAGGAAGTGATGGAGCTGCGCGGTAAGGTGGAAGAGCAGGAATTCCAGATTCGCCAGCTGCGTGAGCAAAGCCTGGAGCGCTACCTGGACCTGGACCGGCGCCTCAAAGAGGGCGGAGCGTCCGCAGGCAGCACCACTTCGACGCCCGGCATTGGGAGTGCGGCCGCGCCGGCGCCTCAGCAGGAGCTGTCCGGCGAAAGTGACGCCTACCGCGCCGCTTACAGCCTGGTCCGCAGCCAGCAGTTCAATGATGCCGTAGCGGCTTTTCGCCAGTTCCTGGTGGACTTCCCCGGGGGTAAGTTTGCTCCCAATGCCCACTATTGG
>JANQGK010000347.1 GCA_028277365.1 Halieaceae bacterium | reverse complement strand
CTGTTTTGGTACAGATCGTCATCGAGGTTATTACCCCGAAAACGCACCGAGGGGAGGCGTCTCGCCTTGCTGCTATCGATGCTGTAAGACTGCGCGTCCACTTCCGCCTGCTTGCCCTTGAGGGCGGGATGATGCTCGATGGCCGCGCGCAGCGCGGCCACCAGCCCCTGCCGGCTTCCGGCCAATGCCGTATCCGCGGCTGCGGCGGAGCTCAGTACCGCCAATGTAATAATAAGCAGATACTTCATCATCAATACCTCGTCAGCGCAGGCGTCTGTCAGCCAACGCGCCTGGCCCGGCCCAATGTCGCGGACGGAAAGCCTTCGATCTCGTCACCGAGAGCGCTGTCTCGATCCGAATCATCTCCCTTTACTGCCCGGTGGCGTCCGCCGGCCTCCAGTTGCGCCGCCTTGTCATCATCGCCTACCTGGCAATATGCCTGTATCAGTTTCTCCCGCCATTCCCGCTGCCAGGGAACCGCCTGCACTGCCTTTTCCAGCAGGGCCACGCCCTCTCGCTCATGTCCCTTGCTCATATACACCAGGCCGACCATGTAGTTGCAGGCGGCGTGATCGGGATTGTGATGCAACATTTTCTTGAAGCTCAGCTCCGCGCCGTCCAGATCCCCGCGCTGATAAAGCTCGACGCCATTAGTGAGGAAGCCCGGCTCGGGGAGCGTCAGCATAACAATCTCGTCCGGGCGGATCGGCCGGTTGGTGCCCTGGATCAGCGGCGCGAGGTATTTCTCGTAATGCCGCCATTTGCCCCGTGAGCTCGTGTAGACCGGCTGGCGCACCTGCCAGACGCTGGCGGTTTTCACGGGGCGATCCAAAGTGTTGAAATCGAGCACCTGTGGCTCCCAGTCCACCCCGATATAGTCCAGCATGCGACGCGCGGCGCCTTCCACATCCTCCACCACGTCTTCGTACCGCAGCTCGAGGATTTCGCCGGGGAACACCTGGTGCCAGTGATGCATCAACAGATTGTGGTCCGCAAGCTGTTCGCCGATGTCCTCCAGATCATAGGCGAAGCCCATGCCGCCGTGTTTGGCCTGGTAGTCCGCGAAGTAGTTGGAAATGGCGATATCCCGCGGGTCGCGCCGCAAGGAGATAATCTTCGCGTTGGGAAACAGGAACTTGATCAGGCCGATGTTCTCGAAGTTGTGCGGCAGCTTGTCGACGATATACGCCGCCTCCGGCGCCAGCTCTCCAAGTTCTTCGAGTATGTCCGCGGCGATGCCCTCGACCACCCTCGGGGTGAGATCGTCCGCACAATCCGGGTAGCGCCGTCCCGAGCCCACGTGCCGCTCCCAGCGATCCAGGCCCTGCGCAACCCGCGGGATGACTCCAAGCTCTCCGGCACCGAAAATCCGACTGTGACCGGCGATAATCTGCTCCACCAGAGTCGTGCCGGAACGAGGCATGCCGACCACGTACACTGGCAGAGTGGAATCGACGCCGCAATCGGGCCGGTGCTCGTAGAGTTCCCGACAAAACCCGTGGCGGATGCGGGCGCATACGTTGCGGTGCTCCGGTGCATCGTAGGCCAGCAGCCGGCTATTGGCTTCGTTCGCCTCGCGAGCCAGAACAAAGGCGCGATCGTAGTCGCCCTCTTTTTCCCAGGCCGTAGCGAGCTGAAACAGAATGCTCGACCTGACATCTCCTTCCAGGCTGGGCAGCCGAGCCGCTCTTTCCAGTTTTTCGAGCACACCTGGGTCTTCCGGAAACCGGCGCGCGTTGATCAGCGAGGCCGCGCCCTGGACCGGGTCGAGCCGCTGCAGGCGCTCCAGCAAGGCCACCGCCTCATCGATCCGACCCAGTTGCAGGTATTGCTGAGCCAGACCCTGCAGGGCCGGAGCAAAGCGCGCGTTGTCTGCCAGCACGTCGCCAAACAATTGCTCCGCGCGCTCGAAGTTCTGCTCCTGGCTCTCCACCCGGGCCAGCAGGTTTTTCGCCTGGGCCTGCTTAAACTCCACCACGGCAGACGGTTGTTCATCCGTCGCCCGCAATGCCTCAGCCAGTTCCACCGCCTTCTCAGCGGCACGACGCGCATCGTCAATCTGATGCTGCAGGCACACATTGCCATACTGAATCCACAGGGCATGGTCGCCCTCATTGCCGGCCAGCGCCCTGCGCAGCAGATTGACCGCCTGCAACCGATGCCCCTGCAACGAGCAGAGTTCCGCCAGTTGCCCGACGAGTGTGCTGTTGGCTGGGTAGGACTTGCGATAGTTCCACAGCAGTTCCTGGGCCTGCGGGTGCAGGTTTCGCTGCGCCAGCAGGCTCGCATAGGACTCCAGGTAGCCGACGAACACATCCTCATCGAGGTTGCCCTCCTGCTGCTGCAGGAACTGCTCCCGAAGCCATTCCTCGGCGGCACCAAAACGTTCGCACGCAATCCACACCTGGAACTGTTGGCCGCGCAGTTGGAGCGCGTAACGCTGTGTCAGCAGCTCGGGCCACTCAGCTACGTGGCGCAAAAGTGCGGCAAACGCGGCATCCAACCGCTGCTGTGCCCTTACCTGCCGGGATTGTCGGTACTCGATGTCAATCAGATTGATGGCAACCGCGACGCGGTCGGGCTCAAGGTCCAGGACCCGCTCATACAGCTCACGCGCGGCGTCGGGTTCATCCCGCAGCATTCGGCAGTCACCAAGGCGGGCCAGCGCGAGCGCATGCCGCGGGTGACTGACCAGGGTTCCCTCCAGTATCTCAACCGCGGCGTCGAGACGCCCCCCCGAAATCAGCGCCCCCGCGAGATCCACACGGGCATCGACGCCATACTCTGTCTGGCGCGACAGCGCCAGTTCCAGACACTGCTCGGCAAGTGCCCACTCGCCCAAACGGTAGCGGGCCAGTGCGAGTAGTGGCAGCACATCGGGATCGCCGCTCTCATCCCACAGACTTCGGCACAGTTCCCGCAGTTCGGAAAACTGATGCTGTTCCGCCAGATTACGCAGTAGCCTCACGGCACTCATGCGCCAGTTTCCGTCCCTGTCGCGTTCCAATAGTGCCGAATCACCATCCTCCCGGATTTCACGATCCACGGAATAGTCCACTTCCGCCGGCAAGCATGGCGCGTCCGGTAGCTGACTGCCGGTTCGTCAAAGAAGACTGCATGGGACATCGCGGTTAGCTCAACACCTGGCTTGCCGCCACCGCAGCCGGCAGGGTAGCGAGCAGTCCCGGAGACGGGACGCTCGCCCATGCACTCGTACTCCAGAGCAGGGGGTTGCGGAAACCGGTTGCCGTACGCGTAGTGAAAAAGCCGCCGGATGCAGATACCGCTGCCAATACACCGCCGTTCGTCCACCGAATGGTGAAAGCTGTCGTAGTCGTGTTGGTGACGGGAACACCACTGCCCAGCAAACTGCCGCTGCCCACCAGAATAATCTGGTCGTCGGCGCCAAGGTTGCCTCCGCCTGTCCACAGAGTGTTAAAACTGGTAGCGCCAGGGGAATCCTGATCCACCACCACGTAGATAGTATAGGACTCACCCGCGCTGAAAGTCCGACCAGAATGGTCGGAGTTGGTGCCGCTGTCATGGTCGAAGACCACAACGGCTGTATTCACCTCAGTGGTGAAATCAAGGGTCGTCGTGTCCGCTATGCCAACGTACGAGTTGCCGGCGGAATCGTCTATCGCGGTCGGGTCGATCTGCACACTGTAATTGGAGGCACCGTTGGCCAGGTTTGCCGTGGGGTTGATCGTAAGCTGGCCGCCGGCGATGGCAAGCTGCCCGCCGTGGGCGGCCACGTCTATGCTTATCGTGTCGGTGCCGTCCGAGATCACGATATTGCCCGTACCCAGGGCAATGTTCTCGTTAAAATTCAGCACGATATTCCCGTCGAGCGCCACGCCAGTCGCCCCTTCTATGGGTGTACTGGAACTCAGCGTCGGGCTGTTGGCATCGATGGCGTCGGCGGCCTGGCTGATCGGCGTACTGAAAACGGCGCTGGTATTACCCGCCGAATCCTCAATCGTCACCGACACAGGAATATCGGCGCCGGCGGCCACGTCCGCGCCGCCTTCAGTGACCGTGAACTGCGCCGTATAGGTGGCGCTGTCTACCCGGGTCAGCCCGCTCAGGGCGAAGCCGGCTATCGTGCCGGAAACGTTGGTGTAGGTATCGCCGCCGTCATCCTCCACCGTCAGGGTTACCGTAGCGACATCGCCCACGTTCAACGCCACATCGGGAATGCTGACCGCGGTAATCGTTGGCGCGAGCGTGTCTATCACGATAGCACTGCCGTCCGCTATGTTAACGGCGGGCAGAGCCGTGCTGACCATGGGGTTGCCGTCGTCGTCAACTACCGCGCCTATTGTGAAACTGCTTACCGTCAGATCATCGCTGGTATCTCCTGCGCCCACGGTATAGGCCCCCACCAGGGTGTTGCCGTCGACAGGCGCAGTCAACACCACGCTATCGCCGGTATTGAGGACCACTGTCAGTTCGTTGCCGGATTGGATGTCCCTGCTGATGGTCGCAGTAACATTGATGGTGCTGCCGACAGTGTAGGAGCCGTCCGCACTGGTAGAGGTGAAAGAAACAACCACCGGGTTATCGTCCGCATCAACGATCTCGACCTCAAGCGCCTCCCAACGCCTGACCGTCAAATCAAAGGCACTGAAGGAGAACACCTGTCCGTCGGCCTCACCGGTAGACGGGTTAACGTGGTTTTCCAGGAACGCTCGATAGGCGGCAAGATCCTGCTGAACCGCTGGGTCTTGCCACTGCGACTGAGTCAGTTTCAGTACCAGTGTGTCACTGCCCGCCCCACCGTCGTACCAGTCGGTGGCGGCAAGGTTTTCCGTAACACTGTAGATACCCCGGTCGTTGCCTCCTTTGCCGAAAACCCGGTCGTTTCCGGCGCCACCGTCGAGGCTGTCATCGCCGTGGTAAAACGGCAGGAGAGAATCTCCAATCAGGATGTCATTGCCTTCACCGCCCAGGAGGGAATCATTCCCTGTGCCACCGAACACCAGGTCGTTCCCGGTTCCGCCGTCCAGGGCGTCATCTCCCTTGCCGCCTAAAAGCAGATCGTCGCCCGCCAGGCCCTGCAACTGGTCATCGCCCCTCCTGCCAGACAGTGTGTTGTTACCGTCGTCTCCAACCAGTTGGTCATTGCCGTTGGTGCCGCGTATGTATTTCTTGTATTTGGACACAATCCCACTCTTCTTATAAGTTGAAACGCCAACCCTGGCTGCTGTTCAGCGGCGACGCGTGTTGTTATCGCCGGCGTGACGGCAGAAACATTGCTATCAACACCGTACCCTGTCGAATCCCCGATGCTTGGCCTAGCTTAGTGGCTGGGAGGCCGCCACCGACGCTGGCAAGGTGGCGAGCAGCCCCCGGTTCGGGAGGCTCATCCATTGAGTAATATTCCAGAGTAGAGGGTTACGGGCACCGGTTGCCGTGCGCGTGGTAAAAAAGCCGCCGGATGCAGACACTGCCGCTAACGTATTGCCACCATTCGTCCACCGAATGCTAAACGCCGTCGCGGTTGTATTGGTGACGGGAACACCGCTGCCCAGCAAGCTGCCGCTGCCCACCAGAATAATCTGGTCGTCAGCGCCGAGGTTGTTGCCACCTGTCCATTCCGTATTAAAACTGGTGGCGCCAAGCGAATCCGGATCCACCACCACATAAATCGTATAGGACACGCCTGAGCTGAAAACCCGACCGGAATGGTTGGAGTTGGTGCCGCTGTCATGGTCGAAGACCACAACGGTGGTATCCAACTGGGTGGTGAAATCGAGGGTCGTCGTGTCCGCTATTCCCGCGTAGGAGTTACCAGAGGAGTCGTCTATCGCGGTCGGGTCGATCTGCACGTTATAGTTGGCGCCGTTGTTGGCCAGATCCGCTGTGGGGTTGATCGTTAGCTGACCGCCGGTGATTGACAACTGTCCGCCGTGCGCGGCCACGTCGATGGTTATCGTATCGGTGCCGTCGGAGATCACGATATTGCCCGTGCCCAGGGCAATATTCTCGTTAAAATTCAGCACGATATTCGCATCCAGCGCCACGCCGGTGGCCCCGTCTATGGGTGTACTGGAACTCAGCGTCGGGCTGTTGGCGTCAATGGGGTCGCCTGCCTGGCTGATCGGGGTGTTGAAGGTGGCGCTGGTGTTGCCGGCGGAATCATCGATGGTCACCGAGACCGGAATATCCGCCCCCGCCGCCACGTCGGTGCCGCCCTCGGTCA
>JANQGK010000342.1 GCA_028277365.1 Halieaceae bacterium | reverse complement strand
CGATCCGCCTCCTGTGCAGTTGCTCACTCATCGGTCCACGTCCGCCATGACAAAATCGATGCTGGCGATGATCGCGATCAGGTCGGGAATCATCAGCCCCCGGTGCTGCAGCAGATTCCGCTGCTGTCCCGGGGGCTGATGATTCCCGACCTGATCGCGATCATCGCCAGCATCGATTTTGTCATGGCGGACGTGGACCGATGAGTGAGCAACTGCACAGCCTGGATGCCACGGCCCTGCACCTGAGCGATGCAGAGCTCGCCGAAATCGACGCCGAGATTGCCCACGCCCCCTACCGCTCCGCGGTGGCCATTGACGCCCTGAAGATTGTGCAGTCCCACCGCCGCTGGGTGTCGGATGAAAGCCTGGAAGCCCTGGCCGCTTATCTGGAGATGCCCGCCGCAGAGCTGGAGGGCATCGCTACTTTCTACAACCTGATCTTCCGCCAGCCGGTGGGTGAGAACGTGATCCTGGTGTGCAACAGCGTGAGCTGTTGGATCAAGGGCTGCGAGGGCATCCGCGCCGCCATCAGCCGGCAGCTGGGCATCGAGCCAGGGCAGACCACCGCCGACGGCCGCTTCACCCTGCTGCCGATCACCTGCCTGGGCGCCTGCGACAAGGCGCCGGTGATGATGGTGGGCGAGCACAAATTCGAGGACGTCACCGTCGAGCGCATCCCGGCCATCCTCGAACACGGTGAAGGGGCGACACCCGGATGAGCGAGTTGCCCCTGACCCGCAACGTGCGACCGGACCTGTCACCCACCGGCATCAAAGCTTATGAGGCCAACGGCGGCTACCAGGGCCTGCGCCGGGCGATGGCGGGCCTGTCCCCCGCCGACTGCCTGCAGGTGGTGAAGGACTCCAAGCTCCGCGGCCGCGGTGGCGCCGGCTTCCCCACCGGCATGAAGTGGAGCTTCGTGCCGATGGACAATGTGAGTCCCGGCCACAAGTACCTGATCTGCAATGCCGACGAGATGGAGCCCGGCACATTCAAGGACCGGCTGCTGCTGGAATGTGATCCGCACCAGTTGATCGAGGGCATGATTCTCGCCGCTTACACCATCGGCGCAGACGTGGCCTATATCTTCATTCGCGCCGAGTACCTGAAGGCAGCGCGCCTGCTGCGGGAGGCCATCGAGGAAGCCAAGGCGAAGCACTACCTGGGCCGGGATATCCTCGGCAGCGGCTACAGCCTTGCGATGTACGTACACGCCAGCGCCGGGCGCTACATCTGCGGCGAGGAGACCGCGCTGATCAGCTCCCTGGAAGGCAAGCGCGCCAACCCGAGGGCCAAGCCGCCGTTTCCCCAGGTCTCGGGGCTGTGGGGCCGACCCACCATCGTCAACAACGTCGAAACCCTCTGCAATATCCCCCACATTATCGAGCGCGGGCCCGAGTGGTTTGGCAGCCTTGGCCTGGGCGAAGACGCCGGCACCAAGCTGTTCGGCGTCAGCGGCCGGGTCAGCAACCCGGGCTGCTGGGAGATGCCCATGGGCACTACCATCCGCGAGATTCTTGAGGACAAGGCCGGCGGCATGGCGGCGGGCTATCAGCTGCGGGGCTTCCTGCCCGGCGGCGGCTCCACCGACTTCCTGGTCGAAGAGCACCTGGACCTGCCCATGGAGTACGAGTCCATCGGCAAGGCCGGCAGTCGCATGGGTACCGGGACCATGATCGTGCTGGACGATCAGACCTGCCCGGTGGGTTTCGTGAAGAACCTGATCGAATTCTTCGCCCAGGAATCCTGCGGCTTCTGTACCCCCTGTCGCGACGGCCTGCCCTGGAATGCCCAGGTGCTGGACGATATCGAGCAGGGCCGCGGCAAGCCGGAAGACCTTGACACCCTGGAGCAGCACGTCGGATACATCGGCGCCATCGGCAACACCCACTGTGCGCTGGCGCCGGGCGCCATGGAGCCGCTGCAGTCGGCGCTCAAGTATTTCCGCGAAGACTTTCAGCGCCATATCGACGACGGCGCCTGCCCTTACCGAGGAGCCCACTGAGATGCCGGTGATCAAGGTCGACGGACAGGAGTACGAGGTGCCGGCAGGAGGCAACCTGCTGGAGACCTGCCTGGAGCAGGGCCTGGATCTGCCCTATTTCTGCTGGCACCCGGCCATGGGTTCCATCGGCGCCTGCCGGCAGTGCGCGGTGGTGCAGTACCAGAACGAGGAAGACACCCGCGGCCGCATTGTCATGGCCTGCATGACCCCAGTCTCCGACGGTGCCATCTTCGACCTGTCCGGCGACCGCGCCGCCGGTTTCCGGCGCACGGTGGTGGAATCACTGATGGTGGATCACCCCCACGACTGCCCGGTGTGCGCCGAGGGCGGCGAGTGCCACCTGCAGGACATGACGGTGATGACCGGCCATCGCGACCGTCACTACCGCGGCACCAAGAAGACCTACCGCAACCAGTACCTGGGGCCGCTGATCCATCACGAGATGAACCGCTGCATTACCTGCTACCGCTGCACGCGCTACTACCGCGACTACGCCGGCGGTACCGACCTGTCAGCCCAGGCCGCCCACGACCACGTGTACTTCGGTCGGCACAAGGAGGGCACCCTGGAAAGCCCCTTCGCCGGCAACCTGGTAGAGGTTTGCCCCACCGGAGTGTTTACCGACAAGTCGCTGGTGCACGACTACACCCGCAAGTGGGACCTGCAGTCGGCGCCGTCGGTGTGCACCGGCTGCGGTGTGGGCTGCAACACCCTGCCCGGTGAGCGCTACGGCCGCCTGAAACGCATTCACAATCGCTACCACGCCGAGGTCAACGGCTATTTCCTGTGTGATCGCGGCCGCTTTGGTGGCAACCACGTCAACAGGGCAGAACGCATCGACTTCCCGGCCCGGCGCGACGCCGACGGCCGCTTTCAGGCGCTCACCGACCAGGCTCTGGGCGAGTTGCTCACGGAACTGTGTGCGGGCAAGCGCCTGGCGGCCATCGGCTCGCCACGCGCCGGGGTCGAGGCCAACCTGCTGTTGCAAACTCTGGTCGGCCCGGAACGCTTTGCCAGCGGCATGGACGACACCGAGCACGCGCTGGTGGACCGCGCCCTGCGCCATCTGGTCAACAGCGGCGCCCACAATCCCAGCCTTCGGGACATCGAGTCCGCGGACAGCGTGCTGGTATTGGGGGAGGATCTCACCCATACCGCGGCCCGCACTGCCCTGGCCCTGCGCCAGTCGGTGCGCAACGAAGCCTACACCCTGGCGGCGGAGCTGAAGCTCTCCCCCTGGCAGGATGCCGCGGTGCGCAACCTGGCCCAGGATCGCAGGAGTCCGCTGCACGTGGTGTGCGCCGGCAGCACCGACCTCGACGACATAGCCGCCGGTCACTACCGGCTGGTAGCCGACGACCAGGCCCGGCTGGCAGCGGCTATTGCCACCGCCATAGCCGATTCCCAGACCGGGGATGCCGCAGCGCAACGCATTGCCGCGGACCTCCTGGCCGCCGAGCGCCCGCTGATCATCAGCGGTACCGGCGCCGGTTCGGCGGCGCTGATCGACGGAGCGGCAGCGATTGCCGAGGCGCTGGTCGCTCGCGGCAAGGCAGCGATGCTGAGTTTCACAGCACCCGAGTGCAACAGCCTCGGACAGGCCCTGCTCTGCCGCGACAGCCACACCAGCCTCGCGGCGCTGGCCCAGTCCGATGCCGACGTGTTGATCATCCTCGAGAACGACCTGCTGCAGCGGCTGGCGGCGGAGGAAATCGACCAGCTGCGCCAGCGCATCCCCACCTGGATAGGTATCGACAGCCTGGAAAACGACACCCTGGCTCGCTGCGACCTGATACTACCTGCGGCCGCCTTTACGGAGACGGAGGCCACCTACATCAGCCAGGAGGGTCGCGCCCAGCGCGCCTTCCCGGTGCACCCGCCGGCCCAGGCGCGCCGTCCCGGTTGGCGCTGGGTGGTGGAGCTGGCGGCCGCCGTGGATCACCCCGATCTGGCGGGAATTCACCACTTCGACGATATCGCTGCGGCACTCGCGGTGGACGACCCGGTGCTGCAGGGCGCTGCTGCCGCTGCGCCGGACCACGCCTTCCGCAGCCGCGGCCTGAAGATTCCCCGCCAGCCGCACCGCTACAGCGGCCGCACCGCTATGGGCGCCGACGTCTCAGTGCACGAACCGCGCCAGTCGGATGACGCCGACTCAGCGCTGGCCTACACCATGGAGGGTGCAGCCAGTACCGATCGCCCCGGCGCCCTGCTCAGCTACGTTTGGTCGCCGGGCTGGAACTCCAACCAGTCCCTGCATAAGTTCCAGTCGGATATCGGCGGCGCATTGCGCGGCGGCAGTGCGGGGCAGCGACTGCTGGACGGTTTGTCGCTGGCGAAGCTTCCACCGGCACCGGCACCGAGTGCATTCGGGCGACGCGACCAGCAGTGGCTGCTGCAGACCCACCACCACCTGTTTGGCAGCGACGAGTTGAGCAGGCTCAGCGACGGCATTGCCGAACTCTGCGGGCGCGCGGCACTCTACCTGCACCCGGAGGACGCCGGGCGCCTGGGCCTGGAGCAAGGTGACGGCGCCGAAGTCGCGGGCCAGGCCCTGGAAGTACGGCTGGACGCCAGCCAGGTGCCGGGCAGCGCCGGCTTCTCCACCGGCTACCCGGAAACTCTCGCCCTGCGCGCCGGGCACTGGGTGGAGATTGGCGTGGCCGCGCACTGGCAGCGCGCACCGGAGCTGATCGGCAGTGACCGGGAGGCCACCGCATGAGCGAGATGAATACCCTGCTGTTTGGCCTGGTGCTGTTGCTCAGCGCGGTGGGACTGGCCGCGGGCCTGACCTGGTTCGAACGCCGGCTGCTGGGCATCTGGCAGGACCGCTACGGCCCCAACCGGCTGGGGCCCTTCGGCGCGCTGCAGGTGCTGGCGGACATGCTCAAGCTGCTGACCAAGGACGACTGGGTGCCGCCGTTTGCCGATCGCGTGGTGTTCGTGTTTGCACCCACCGCCATCGTGATTGCCATGCTGATGGGCTTCGCGGTAGTGCCCTTCTCCCCCGAGCTGCACCTGCTGGATGTAAACATCGGCTTGCTCTTCTTCCTGGGCATGACCTCACTGGCAGTATATAGCGTGCTGCTCGGCGGGCTGGCTTCCAACAACAAGTACGCCCTGCTGGGCGGCTTGCGCTCGGCGGCGCAGATGATCAGCTACGAGGTATTCATGGGGCTGTCGCTGATGGGCGTGGTCATGCTCAGCGGCAGCTTCAGCCTGCAGGCCATCGTGCGCGCCCAGGAAGACCTGTGGTTCTGCGTGCACCAGTTCCTGGGACTGTATGTGTTTCTGATCGCCGGCATCGCCGAGAGCCACCGCCTGCCCTTCGACCTGCCGGAAGCGGAGCACGAACTGACCGCCGGCTTCCACACCGAGTACGGCGGCATGAAGTTTGCCATGTTCATGCTGGGCGAATATCTGGGCCTGATACTCATCGCCTGCATGATCACCACCCTGTTTTTCGGCGGTTGGCTGGGGCCGGACTTCCTGCCACCCCTGGCCTGGTTCCTGTTGAAGACCGGGCTGCTGATCCTGTTCTTTGTTCTGCTGCGGGCGGCCATTCCGCGGCCACGCTACGACCAGCTCATGTCGCTGGGCTGGAAAGTCATGCTGCCGCTGACCCTGGTCAACCTGGCCGCAACCGGCGCCGTGGCACTGTGGATGGAGGGCTGAGCATGCTGCGCTCCCTGATCAGTCAGTTGCGTACCCTGGGCACGGTGCTGCAACACAGCTTCACCCGCGCCGAGACCGTAGAGTACCCGGAGGAGAAGCCCTATCTGGCGCCGCGCTACCGCGGCCGCATCGTGCTGACCCGCGACCCCGACGGCGACGAGCGCTGCGTCGCCTGTAATCTGTGCGCGGTGGCCTGCCCGGTGGATTGCATCGCCCTGCAGCAGGGCGTGCGCGAGGACGGCCGCTGGTACCCGGAGTTTTTCCGCATCAACTTCTCGCGCTGCATCATGTGTGGCATGTGCGAGGAGGCCTGCCCCACCGCAGCCATCCAGCTCACGCCGGACTTCGAGATGTGTGAGTACGACCGCCAGAGCATGGTCTACGAAAAAGAGCATCTGCTGATTGACGGTACCGGCAAGTACCACGACTACAACTTCTACCGGGTTTCAGGCCTCAAGATCTTCGGCAAGGACAAGGGCGAAGCACTCAACGAGGAGCCGCCGGTGGATGTAAGGAGCCTGCTGCCATGATCCTGGCCCTGTTCTACGTGGCCGCCGCCATCGCCCTGCTGTCCACCGCCATGGCGCTGAGCCGCACCAATGCCACCCACGCGCTGATCTACCTGATCATGTCGCTGCTGTCGGTGGCGGTGATCTTTTTCATTATTGGCGCACCCTTTGCGGCGGCCCTGGAGATTGTCATCTATGCCGGCGCCATCATGGTGCTGTTCGTCTTCGTGATCATGATGCTGAACCTGGGCGAGGCCGGCCAGATCCGCGAGCGCGAGTGGCTCAAGCCCCGCAGCTGGATCCTGCCGGGCATCTTCGCAGCAGCGCTGCTGGCCGAGCTGCTGGTGCTGGAAAACGGCCTCAGCGGAACCACGACCGGGGTAGCGGTGGAGCCCAAGACGGTGGGCCTGACCCTGTTCGGGCCCTACGTATTGGCAGTGGAGCTGGCGTCCATGCTGCTGCTGGCTGGTCTGGTGGGTGCCTATCACGTGGGCCGCAGCTTCCTGGCCCGGGACCGTGGCGTAAAGCACCAATGAGCGCTTTTCGAAACACTCGGCACCGGGGGCCGCACTAGTGGACGGCCTGCAGGTGCCGCTGGAGCACGTGCTGGGGCTGGCGTCCCTGCTGTTTGCCCTCGGGCTCACCGGCCTCATGGTGCGGCGCAACATCCTGTTTGTGCTGATGTCGCTGGAAGTGATGCTGAACTCGGCAGCGCTCGCCTTTGTGGCTGCCGGCGCGCACTGGGGCCAGCCCGACGGCCAGGTGGTATTCATGCTGGTGCTGACAGTCGCCGCGGCGGAAGTGTCGGTGGGACTGGGTCTGGTGCTGCAGATCCAACGGCGCTTCCACACCCTCGATATCGACGACGCCACCCGCCTGCGAGGCTGAAATGACTGATCTGCTCTGGCTCATACCCGCCCTGCCCCTGGCCAGCGCCACCCTGCTGATTCTCGGCAGCCAGTGGCTGGGGCCGCGCTGGGTGGCGACCCTGGGGGTGGGCTCAGTGGGCGCCGCCGGTCTCTGCGTGTTGTTCACGACTCTGCAGTGGCAGGGCGCGCCGCTACAGCAAACCCTGTGGACCTGGATACAGGTCGGCGAACTGTCCGCCGGTGTCAGCTTCTACGTCGACGGGCTCACCCTGGTCATGATGTCAGTGATTACCGGTGTCGGCTTCCTCATTCACCTCTATTCCGCGGAGTTCATGGCGGGAGACACCAGCTACGCCCGCTACTTCGCCTACCTGAACCTGTTTGTCGCCGCCATGCTGACACTGGTGATGGCCGACAACCTGCTGCTGCTGTTTTTCGGTTGGGAGGGTGTGGGGGCCTGCTCCTACCTGCTGGTTGGCTTCTGGCACTTCGATGCCGCCAACGGTGCGGCGGCGCGCAAGGCATTCGTGGTCACCCGGGTAGGTGACGCCGCCATGGCCCTGGGCTTGTTCCTGCTGTTCCGAGAGTTCGGCACCCTGGATATCCAGGCCCTGAGCGCCGCGGCCAACGCCCGCTGGGAAGTGGGAAACCCCACCGCGGTGCTCGCCACGGCCCTGCTGCTGGGGGGCGCGGTGGGCAAGTCCGCCCAGCTTCCGCTGCACACCTGGTTGCCCGACGCCATGGCGGGCCCGACCCCCGTCAGCGCTCTGATCCACGCGGCCACCATGGTCACCGCTGGTGTGTACCTGGTCGCTCGCACTCACGAGCTGTTCCTGCTGGCGCCGCCGACCCTGACCGCGGTGGCCGTCATCGGCCTGTTCACCCTGCTGCTGGCGGCCTTTACTGCCCTGTGCCAGCACGACATCAAGCGCATCCTGGCCTGGTCCACCATCAGTCAGATCGGCTACATGTTCCTGGGCCTCGGTGTCGGCGCCTGGAGCGCCAGCATCTTCCACCTGATGACCCACGCCTTTTTTAAGGCACTGCTGTTCCTGGCCGCCGGCGCCGTCATTCACTGCCTGCACCACGAGCACGACATCCGCAACATGGGCGGCCTGCGCAGCCGCCTGCCGGTGGTATTCCTGAGCTTTCTGATCGGCGCCGCCGCCCTGTCCGCGCTGCCCCTGACCTCGGGCTTCTTCAGCAAGGATTTGATCGTGCTGGCGGCCTTCGAGGCGCCGGGTATCGGTCCCTGGCTGTGGGCCGGTGCGGTCCTGGGAGCCTTCCTCACGGCGCTGTACAGCTTTCGGCTGGTGTTTGTCGTGTTCTTCGGTCGCGCCAACACCCTGCCCGACCGGCAGCCGGGCCCGGCCATGGCCACACCTCTGTCGGTACTGTGTGTGTTCTCCCTGGCCGGTGGCTGGCTCGGCATCCCGGTGGCGAACGTATTCCCCGCTGAGGGTGAAGGTCATCCGGCGCTGTGGGTAGAGGCCGTGTCCATCGGCATCCCGCTGCTGGGTCTGGCACTCGCTTACGCCCTGTTCCTGGGCCGCCGGTGGGATGCCAGCGGACTGGTTGAATCACCGCTGGGCCAGGCCTTCTACCGTTTCTGGCACGCGGGCTGGCGGGTCGACGGGCTCTATGACCGGCTGTGGGTGAAACCCTTCCTGGTCCTGACCGTGCTGCTGAAATCAGAGCCGGTGGATCGACTCTACGGCGCCGTGGTGGCTTTGTGCCAGCTCTGCTACGAAGGCCTGAGCCGCAGCCAGAGCGGTCGCCTGCGGCAGTACGCGACGGTGATGGCGGCGGGCGTGATCGTGCT
Organism: Halieaceae bacterium; assembly: GCA_028277365.1. Lineage (GTDB taxonomy): Bacteria > Pseudomonadota > Gammaproteobacteria > Pseudomonadales > Halieaceae > JANQIO01. Next base: position 2,129 of record JANQGK010000342.1, on the reverse strand, counting down.
GCTGGGCGTGGTGTGGAGGGCCGCGGGAGGATGATTTATCTGCTGCTTATCCTGCTCCTCGGCGGCGGCCTGGCCTGGGCCAGCGAACGCTGGAACCCTCAGGCCCCGCGCTGGGTGGCACTGGGCGTGGTGGGATTTGCGCTGCTGTACCTGACGGTCGCGGTGGCACGATTGCCGGTGGAGCAGTTCAGCCTGCTGCCGGCAGCGTCTCAGCCCGATACCTGGCTGGCTCACACCCGCATCGACTGGATGCCGCGCTTCGGTATTCACTTTGAACTGGCCCTGGACGGCCTCAGCCTGACTCTAGTGGCACTGACACTGCTCCTGGGATTGATTGCGCTGAGCGCGTCCTGGGCCGAGATCGAACAGCGCACCGGATTCTTCCAGGCCAACCTGCTGTGGAGCCTGACCGGAGTCGTGGGCGTATTCATGGCCCTGGACCTATTCCTGTTCTTCGTGTTCTACGAGGTGATGCTGGTGCCCATGTACCTGCTGATTGCCATCTGGGGGCACGAGGCACGCTCCTACGCCTCCATGAAGTTCTTCATCTTCACCCAGGCTTCGGGCCTGTTGATGTTGGTGTCCATTGTGGTGCTGGCCTACCAGCACGCCCTGCAGACCGGCAGCTTCAGCTTTTCCTACTTCGACCTGCTCGATCACCGGCTTGACCCGGCGCTGGCCTTTTGGGTCATGCTCGGTTTCTTCCTGGCCTTCACCGTCAAGCTACCGGGCTTTCCCTTCCACACCTGGCTGCCGGATGCCCACACCCAGGCGCCCACTGCCGGCAGCGTGCTGCTGGCCGGCATCCTGTTGAAGACCGGCGCCTACGGCCTGCTGCGATTCGCCATTCCTCTGTTCCCGGAGGCCGCCGCAGAGTTTGCTCCGGTGGCCATGGCGCTGGGGGCAGCCGGCATTATCTACGGTGCAGTGCTCGCCTTTGCCCAGAGCGACTTCAAGCGGCTGGTGGCCTACTCCAGCGTCAGCCATATGGGATTCATCCTGCTGGGACTGTATGCCTGGAACAGCCTGGCGGTGCAGGGTGCCATCGTGCAGATGGTGGCCCACGGCCTCAGCACCGCTGCCCTGTTCATGATTGCCGGCTCGCTGCAGCAGCGCATGCACACCCGCGACATGGGACGCATGGGCGGGCTGTGGCTGAATGCACCGCGCATGGGCGCCTGCGCCCTGTTCTTCACCATGGCCTCCCTGGGACTGCCGGGGCTCGGCAACTTCGTGGCGGAATTCCTGGTGCTGCTGGGCCTGTTCCAGGTGGCGCCGCGGATGGCAGTCATTGCCGCCGTGGGCCTGGTCACCGGCGCGGTGTACAGCCTGATCATGCTACAGCGCAGCTTCCAGGGGCCCGGTGATCCCGAGCGTGCGGTGCCGGATTACGGACGCCGGGAGCTTGCCACCATGCTGCTGATGGTCGCTCTGCTGATCTGGCTGGGGGTCAACCCACAGCCGCTGCTTGAGCTGACCCAGCCCACGGTGGACAGCCTGCTGCCGGGGGCGACGCCGTGAGCGGCGTCAACTGGTGGTCGATCGCGCCGCTGCTGGTGCTAAGCGGGGGTGCGGTGGTACTAATGCTGGTGGTTTCCGCCCGCCGCGAAACCGGCCTGGCGTGGATTACCACGGCACTGGTGTTCGCCGCTGCCGCCCTGTCCTGTCTGGGCGCTCGCCAGGCCATTCCCCAGGCGGTGACGCCGTTGCTGCTGGCCGACGGTTATGCGCTGTTCTTCAGCGCCTTGTTTGCCAGCTGTGGGCTGGTCACCACTATCGTCGCCCGTGAATACCTGGCCCACCGCGATGGACAAAACGAGGAGTTCTTCCTGCTGTTGCTGCTCTCCACCCTGGGGGCGGCCACCCTGGCCTACGCTAACCACTTCGCCTCGCTATTGCTGGGCATGGAGCTGCTGGGTGTCTCGCTTTACGCACTGATCGGCTACCCCGACAAACTGGAACTGCCGCTGGAGGCCGCCATCAAGTACCTGGTGTTGTCGGCAGCGGCCTCCGCTACCTTCCTGTTCGGCTTCGCCCTGCTGTACGCCGCAGTCGGCACCCTTGACTACCCGGGTATCGGGCGCGCGCTGGCCAGCGCCGACAGCCCGGTACTGCTGGCCGCAGCGGCC
>JANQGK010000274.1 GCA_028277365.1 Halieaceae bacterium | reverse complement strand
CGCCAGGTTGACAAGCGAGCGGGATGCTTCGGGGGTCCAGGTGGGGTCTTCCTACACCTATATGAGTGCCCGCGACTGGGCCAGGGTGGGTCGGTTCTGGCTCCGGGCCCGGCAGAAGGGTAACGACCTGTTGCCCGAGGGCTGGATGCGCGAGGCAACGACCCCGCGCCCATCCGCCGTTGATGGCAATTACGGCCGCGGCTTTTGGCTGAATACACAGGGCAAGGACTTTCCGAACCTGCCGCGCGATATGTTTTACGCCAGTGGACACAACGGCCAGTACGTGGCCATGTTTCCCAGTGAAGATGTCGTGGTAGTTCGCCTGGGCTTATCCAGTAGCTCGGCAGCCAGTGGCATCGCGCCTCTGCTGGAAGCTGTGCTGTCTAAGCTGCCAAAGCCGGGTCAGCTTGCAGCCGCTCCGCCATCAGGTCAATAAAGGCGCGCACCTTGCCGGGTGACTGCGGCCCGGAGCGGTGGATGATGTGTACCGGTACCTCGGGTGGCGCAAACGCTTCGAGAATCGGCACCAGCTCGCCCGCTGCGATGGCATCTGCCGCCTGATAGGACAGCAGGCGGGTAATCCCGAAGCCTTCGACCGCCGCCTCCAGCGCCGCATCGTTGCTGGTTACCGTCAGCCGGGGTCGCACCCGTACATGCTGTTCCCCGTCCGGGAACTGGAAGCGCCAGCCCAGGCCGAAATTGCCGGCGCTGGAGGCGATCACCCGGTGCAGGCCCAGGGCGTGGGGCGTGTCCGGGGTACCCCGCTCTGCCAGGTAGGCCGGCGAGGCCAGTAGCCGCTGGCGCACGGCCCCGACCCGTCGCGCGCGCATGGAAGAGTCGGGCAGCTCGCCGATTCGCACGCCCACATCCAACCCTTCCTCCAGCAGGTTCACCGGCCGGTCCAGGAATATCGCGTCAACCTGCATCTCCGGGTAGCGCGTGAGGTAGTCAACAATACCGGGCATCACGTAGCGCCGGCCGAACAGCACGGGTGCGGTCACCGACAGCAGGCCGCGGGGCTCGGCATTGATGCCGGCAGCGGCGTCTTCGGCAGCCTCCACCTCTGCCAGGATGCGGCGCGCATCCTCAAGGTAGCGGAGGCCTGCCTCGGTGGCGCGCACGTAGCGCGTGGTGCGGTTCAGCAGTTTTACTCCCAGGTGATCCTCGAGGGCCGCCACCGCCCGCGTGATCGCCGGCGCGGATTGCCCCAGACGCCGGGCCGCGGCTGAAAACCCCTGTTCCTCCGCCACGGCCACAAACACCTGCATCTGTGTAAAGCGATCCATGATTATTTCACTTTTAGAAATAATAAATTGTGATTTTACGGGATTCTTCCGAAATGGGGAATTGGGCATAGTGAAGCCATCGACAGAGCACACCCATTGAGGACAGCACCATGGCACACAGCTACCACGAGATTGCCTTCACCCCGGCTATCCTGGACCTGCAGTCCCAGGCCGGCAGCCGTGACAACTACGCCGCCATGAGCGAGGGCAGCCGCTATGCCGACCGCCTGACCGAACGCGAGGGCGCCTTTATCGGTGAGCGCGACAGCTTCTATATGGCCAGTGTTAGCGAAACCGGCTGGCCCTATGTGCAGCATCGCGGCGGCCCGAAAGGCTTCATGAAGGTGCTGGATGAGAAGACCATCGGCTTCGCCGACTACTCCGGCAACCGCCAGTACGTCAGCACCGGTAACCTCCGCAAGGACAACCGGGTCAGCCTGTTCTTCATGGACTACCCCAACCGCCGACGCCTGAAAATGCTGGGCCGGGTGCGCATCGTTGAATCCCACGAAACTGACATCCTCGCGCGGTTGGAAGACCCGGATTACGCCGTGCAGATCGAGCGCGGCTTTCTGATCACCGTCGACGGTTTCGACTGGAATTGCCCGGCCCACATTACCCCGCGCTTTACCGAGGAGGAGGTGCGCGCCGGGGCCGAGGAACTGGTGGCCGAGAATCGCCGGCTGAAGCGCGCCCTGGAGAATGCCGCGGCCAATGATACCGGCACCCCCGGCAACGCGCTGCTGGGCGAGGGTCCACTGGAACTGGTGATCAGCGGGGTGCGGCAACTCACTCCTCGGGTGCGGGCCTTTGAGCTGCGCGACCCGGACGGCAACAACCTGCCGCCGGTCAGCGCCGGCGCCCACCTGCAGGTGCCGGTGCGGCTGGCCAGCGGTGAGCTGACCGAGCGCCACTACTCCATCGCCTCCAACCCGGCGCGTCCAGACGTCTATGAAATCGCGGTCCTGCGAGAGGAGGAAGGGCGTGGCGGATCGAGGGCGGTGCACGACAGCTTTGCCATCGGCACCGTGCTGCGCACCGGCCGCCCGGAGAATCATTTCCCGCTGCACCAGGACGAGACCCCGGCAGTGCTGATTGCCGGCGGGATCGGCATTACCGCCATCAAACCCATGGCCCAGGCCCTGGAAGCCCGCGGCACGGCTTTCGAAGTGCACTACGCCGGCCGGTCACGCCGAGATATGGCCTTCCGTGACCGGCTGGAGCGCCAGTTGCAGGAACGCCTGTTCGTCTATGCCAAAGCCGACGGCGAGCGCATGGACCTGGAGGCGATCCTGCGGGACGCCACGGCTGATGCCCTGGTGTACATCTGCGGCCCGGATCGCTTGATTGCCGGCGTCATGGCCGCCGCCCGCGCGGTGGGCTTCCCCCGCGATCGCATTCGCCTGGAACGTTTTTCCTAACCAAACACCACCCACGGAGATGACCGAAATGACCGAGCAACAACGCCCGCCACTGCCGCCCTTCACCCGCGAGACCGCGATCGAAAAAGTGCGCCTGGCCGAAGACGGCTGGAACAGCCGCGATCCCGAGCGGGTGGCACTGGCTTATACCGCGGACAGCCGCTGGAGAAATCGCGCGGAGTTTCCCCGCGGCCGCGAACAGATTCGCGAGTTCCTGGCCGGTAAGTGGCAACGCGAGCAGAGCTACCGGCTGATCAAGGAGCTGTGGGCCTACACCGACAACCGTATCGCGGTGCGTTTTGCCTACGAGTACCGCGACGCCGCCGGCCAGTGGTACCGGGCCTACGGCAACGAGAACTGGGAGTTCGATGACAACGGCCTGATGCGTGAGCGCCACGCCAGCATCAACGATCTCCCGATTGAAGAATCCGAGCGACTGTTTCACTGGCCCCAGGGCCGGCGTCCGGATGACCGTCCCGGTCTCAGTGAACTGGGCCTTTGACACGCATTTCCCCAACTGGAGGACAATCCCATGAGCACCATCAGACTTTACCGTCACGCCCTCTCGGGCCACAGCCACCGGGTCGAGCTGTTTCTGTCGATCCTCAACCTCGATGCCGAACTGGTCGATGTGGACTTGCTGGGCGGCGCCCACAAGCAGCCGGAATTTCTGGCCATGAACCGCTTCGGCCAGGTGCCGGTGCTGGAAGACGGCGAGACCATTGTTTCCGATTCCAACGCCATCCTGGTCTACCTGGCGAACCGGTACGACGTGAGCAATAGCTGGCTGCCGGGAGATGCGGCCGCGGCGGCTGCCGTGCAGCGCTTCCTGAGTGTGGCGGCAGGTCCCGTGGCCAGCGGCCCGGCCTCTGCCCGCCTGGTGACGGTGTTTGGCGCCGGCCTCGATCAGCAGCGCGCCGTCGAAACTGCCCACGGGGTTCTCGCTACGCTGGACGCCCATCTGGATGGCCGTGACTGGCTGGTGGGTGCGCGCCCGACGATTGCCGATGTGGCCAACTATGCTTACATCGCACACGCGCCGGAAGGCGAGGTAGACCTGTCTGCCTACGCCAACGTACGGGCCTGGCTGCGCCGCGTCGAGAATCTGCCGGGCTTTGTGCCCATGCAGGCCACTGCGGCTGGGCTGGCAGCCTGATGTTCGACGTGGGATTTAGCCCCCAGGCGGGGAGCTACTTGCTGCATGTTGCGGCAGCGCTCGGGGACCCGGTCCCCGTTTGCCTGCCGCAGCGCGCTTCCAATGACTCTCAGAGCGGAGGCTGCCCAGCGAATCAGGCCGCCTCGTCCGCCAGCCTTCCCGATCCGGCTGCGACTTCAGGCTTCAGGCTTTGCGCCTGAAGCCGATAAACCCCAGCCCGAACGCGGCGACGACGCCCGCCAGCATGAAGGTGGCCTGCATCATGGTGACCGCCGGAGGCGGCGGCTCAATGGGTGGAGCCGATACATTGAGGCGCACACGCTGGCGCCCGCCCAGGTGGCCGAGCATGCGCTGCCGCCAGGCCTCGAAGTCAGGCTGGTTCTCCACCAGCCAGGTAAGGTCCTTTGCATCCACATCGTAGAAGTACTGCAGGTCTGCCGTCGGAACCCGGTTTGATGTGCGGGCTTTCGTGTAGTTGTGCTCGATCATGAACTTGCGTACCGCGGCGGAAGAACCGTCGATGGTCATGAAGGACTCTGCGTCTTTGACGGCTTCCTCAAACCACTGAAGCGCCTGCTTGTCCGACCACACCTCGGCGGGGTCGGGCTGCGGCGGCGCCGGCAGATCCTTGGCGCCTTCACGCGGTAGCAGGTAGGCGGCACCGGCTATGGCAACCAGCGCCAGGGCTGCCGCTACCGCCCCTGCTTTGGCGCCACGCCCGCCTTGCAGCCCGCAGCCAAGGCCTGCCAGCACACCGGTCACCAGGGCCAGCGGCCCGGTATCAAAGTCCATGGTAAAGCCCAGCGCCAGCCAAATGCCCGCGCCGGCGAGGGCCGCCACCGCTGCGGCAATGACCGCTGCCCGGGGCAGTTGAGGCGGGAGCCTGGGCTTCTTGGTTTTGACAGCCGCATCGGCACCGGTGCTGAGTACCGCGCCACAGGCTGGACACTGGTCCGCCCGCGGCTGCAAGGTGTTACAGGACGGGCACAACATGTTGGAGCCCGGTGCCGCATTTGGGATGGGCGAGGCGTCGAGGCTTGTCGCGGCGTCGACGCCGGTATCCACCGCGGTGATTTCTTCGGTGATTTCTTTAGTGACTACAGCCGGACGTCTGGCTGCCGGTTCTTCGGCAGGCGCCTCGGCCATGGCAAGTGCCGCGGGCTCTTCCGCGGGCGGTGCCTTGGATGCAGGGGGCGCCGTGGATGCGGGGGGCGAATCATCGCCTTCGCCGAAGATCTCGTCGAGGTCCATATCGGGTCCCTGAGACGGGTCTGCTGCCGGCTCGGGCGCCTCTGCGGCGGCGGCCTGCTCCTCGTCTTCCCGCTCCTCGTCTTCCCGCTCCGCCGCCTCCTTCTCGAAAGCGTCGAACATGTCCTCTGCTTCCGGCTCCTGCGGCGCCGACTGCGCCTGGTCCACCATAGACAGGTCCAGTTCGACGTCTGTGTCGTTGCCAGAGGTGCGGGCCGGTTTCTCAGCCGGAACGTCCGGCTCGGCTTCAAAATCCAAGCGTGGGGGCGCTGCTTCCGCCGGTTCAGATGGCGGCTCTACCGGTGCCGGTGGTGGCTCAACGGGTGCCGCCGGCGCTTCGGCCGGGGCCGCCTGCTCCTGCGGGGCAGCTTGTTCCGCGGGCGCCGTCGCCTCGTCCTCAAAGACGGCGACCGAGGCATCGATACCGAGTGCCTTCAGCTGCGCCTGGAAGTCGGCCGCCGCCGACAGGTCGACGCGCTGCAGCACGGTGTGGGCAACACCATTGAACAGGTGCAGCGCGTCGGAAGGCATCAGGCCCAACATGGGCGCCACGGCTTCGGCTACCGAGCCGGGCTTGTGGCCGGGGAGAATGCCCCTGATGACCACGTTGTATTCGATGGAGCTGTCAGTCATGCCGGCGGTTCCAGTGTTGGTTTCGTCAGGAACTCCTATACCTCATCCCCGCGTTTACGAACAGCTTGTCACCGGGTGTGGTTTGTCAGGGCCTACCTGCAGACCAAAACTACCCGAACAGGCGGGTAGAGCAAAATATATGTTACAGAATTGGGGTTTAATTCGCGCTATTTCCCTGATTTTAGGTGGGAATTGCGACGTTATTCTCATGCCGGCTCAAGATGAGCGCTGGTACTTGGGGCCGAATGCCGGCCCCAACAGGCGCCGGTCCTGGTTGGCGCGCTAGCTGGGCCGCTAATTGGAACGAAAGTACAGCGAGAAGCTTGGCAAGATCGAACTGATCTGGGTCGATGGGCGGGTATCCACGAAAAACACCACCTGACCATCTGGCGAGATAGCCCCATGGCGGCTCCCTGTCTCCAACTGGCCCCGCTGATCATCCACGGTGAGTACGAAGTCGCCAAACTGACGGTTGCTTCCACCGTATGAGTCGCGGCGAAGAGTCAGGTCAGCGCCGCCCGCGGGAGTAAAGTCTCGCTGTGCCACGGCAGTAAACAGCGGCGCTGCGATGGACACGTAGACACCGTAAAAGGTGCCGGAAACGGTGTCGAGACCCTTGCCACTCGACCGGCGCAGACAGGCACCTACACCGCGCACGTCGTCGGAGATTTCCGACCCGACGAAGACGTCGCCATCTGCAGAGATGCTGCCGGCAAGGCGCAGGCCCAGGTAGTCGAGGTATGCGGTGCCGTTTTCGAACACGGTGTAGCCGATATTGTTGCTCGTGCCCTGCTGGTCCCAGCGGTCAGCCACCAATCGCAGCGTGCCCCCTCCGCCCGAGTCCAGGGCGGCAGTGAAAAAGCGCGCATATCCGCCCTGTCCGCCCCCCGGCTCGTTTCGCGTGCTGATATGGCCGCAATACCAGTTGCCCTGAAAGCTGTTGGAAGGGGTGCTGCTCCGTTTAGGCATATAGAAAGTGACCGAGGTGTCGTCGCCCTCGGTATCTGCCAGCGCGACATAATCGAATTCCCGGGTGGCGGCGCCGGCTTCCACGGTGGCAGTGACACCACTACCCACCAGCCCGCCGCTGCGGCGATCGTAGCGGTACTCGCGGCGGCTGATCAGTAGCTGAGGGCGGGTGGCCTGCTGGGTGGTGAAGCGCCAGCGGTCGGTACCGTAAAACAAGGCGTCCAGAAGGGCGGCGTAGGACGAGCCACCGATACCGCCAAATTGCGCGGCGATGTACTCCGTACCCGCCAACGTGTCGCCATCCTGCACAAACACTGCCTTCAGCGCCGGCCAATCCTGGTCGGGGGCGTTTTGGTCCCAGAAGTCCGCCAGCGACTGGAGGTAGCTGATGTTGCAGTCCGGCGCCGTCGAGCCTTTTGCGCAGCCGCCATCCCAGTGGGAGAAGCGCCAGCCGGGCCGGGGCAGGGCGCGATACACGGCGTCTTCGTCGCCGTCCACGGCGTTGCTGAGGCAGCGGCTCACGCCCGCCTGAAACTCTTCCAGCGAGCAGCCACGCACGCCGCCGGCGGTTTCGATGATGTCGCCCTGGCCCTGGATTTCCAATGGATGCTTGCAGGCCGCCAGCAGCGTGGCGGCCGAGATTATCAGCGCTTTTTTCAGCACTCTAAGGAGCTGTTGCATGGGTACCGCTAGCCGAATGGTCTGTTGAGCAGAATACCCCATACCGGCCACTCGGAATAGCGCTTGGGCATATTCACACCCGGGCCGTTACACTTGAGGGGCAAACGCTTGAGGAGCACGTCGTGACAGAAGACACCGTAGACCAGAACGCGCCACCGCCGGGGCTGGACCCCTTCGTGAGGCGCTACCTGATTGCCATGCTGGTGTTGCTGGCAGGCGGTGCGGTGTATTTTCTTACTCAGCAGGACGAGCGCGTGCTGGCCATCAACGAGAAGCTGGCCACGGCGCCAGTGCTGGTGGACTACCCCTATCGCTTCCGGGTGCTGTCGCTGGACGGTGGGGTCGCCACGGTCACCAGCCCGCGTTCTCCAGACATGGGGCCCATGCATTTTCTGCGCGTATTGGATGCCTCACTCAACGACAAGGACGTTTTGCATCCGGACATGATGGCCGCCCAGCAGCGCCTCGCCGAGGTGCAGGTGGAAGCTGAGGCACTGGTGCTGGCGGAAGAAGATGTTACCCGTGTGCGCTGGCAGCTGGACGACCAGTGGTATCGCGAGCACGGGATTTTCCTGCCGCAGTAGCTCGCCGGGCGCGATCCCACGCGTGGCATAATGGTGCACGTGCGCGCGATAAGGATAAGAAATGACGGCACCCCTCGACCTCTACGGTTCGAACATCTCCTACTTCACGGGCAAGCTCGAAAACTACTTCCGCATAAAAGGCATTGAGTATCGCCTGCACGCTATGCGTTTCCCCGGCGACGGCAAACGCATACAACGCGAGCTCGGCGTATTCCAGATGCCAGTCTTGCAGCTGCCGGACGGGCGCTGGATGACCGACACCACGAAGATCATCCAGTGGTTCGAAGCGGAGCGGCCGGCCCCGGCGGTGATCCCCGCCGACCCGCTGGTGGCGTTCATCAGCTTTCTGCTGGAGGACTACGCCGACGAATGGCTGTGGCGCCCGGCCATGCACTATCGCTGGCATTACCCCGAGGGGGCGCACTTCGCCAGCCGTCACCTGGCCGCTGAACACTTCGCGTCCGTCCCACTGCCCGGAGCTCTCAAGCGTGCCTTCATGCGCCACCGCCAGCGCAGCGGCTATACCACCGGGGATGGCATCACGGCGGCAAACATCGACGGTGTCGAGGCGATCTTCCTGCGCCTGCTGGGCCAGCTGCAGGCGATTTTTGAGCAACGCCCGTTTCTCATGGGCGCGCGCCCCGGGCTAGCGGACATTGGTTTTTCCGGGCCTTTCTTTCGCCACTTTGCGCTGGACCCGGTGCCGCTGGAGATCATCCGCCAACACGCGCCGGCGGTGCTGGAGTGGGTGGCGCGGCTGTGGAATACTCGCCTCGCCGATTGCACGACTGAGGCGCCGCACAGCGTGCCAGACGATATCGGGCTGTTGTTGGAGGAGGTGGGTAGCAGCTACCTGCCCTACCTGAACGCCAATGTGGCCGCGGTGGCCGCCGGCCAGCAGCAGTTTGACGTGCAGGTGGGCAATGTGGCTTATCGCGGCGCGCGCTACTCCCGCTACCGGGTGTGGTGCCTGGCGGAGTTGCGGCGGCAATTCGAGGCACTGCCGCCAGCCGCGGGCCTCGAAGCCCGGGCCCTGCTGGAGCGCCACGGCTGTTGGGCGCCGCTCTGGCAGCAGGAGGAACTGCCGCTGCTGCCGGGTCAGGAAGAGGGTCTGCCGTTTCGGGCCAGTACCAAGATGGTGGGCACCAACGAGCGCGTCTAGGCAGGCGCCGGCAAACAGGAAATGACACTCTTTGGCAGCAAGCAACCTTCAAGCTGAGATCAATCGCGACCTGGTCGTCTCGCGCCCGGACGAGTCCGATGAAACACTGCGCGCCCGCTTTGCCGGGTACGGTTATCTGTATTTCCCCGCCCTGGTCGCAGCCGGCGACTGCGACGCGCTACTGGCAGACATTGTTGCCGAAGCGGATCCGCACGTGACCCTGGCGAGCGATGGGCCGCAGCTGGTGGGCGAGCCTTTCTTTGAAACCGACCCCGCCTGGGATGCGATCTACCCTGGCATCCAGTCGCTGGAAGGCTTGCACGGCTTTTTTCACACCCTGGCCATGCGCGAGCTGCAGTCGCGGCTACTGGATGCTGAACCCTTCGTCTACCCGATGAAGATGGCGCGCATTTCCACGCCGCGTAAGATCGGTTGTGAAACGCCGCCCCACCAGGATGCCCATTCCCACCAGGCCGGCCCGACCATGGCCGGGCTGTGGGTGGCGCTGCACGATGTGCCGGAGGAGCTGGGGCGCCTGAAGCTGCTGGCGCGCTCACACACCCGCGGTGTGCGCCCGGTGTTCCAGGCCGATGGGGTGGGTGGCATACAGTGCGAGATCTACCCGGACGAAACCGAGTGGCATGTGTCTGACTACGGACGGGGGGACGTGGTGATTTTCCACTCTTGCACCGTGCACAAGGCCGAGCCCAACCGCACCGGGAACGCGGTGCGTGTGTCCGTGGACACCCGCTACTGTGACTTCGGCGCGCCGGTGTTCCGTACCAACATCGAACCGCACCACGGTTGGCGCATCCCGGGCCTGGACTGGGAGGTCATCTACCGGGACTGGCGCAGTGATGCGCTCCAGTACTACTGGCAAGACTACCCGGCAATCACCTGAATGGTCGCGCCGCGCAGGTCGGACCGCGCAGGTCTCGGCTAGTTTCCGAACCAGCCGTCCAGGCGGCGCAGAGTTTCCTCGAGGATTTCACCGTCCAGGTTGGCGTTGGCGCCGGCGTAGACCTCGGCCTCGGTCAGCACGGTGGTATCCGGTTCCACCCGGGGACTGTCGTCTGTGAAGTTCACGTCCAGCGTAACCGCCTTGGCGGCGCCGGTGGCGTTGGTCCAGGGCTCCCAGACCGGCAGGCTGCTGCCGTTGGGGTCTCCGGTCCGGGCGAAGCTCGACCAGTAGTTCACCATGATGTCGGCCATGGTGGCGCGGCTTGCGGCGTTGTCCTCTGTGAAAACCAGGGGGGTGAAGGCGGCAAAAATGAAGGTGTCTTCGTTGCCCATCATGAAGGAGATCTCGCCGCTGTGGAACGCGCCGCCGGTTTCCGCGAAAGCCCCGGGCAGGGGACTGTCGCCGTTCTCATCCGGTGAACCCCAGTTGAAGCGGTACACGTACACGCCCGGCATATCGTCATTGTTGCGCAAGCGGGTGGCCAGCTCGTCGGCGCCGGTTACGCGCCAGGCCTGGCTGAGGTAGGTGCCCACTGCCTCGCGCAACTCGGGCGTGCCGTCGGGGTATTCGTTGAAGCCCAGCGGGCTGGTGTACAACTTGTACTCGTCCTTGTTGGTCCCCAACAACAGGGGCACCTTGTTGGGGAAGTTGCCGCTGTCAATTAAGTCGTAGCCAGCCTCGGGGATGACCGCGCCATCACCGATGATTTCCGGCGTGCTGGCCAGGGTCAGGATGGTTTCCGCGTCGAAGCTGCGCAAAAACTCGGCGGTTTCCTCGTCGCTCATCTGCATATCCGGCAGGCCCGCAAAAGCGGTCAGGTCCGCGACCAGGGTGTTGGCCGCGTTGAGGGCTGCGGATCTCGGCGTGACGCTGCCGCCCAGGCTCTGGATAATGCCCTTGTGGAACAGGCCACTGGCCTGCTCACCGATCACCAGGCTCAACACATTGGCGGCGCCGGCAGATTCGCCGACGATGGTGACGTTGCCCGCATCGGCGCCGAAGCTCGTTGCGTTGCGCTGAATCCATTCCAGCGCGCTGATCAGGTCCAGGGTGCCGTAGTTTCCGGAAGCGTCCGCGGCGCCGTCACCCGCCAGCGAGGGGTGGTATAGCCAGCCCAGGGTGCTGAGCCGGTACTGCACGGTAACTACCACCATGTTGCCGCGCTCGGCCAGTCGCGCGCCGTCATAGGCCGGTGTCAGCTGACCGGTGTCACCGTTGTTGTTGCCCCCGCCGTGAATCCAGACGAACACTGGCAGGTCGCGCTCCTGGCTCTGGGGCCGAAACACGTTCAGGTACAGGCAGTCTTCGCTGCCGTCGAATGCACTCTCAAAGTAGGGCACCTGCAGGCAGAAATCAGCGAGCTCGGTCGCAGACCGCGTTTCGGTCCACGGCTCGGGCGGCTGCGGCGCGCGCCAGCGCAGTTCACCCACGGGCGGTGCCGCGAAGGGTATGCCCAGATACTCCCAGGCCAGGGCCCGGGTGCTGTCCTGGCCTTCGACCGGGCCGCTGTCCAGACTGACCGCTGTGCTCAACGGTACCAGCGGCTCGGTTTCTACAAAGCTGTCGTTACTGTCGGAACAGGCCGCCAGCAGCAGGGCGGCGATTGACAGCGCGTACCTGGGCCATGAGGACATGGGCGTCTCCTTGTTATTCTTGTGGACGATTGCGGCAGTGTGCCAACTTTGCCGGCGCCTTGCCACGCCCGCCACCGCCAGGGGAGTTCTCCATGTCAAACCACCATGATCATCGTCATGCCCCCGGCGGCTGTTGCCTGTGTGAAAGCGCGGAGGCCGAACAGGATGCGCCGGCGTTTGTGCAGCGTCGCCAGTTGCTAAAGGCCTCGCTGGCAGCACCGCTGGCTCTGGCGCCGGCCCTCGGCGCCGCCGCCCAAGCAGGCAAAGATGGCCGGCCGAAGCGCGGCAGCTTCGTCATCAACGCCGGTGCCGCGCTGGTGGTACGTGATGACGACATAGCCGTTGATCACAATGTGTCGGTGCTGGTGCGGGAGGGTCTCATTGAGGCGGTGGAGCAGAAACCGATTCGCGGTTTCGACGTCATCGATGCCCGCAATCAGCTACTGGTGCCGGGCTTTATCAGCGGCCACACCCACGCCGCCAGCGCCACGCCCACCCGCGGCATTATCGAGATGGGCCGCTCCTTCGCGCGCCCGCTGGAGCTGGTCGAAACCCTGAGTGATGACGAGTTGGACGCACTGACCGCCTTCAACGTGATGGAGCTATTGCTGGGCGGCGCCACCACCCATCTGGA
>JANQGK010000242.1 GCA_028277365.1 Halieaceae bacterium | reverse complement strand
GCCGCGGACCTGCGCTTCTTGAAGCGGCTGTGGTCGGTGGTCAGCCGGCGCGCCGCGGAGCAGCCGGCACCGGTGCGACTGTTCGAGGACTGGCAACTCTACCAGCGTTCCGTGCGCGACCTGGCACGGCCCGGCCTGGAACGCATCCGGGTCGACAGCGAGGAGGCCTATGGCCGGCTGCGGGATTTCTGCGAAGACTATGTGCCGGAGCTGGCGCCGCTGCTGCAACACTACAACGGTGAGCGGCCGCTGTTCGACCTGTACAGCGTGGAAGACGAGATCGGCCGCGCCCTGGAGCGCAAGGTGCCACTGAAGTCGGGCGGTTACCTGATCATCGATCAGACCGAGGCCATGAGCACCGTCGATGTGAACACCGGCGGCTTCGTCGGTCGCAGCAACCAGGAGGAAACGGTCTACAAAACCAACCTGGAGGCGGTTACCGCCCTGGCGCGGCAGATCAGGGTGCGCAACCTCGGCGGCATCATCATTATCGACTTCATCGATATGCGCGATCCCGAGCATCGCCGCCAGGTCTATCGGGCGCTGGAAAAAGCCATGGCCCGCGACCGGGCGCGCACGGTCATCACCGGGGTATCGGAGCTGGGGCTGGTGGAAATGACCCGCAAGCGCACCCGCGACAGCCTCGCCCACGTGCTCTGCGAGGACTGCCCGGCCTGCGGTGGGCGCGGTGAGCTCAAGTCCGCGCAAACAGTGTGCTATGAGATTTTTCGGGACATCCTGCGCGAGGCCCGGGCCTATGATGCCGACACGCTGATGGTGCGCGCCTCACAGGAGGTGGTGGATCGACTGCTGGACGAGGATTCGGCCACCGTCGCCGACCTGGAGGCGCTGGCGGGCAAGTCCCTGCAGTTCCAGGTGGAGCCCATGTACAGCCGGGAACAGTTCGACATTATACTGCTCTAAAGCTTGGTAGCGCGCCGGCGTGGTTATGACCGGTGCAGGAACGGGTATTGAAGTAAACGTGCTGCAACGGATCACCACATGGCTCTGGTCTCTGATTGTCCTGCTTATCGTCTTGCTGGCGGTCTACAGCAGTGTCGGCCGGCTGTTGATGAACAATGTCGGTCGCTACCAGGCCGAGCTTCTCGCCGCCGCCAACCAGCGTCTGCCCTTTACCCTCGAAATCGATGACCTGCAGGGGAGCTGGCGCTCCCTCTCGCCGCGCCTGGAGGCCCGCGGCCTGCGCATACTGGGTGATAACCATGCGGCGGTAGGCATGGAGTTCGCCAGCCTGTTTCTGGAGCTGGACGTGCTCGATACTCTGCGCGCCATGTCGCCGAGGCTCTATGCGCTGACCGCCCGCGGCGGCCGCATCCACGTGGAAGTGGATGAGCAGGGTCAGCTGCAGATTGCCGGTATCCCCAGCGGCGGAGGGGGCGACCTCGGTCGTACCCTCAACGAGTTCATCTTCAACGTCGAAGAGCTGACCCTGGATGAACTGGCTATGGAACTGCACCGCGACCAGTCCACCCGGGTGTCTTTCATCCAGGCCGAGGTGCTGCGCGACGGCAACTTCCGCCGCGCGCTGGTGAGCCTGCGGGCGCCGCAGCGCGACGCCTGGTTCCGGCTCACCGCGGAGGGGGAAGGCAGCCTGACCGACTTCCGCAGCTTCAGCGGTCTGTTCCACCTCAAGTTCGAGCTGGCTGACCTCACCCTCTGGGACGACCTGCTGGCAAAAGCGAATTTCCAGCCCCTGTCAGGGCGGATGCAGAATGACTTGTGGCTGCGCCTCGAGCGCGGCCAGGTGCAGCTGGCGGCGGGCCTGGCCGCCGACGCGCTGGCGCTCAAGCCGCTGGCGGAGGAGGGCCGCGCCTACAACTTTGAACGGGTCCGCGTGGAGCTCGCCGCCGACTATCGTGAACAGGCCTGGGATTTCCGCGCCCGTAACCTGGAGCTCCTCGACGCGGGGCGGAGTGTGGTGATACCGGCGCTCACCGGTCGCTACGGCAACGACAGCATCACCCTGCGGTTGGCGGATATTGAACTGGGCGAGTTGTCGAGTTATCTGCAGGGCGCTGGCCTGCTGCCTGACACCGCCCGGGATGTGCTGGCACGACTGTCTCCCACCGGCGAGCTGGAGCAGGTGGAATTTACCCTGAACGACATGACGACGGAGCGGGACTGGCAGCTCTCCACCAATTTCCGTGAGGTGGACGTCGAGCCCTGGCGCGGCGCGCCGGGCCTGGACAATGCCTCGGGCTTTGCAGTGTTGACCCAGGACAGCGGGCGGGTGCAGCTGGCATCCTCGGAATTTTCTATGGCCTTTCCCAAGGTCTACCGCCAGCAGCTCGACTATCACTCCTTCAGCGCCGAGCTGCAGTGGCAGGTGCACCCGGACGCGTTCCGGCTGCGCAGCGGGCCATTCACCGCCACCGCCGACGAGGGCGAGGTGCGTGGCCTGTTTTCCCTCAAGTTACCGCGGTCCGACACGCCGGCCGGCTCCGAGATGGATCTGATGGTCAGTCTGCGCGACACGGTACCCGAGTATCGCCGCAAGTACCTGCCCTACAAGCTGAACCCCAACCTGCTGGAGTGGCTGGAGCCGAGCATTGGCGAGGGTCGCATCGCTGAGGGTGGCTTCATCTACCGCGGCAGCCTGGTACGCAACCCCAAGTACCGCACCATCCAGCTTTTCTTTGACGTTGAAGACACCCGCATTGACTACCATCCGGAGTGGCCCGCTGTGGACGATCTCGACGGGCTGGTGCTGATCGATGACTCCGACGTGGACGTGTATGCGCAGCGCGGCAGAATCCTCGATTCCGAGGTTCGCGACGTGCGGATCCAGCTGCGCCAGGACGCCGACCGCCAGCTGCAGCTGGCACTGGTGGCTGCAATGCGCGGTAGCGCTGCCGACGGCCTGGCCGTGGTCAACACCTCACCGCTGCGCAACACGGTGGGAGATACTTTCACTGACTGGCGCCTGCAGGGCGAGTTGGATACGCGGCTGGCCCTGGCTATGAACCTCAGTGACGCAGGGTCCGAACCACAGGTGAACCTGGTGGCTGAGTGGTCTGATGTGGATGTCGATATGAGCGATATCGACCTGCGCATCGACGACGTCAACGGCACCCTTTACTACGACAGCTACAACGGCTTTAGCGCCGAAGAGATGACGGGCTCCGCCTGGGGCCGGCCGCTTACCGGCAAGGTGCGCCAGGGGCGCGCCGGCGACGGCCTGGCGGAGCTGGATATCGAGGTCCGAGGGCGAGCCGGCGCCGATGATGTGCGCGAATGGCTGGACCTCGACGTGTTGAGGCTGGCGCAGGGCGAAACTGCCGCCACGCTGCATGTGCGGGTGCCCCCCGGTGATGGCGCCAGGCTGGAGATCGACAGCGGGCTTGAAGGGGTAGCGCTCGACCTCCCTTCGCCCTGGGCCAAGGCGGCCGGAGAGTCGCGCAGGATGCAGCTCTCCATGCCGCTGGCCGCGGGGCCGCGGCGGATCGATATTGCCGTGGATAACGCGGCCTTCCTGGGCCTGGATCTCGGCATCGACGGCTTTAGCGGTGGCAGCCTTGGTTTCGGAGCGCCGCTGGCGGCCAGCGAACCAGGGCGCTTCCTGCTGGGCGGCAAGCTCGATCATCTCGACTGGGACGAGTGGGAGCTTTTCTTCGATACCTATTTCCCCGAGGATGAGGCAGAGCCGGTGCTGATCCTGTCCGCCCTGCGCAACCTCGAGGTAGGGCGCCTGCTGCTGTTTGGCAAGCAGGTCGACGATGTGCGCCTGGACGGCCAGGAATTTCCCGACCGTTGGGAGATCGGCTTCGAGACCCGCTGGGCGGCCGGGCGCGCGGTGCTGCCGGATGATCTTGCCCAGGTCGACCTGAACCTGGCGCGCCTCGAGGTAGCGGGCTTTGTGGCGATGATGAATGCGGAGGAGGGCCTGCCGGCAGACCAGTTCGATTTTCCGCCCATCACCGTGGCTATCGCCGACCTGCACGAAGGTGAGGATCACTGGGGCGACCTGGCCTTCACCCTGCGCCAGAGTCGCCAGAATCTGCACTTCGAGAACATTCGCGGCGAGCTGCGCAAGCTGATCCTGGGGCGTGACAACCCGATGCGGCTGGACTGGCTGCGGGGCGAGGAGGGTGAACGGACACGCCTGATGGGTGACCTGAACTTCGTGAACTTCGGCGACGTGCTGGCGAAGTACCAATACGAGCAGATCGTTGAAACCAACTCGGGTAGCGTCGGCGTCGAGCTGACCTGGCCCGGCGACCCCTCAAACTTTGCGGTGGAAGCCGCCAGCGGCCGCATGACCCTCGACGTGCAGGAGGGCAGCTTCCTGAACACGTCGGGCGCCACCTCGGGCACACTGCGGGTGGTGGCTATTCTCAATCTGGCGGAGTTCGTCAACAAGCTGAGCCTGGACCTGTCCCATGTTTACAAGTCCGGGGTGCCCTTCGATTCCATCGAGGGTGAATTGATCTTCAACGAAGGCTTGATCGATGTGCCGCTGATTGACGTGCGTGGGCGCGGCAGCCGGTTTCAGTTCGTGGGCCTCGCCGACGCCCGCAATGACACCGTCGATGGCGAGCTTATAGCCACCCTGCCCATCGCCAGCAACCTGCCATGGATGTTCGCCTTGGTCAGTGGACTGCCGGCGGCGGCAGGGGTATACGTGATCAGTAAGCTGTTCGACAAGCAGATGGACCGCTTCTCGAGCGCAGTCTACCGGGTCGACGGTGATTGGTCGGATCCACAGTTGAACTTTCAGCGCATCTTTGACAATTCCGCCCGCGACCCTCGCAAAGATCCTGCCGACATGCCGGAAGCGGGCGCGCAGATACAGACGGCTGACAGCACCGATACCGTGGAAGAGGCCGAACCGGAGGCGGACAAGGAAGACCCGGAAACCTGAGCTCACGCCCTGCCGGCCGCACCTTGCAGGCCGCGCCTATTCCTGGCCCGTCAGCTCCCGCAGGTAGCGAAACAGCTTGCGGCTGGCCGCAGGCGGTTTGCCCGCTTCGGCTTCGCGGCGGTGCTGCCTCACCAGCTGTCGCAGCAACTGCCGGTCACCGGCTGGGAAGTCTTCCAACAGGGCCTGCACCGCGGAATCCCCTTCGCGCAGCAGGCGCTCACGCCAGTGCTCCAGCTGATGAAAAGCCGCGGCATCGCCGCGCCTGCGCTGGTGCAGGGCATCCAGTGCCGCCTCGATCGGGGCGGGGTCGATGTCGCGCATCAGCTTGCCGAGATACTGCAGGTGACGGCGGCGGGCGCTGTGGCTGCGTATGCCCCGGGCTTCGAGGATCACCTCGTGCACCCGCTCATCCTCGATCGGCATCTGCGCCAGTTCCTTATCGCTCAATGCCACCAGGGTTTCGCCGAGCTTCTGCAGCGCCGTCATCCGGCGCTTGAGCGCGCTCTTGCTGGGAGGCAGTTGTTCGAATTCGTCGTCGTGTTCGTCCATGACGTTCAACCGTAGACCAGGGTGGCCAGGCCCAGGAAAGACATGAAGCCCACCACGTCGGTCACGGTCGTTAGCACCACGCCGCCGGCCAGTGCGGGGTCGATGCTGTACCGCTTCATCAGCAGGGGAATCAGCGTGCCGGCGACGCCGGCGGTCACCAGGTTGATGACCATAGCGGCGGCGATAATCGCGCCGATCTGCCAGTCGGCAAACCACAGCGAGGCGGCCAGTGCGACGACCGCTGACCACAGCAATCCGTTAAGCGCGCCCACCGTAAATTCCCGGGTCAGCAACCAGCGCTGGTTGCTGAAGCCGATCTGTCCGAGCGCGATGCCGCGCACCATCACCGTCAGGGTCTGGGTGCCGGCGATACCACCCATGCTGGCCACGATGGGCATGAGCACGGCCAGCGCCACCACTTTGTCGATGGTGTCCTGGAACAGGTTGATCACTGAGGCCGCGATAAACGCCGTGGCCAGGTTGATACCCAGCCACACGGCGCGCCGTGGCGTGGTTTTCAGTACCGGTGCGAAGGTGTCCTCGTCCTCGTCGAGACCGGCCATGCTCATCAGCGAGTGATCGGCTTCCTCGCGGATTACATCAACCACGTCGTCGATGGTAATCCGGCCCAGCAGACGCCCGCTCTCGTCGACTACCGGGGCCGAGATCCAGTCATTGCGCTCGAACAGCTGACTGACCTCGCTGGCCTCCATTTCGGCGGGTATGGCCTCCACATCGGTGTCCATCATCTCGCGCACGCTGGCGTCTGGATCGGCGACCAGCAGCCGACCCAGGGGCAATACCCCCAGCAGCATGTCGGCACGGTTGACCACGATCAGGCTGTCGGTCATTGCCGGCAGTTCCTCGTGGCGCCGCAGATAGCGCAGCACCACGTCGGCGGTGTGGCGCGCACGCACGGTGATGGTGTCGGTGTTCATCAGGCCGCCGGCGGTGTTCTCGGGATAGTCGAGCACCTGTTCGACCCGGGCCCGGTCCTGCTCGTCCATGACCCGTAGGACTTCCTGCAACACCTTGTTGGGTAAGCGTTGGAGTATGTCGGCCACGTCATCCGCTTCCAGGCCCTCGGTGACGGCGGCGACCTCCGCCGCGTCCATGCCGCGTAGGAACTCCGTCTGAACCTCATCGCCCAGCTCCTGGAGGATTTCGCCCTCGTCCTCCTCGTCCACCAGCTGCCACAGCACGGCGCGGGTGGGAGGGGGTGAGGATTCGAGCAGCCGGGCAATATCGGGTGCCGGCAGGGCGTTGAGCATATGCCGCACATTGACGAAGGTGCCGCTGCCCAGCGCCCGGGTCAGCTCATCGAGCTGGGCCTGAGTACGATTGGTTTCCGTGGCCTGTCCCACTAGTGGGTGCTCCCGTGGCGCGGCACATCGGTGTGTGCACTAGCAAGCACCCGGCACTGCATCACTCGCCCTCGTCGAAGCAGTTCTCGATCAGTAGCGTGATGGCGTCCAGCGCCTCCTGCTCATCCTTGCCTTCAACGTGCAATTCCAGTTCGGTGCCCTTACCGGCAGCCAGCATCATCACCGACATGATGCTCTTGCCGTCGACCAGCTTGCCGTCCTGGCCGACCTGGATGGTACTGGAGAAGGCGGAGGCGCAGCTGACGAATTTGGCGGCCGCCCGCGCGTGCAATCCCAGCTTGTTGATTATTGTAATTTTCTGCCGGAGCATGTTTTGCCTTGTGCTTATGACTCGGAGCTTCCCTGCGGGCTTTCCTTCGAACTTTCTGCGGTGCTGTCCGCGTCCAGGGGCGGCGGGCTGTCCTGTAGCTCGCGGTGCCGCAAGTTGGCTTCGGGGTAGTCCTTGCGAAAGCGCCGATAGAGCTTTTCTGCGAGGTATACTGACCGATGTTGCCCACCCGTACAACCGACGGCAACGGTGATGTAGCTACGGTTGCTGTCCCGGTAGCGCGGCAGCCAGCTATTGAGGAAGCCCGTCATTTCATCAAACAGTTCCCGCGCCATGGGCTGCTGCTCCAGGAAGGCCACCACCTCGGGGTCGCGCCCGGTTTTCAGTCGCAGCGTTTTTTCCCAGTGCGGGTTGGGGAGTATGCGCACGTCGAACACCAGGTCGGCGTCGGCGGGCAGGCCGCGCTTGAAGCCAAAAGACTGGAACAGTATGGAAATCTCCCCGGATTGGGAGCCCACCAGGCGTTCGCGAATGGCTGAGCGCAGCTCGTAGATCGTCATCTGGCTGGTGTCGATTACCAGCGACGCAGCGCTGGCGATGGGTTCGAGAATCGAGCGCTCCCGGGCGATAGCATCGGCCAGCGGGGTGTCTTCGCCGCTCAGGGGGTGGCGCCGCCTGGTCTCGCTGAAGCGCTTGATGAGGCTCGCATCGTCGGCATCGAGGAACAGGATGTCCATGTTGACGTCCCCCGGCAGTTCCCCCAGCAAGGTCGAAAAGTGGGTCAGATCGACGTGGGCATTGCGGGCGTCTATACAGACCGCGAGACCGGCGGGCGAAAGGGGTTCTGAATGAGCGCGCTCCACCAGAGCCGGCAGCAGCGTTGCCGGCAGGTTGTCGATGCAGTAGTAGCCCTCGTCCTCGAGTTGGTGCAGCGCGGTACTCTTGCCCGAACCCGAACGGCCGCTGATGATGACCAGCCGCACGCCGGCTCAGTGCTCGTAGTTGACCGCGGCGTCGTAGAGCGCGCTGTCGCTCTCCGCCGCGCGCAGTGCATCACAAAAGGCGGCCTGGCTCAGCAGCCGCGCCAGCCCGGCAAGAATGTCCAGGTGCTCCTGAGCGGCCTCTTCCGGCACCATCAGGATAAACAGAATGTCCACCCGCTGGCCGTCGCTGGCGTCGAAGTCGACCGGGTCCGCCAGGGTAATGAGGCTGCCGACGGCCTCCCCGCAGCCGCTCAGACGGCAGTGGGGAATGGCAATGCCGTCACCCAGCGCCGTGCTGCCCAAGCGCTCCCGTGCCAGCAGGTTGTTGTAAACCTCGGCAGCGTCCAGTTCGGTCCGTCTCTCGGCGATAAGAGTCGACGCGGTCTCGATCACCTTTTTCTTGCTGGTGCCGGGTGCCGCGCAGAAAGTCAGGCCGGGGCTCAGTAGCTGGTCTAGCTGGAACATCAGTGGCCGCGCATTTTTTCCTTGTGCTTAATCAGTTGGCGGTCCAGCTTGTCAGCCAGCATGTCGATAGCGGCATACATGTCTTCTGACTCGGCGTTGGCGAAGATGTCGAAGTCATAGCCGGCGA
>JANQGK010000220.1 GCA_028277365.1 Halieaceae bacterium | reverse complement strand
AACCTCCCGCCGCCGCAGCGCGTCGAAGAGGTCGTTGCGGCGATTCTGCGGCGCCCAAACCGCGGCCAGGCCGCCGGGATTGAATTCGAGATCGTCCACCAGGCCGGTGGGCCCGTCCTCACCCGCCGGCGCGCCAGCACCGCCATGGCCGGCAAACGTGCGTTCGCTGACCGCGCCCGCGGCCCCGAGGTGAGTATCGGTGCTGCCGACAAATCCCAGTTCGAAAGGATTGATGCCCAGCGCGCCGCGGTGGGTCAGCCCATCGCGCAGCACCGAGCGGGCAAAGCCGTCATCGGCCCGCGGCGGGTCGCGGGTCCAGCGCTGGAACTTGCCGCTGAACTTGTTGTAGGGCAGCTGTTCGAAGTCGCACAACTCATCCTCACTGAGGCCAGACTGGAAAAAGCACTCGCTGGCGCCCTTGTGCTGAAAGATTTCCAACAGGTTTTCGAAACGCTGCCGGCGTCCGGCCCTGGCTGGGTCGAGCACGCCGGAGGCCGGCGAAGGAAACATGAATCCGTCGCTGAGATTGCTGTTGTGGGGAATTACCAGCGCGTCACAGCCGCTGCCCGCTTCCAGGCAATCGTTCTCCAGCGCCAGGAACAGGCTGTCGACACTGCCATCACTGTCGACAAAACTAACGGGCTGCGCCGGCACCTCGGCGTTGCGGAAGATTACGTTGCGGTGCAGGTTGGCGAGGTTTTTCGCCGCCCCGGTCCACTCGTAGCCGACAAAGCTCGAGAAGCTGCAGCCGGCCGGGTCATTGGCGGCCGCTGCCGCCGCCCGAATGTCCAGCCAGGGTGCCCGGGCCGCCTGGCGGCAACGCTCGCCGTCTTCGCCACACATCCCCAGCCGGTCACCCATCGCGGCATTGGTGTTGAACAGGAAAAACGCCACGCGCGGAAAGTTACGGAAGATGCGGCAATACAGGCTGCCGTAGGCGAAGCTATCCGGCGTGGTGCACAGGGCCACCTCGCCCAGCAGTTCCGCGTGGTCGGTTACCGCGGCAAAATCCAGCGGCCGTTCCAGCTGCAGGAACCGCTGAGCCACGCCGTCCCGCCAGGGCTGGATGCCGAGCCGCGCGCCGCGGGCGAAGGCATAGGCCTGGGCCGGTGTCGTGCGGGTGTCCTGGGTGCGGGCGTCGAGGCTGTACAGGGTATGAATGTGCAGGTCACCCCAGTACAGGTTGTTCAGCGGGTTGCGATGGTCGCAGTCAGTCTCGGCTTGCGCGGTGATGCCATACAGCAACAGCCCGGTAAGCAGGCCGATGCTGCGCGATGAAAGCCGTCGGCTTGCTGTCAGGGCGCCCACGCCTGAACGTAGTCGTTGACCGGGCGTTCGGGCAGTGGCTTGGCGCGACCCTCGCGGCTGCCGAAATACAGGAAGCCGACGATGGATTCATTGTCCTCAAGGCCCAGCTCGTGAGCGACCAGCGGGTCCTCGGCGTAGCTGCCGGTGCGCCAGATGGCCGCGTAACCCTGGGCCTCGGCGGCCAGCATCATGGCATGGGCCGCACAGCCGGCGGAGATGACCTGCTCCCAGCGCGGCACCTTGGGGTGCTCGGTATAACGACAAATCACCACCACCATCAGCGGCGCCCGCAGCGGTGAGGCCAGCGCCGCGCTGCGCGCGGTATCATCGGCGCCGGGGTCTTTCCGCAGCAGGGATTCCAGGAACACCTCCCCCAGCTGC
This sequence comes from Halieaceae bacterium, assembly GCA_028277365.1. Classification (GTDB taxonomy): domain Bacteria; phylum Pseudomonadota; class Gammaproteobacteria; order Pseudomonadales; family Halieaceae; genus JANQIO01. Next base: position 27,928 of record JANQGK010000220.1, on the reverse strand, counting down.
GCACGTGCCTCACCCTCGATGGTCAGGAAGCGCCAGGGTTGCAGCCAGGCGTGGTCGGGGGCGCGTACGGCGGCCCGGAACATGTAATCCAGGGTGCTGCGGTCCGGGCCGGGGTCGGTGAGCTTGGGGGCGGAGTTGCGATGCAGGAGCTGTTCGATAGTCTCGTTCATGGACAAAATTATACCGCGGGCCCCAGCAAGATGTTCATGAAACCCGCATCAACAGGCACGCTGTCCACGTTGTTGCACCAGGTCGAGAGCGCCGCAGCGTCGGTCGCCACCAGTCGATGTTCGATGTGATCGACGATATGGAACGGCAGATCCAGACTCGCCAGCGTGTCGATCAGGGCGGCACCTGAAGTGCCGGCATTGCGCAGTGAGAGCGGGGTGAGTTCCAACAGGATTCGCAGCTGCTCGCCGCTGGCCTCGAGTAGCGGCAGCAGTCCATTGATCACCGCGTGCTCGGCGCCCTGCACATCGACCTTCACGAAGTCCAGGCGCTCCTCGCGGCCCGCAAACCACGCACTGCCCTGCTCCAGCGCAACGCTGACCGCATCGCGGCCGGGCTCATCGGGCTGCAGCTGATGGTCGCCAAGATTATCGTCGCTGAGGTAGAGCAGCGCCTGCCCCGGCCGATCCGACAGGCCTGCCTCGCAGCAGGTCACCCGCTGCTCGAAGCCGTTGAGAAGGACGTTGGCTTGCAACAGACGGTAGTTGCGCGGTTCCGGCTCGAAGGCATAAACCCGGCCAGACGCGCCCACCCGGGCTGCGGCCACCAGGCTGAAGTAGCCCAGGTTGGCACCGGCATCCAGCACCCGGTCCCCGCTGCCGAGCGCGCTCAAAAACAGCTGGGTTTCGAAGGGTTCCCACTGTCCCCGGGCGCGAAGGCTGGCACTGATGTGACGGTCCTCGCTGCCGTGCAGGTGCATCCGCAGCGGTACGTCCAGGCCCTCGATAGCCAGGGGTACGGGTGATTCGGGCAAGGCTTCACTGCCAACCGATGGTGTTGGCAAACTCCTCGGCGTAGCGCACGATCCACTCGCGCGCCGCCTCTTCGCTGCTCAGGGCCCGCCCGTCACGCTCGCGCACCTCGCGCCGGTACTCTTCGATCTGGCAGAACTGTGCGACCATTCTGGCCTTGAAAGCCTCGTCGGGTTGGTCGAACTGCACGCCGGCTTCAAAGCCTTGCTGGGCCTCGCGGCACCAGACTACGGTGCCGGAAGCGGAGTAGTCGGGCCACACCTGGGGCATGGAAATCGTCAGCCGGGCGCCGACATTGACCGGGTGCAGCAGGCTGAACGCCAACCCGCCGGCCGACACGTTGACCAAGGTCACAGTAGTGCCATCCCCTTCGCTGCCGGATTCATCGACGGCAATGTCGATGGGTATGCAGTTGGGGTGGCGGATGAACTTCCGCATGTTCAGAACCGGGCTGCTCCCTGTTAGTGCCTGCCCACGCTTGAGTCTAATGCCTGCAGGACCAATGCGCCACAGCAAGCTGTCAGCACATATCCTGGTAGGGATTGTCCAGAGCGAGGTCAATCGGGCGCCCGCCTATCTCAAGCCGGTCCGCGGACAGGCTGACCTGCTCCGCGCCCAGTACGTCATGATCGAACTTGTAGGTGGCGCGGAAACTGCCTGACAGGCAGGCCGCCTCAAACCCGGCGGCCCGTTCGGTCACGGGCTCAGCCGCCTGCTGCCAGGCCGCCATGGCCCTGGCACCGTGGCGGGCGGCCAGCATTTCCCGGGTGCGCAGGGGCGACAACACGGTAGCGGTGGCATTGTTGCCCCCGAAGCCCTTGGCATTGACCAGCGCGTAGGTGGCCTCGCCCTGCAGTTCCCGGTGCACGGCGGAGATATCCAGATGGCTCGCGTGCACATCCTCTGCCAAGTGGTCGATGGTGCTGATGCCCGGCAGCAGCCCGTGTTGCCAAATGCCGAGCGTGTTGACGAGCTGGTCGCCACCGGCGCAGCCGATGGAGTGCCCGAGAAAAGCCTTCACCGCAACGACCGGCCACTGCTCGATTCCAAACTGCCGCGCCACCTCATTGAGAATGTGCGACTCGGTGACCCGGTTCTGGGGCGTACCGGTGCCGTGGGCCTGGACCAGCCCACCTTGCCGCAGGCGTTCTTCGCCTACCAGGTTGCGGGCTGCGGCCAGCGCCTTGGCCACGGTGATGTAGTTGCCAACCCCCGGTGAGGCGATGGATTTCTTGTGGCCGTCGGCGTTAACAAACACGTCACTGACCGCACCAAACACCTGGGCACCCAACTCCAGCGCCAGTTCGTCGTCGCAAAGAATGACGAGCTGGGCGGATTCCGCGATGGTGAAACCGCAGTTGCTGGAAAAAGGCCGGCAGGCACGACGGTAGTCCGGTTCCACGTCCTCGGGCAGGCCGTCCAGGTCGCGCAGCTCCCGGTCGCTGGCCAGGGCGCCCATGGCGGCGTAACCGTCCATGACCTCAGCGGTGATCGGCGCCTCGGCAGAACCCACCAGGGCAATTCGGCTGCGACCGGACTGGATGTCCTGTACCGCCTGACGCAGGTTGTAAAGGAATGAGGCACAGGCACCCATATTGGTGCCGGTACTGCCAAGGCTGCCCAGCACGTAGGCATTGATAAAGTCGGCGGGCATCTCCGCAAAGCCGAAGGGGCAGTACTTGGAGGTCACCTTGCGGCCGGTATAGCGCGCCTTGAGCAGGCCACCGTTGCCGTTGGCATCGAGCTGACTCATACCGCTGCCGGCGTATACCGAGACCTTGTCGACCGGGACCCGGGAGCGCAGCGTTTCCCAGTCCAGCCCGGAACTGCCCAGGGCATCGGAGGCGGCAAACACCGTCATCTGCAGGCCGCGGGGGTGGCTGCGGGCGCTGTACAAATCGGAGGGGTCAAAACCGCTGGGCAGCTGCCCCGCTGCCTTGACGGCTGCCTCGCGGTGGGTGGGCAACAGGAACATCATGCCCTGGTCGATAGCCACGTGAACGTGTAGATCATCTTCCGCCTGCACCGACCAGCCGTGGGGCAGTTGTTCCGGGAGCTGTTTGAGCCGGGTCCGAAAGCGCATCGGGTAACCCTCGGAGTGGGCCACCATGCGCCGGTTCCAGGGCACCGCGTCGACGTCGAAATGATGGTTCTCGATGCGCCGCACCAGGGTAGCATCGGCGAGGGCCTGGCGGGTGGCGGCGCTGCCGTCGTACTCGCGCCCGGTGAGAGCCGCAAGGGCTTGCCAGGTGGCGTCCGCCTCGGTTTCCGGCAAGGCATCGATCACCATACGCCGGTAGGCGTGGTGGGCGGAACTGCGGCCGGCGGCGTTGACGCCACCAAACCCGACAATCACTGGCAGGCGCACGGGATCACTCCTCTAGATCAGCGGACATTGTAGAAACCGGCGCCTTTCTCAATTATGGTATATGCGTCACTTCGTTGGGTTATTGCGCCAGTGCCAAAAAGTACCAGCCAACCGGTCACCGCCTCCGGCAGCCTGCGTGTGGTCGCGGCGCTCTACCCGCGCGCGCTGGCCACCAGCATCGCCCTGCCACTGGATGTGCTGCAGGCGGCTGGCAACGCCGCCAGCGCCGGCCGCCGCGGGCACAAGCCGGTGAGCCTGCAACTCGCGTCAAGCCAATCAGAACCCGTGGAGCTCACCGGCGGCGTGAGGCTGGCGCCCGCCATCGGGCTCGACCAGGTGGAACCCTGTGACATGCTGCTGCTCCCAGGCCTGTGGCGTAATCCGCAGCCTGTGTTGCGCAGGGAATCTGCCTGGCTGCCACTGCTCAGGCGCCTGCAGGAAGCGGGCACCATCATCTGCTCGGTGGGCACCGGTAGTTGTTTTCTCGCCGAAGCGGGCCTGCTTGACGGCCGCGCCGCTACCACCCACTGGCACTACTTTGACGCCTTCGCTGACCGCTACCCGCAGGTGCAGCTCAAACGCCGCCACCTTATTACCCAGAGTGACCAGATCTACTGCGCCGGCAGCGTGAACTCGGTGGCGGACCTGATGATCCACCTGGTGGAGGGCTGGTTCGGCCAGCGCATAGCACGGCAGATCGAGAGCCAGTTCTCACCGGAGATTCGCCGACCGTTCCGGGCCCACGCCTTTCAGTCGGTGGATGACAGCGCCCATCACGATGAGCTGGTGCTGGCGGCCCAGGAGCGACTGCAGGACCAGTTGCACCAGCCCCTGTCACTGGCGGCCCTGGCGGCGGAGTTGCAGTGCAGCCCCCGCACCCTCACCCGCCGCTTCAACGCGGCCACCGGCCAAACACCGTCAGCATTCCTGCGCAACCAGCGACTGGTGGCCGCTCGCGAACTGTTGCGAACCACCAACCTTTCGGTAGGCGAGATTGCCTGGCAAGTCGGGCTGCAGGACGTGAGCTACTTCACCGCCTTGTTCCAGAAGCATGAAGGTCTCACTCCGGGCCGCTACCGCAAGAGCGTGCGCGGGAAATTGTTTAGCCCCGTGCGCAGCTGAGCGCAGCTCTCACACATTGAAAACCTGCCGTTTGACCCCATATCCGTAAGTTGTACGCGCCCTGCCCCTGTGGCTAAATGGGCGCCCCTCACCCACCGACAGTCAATGGAATCGATATGAGCCAGGAATCAGTAGTTATCGTGGCCGGCGCGCGCACCCCGATGGGCGGTTTGCAGGGCGAGCTGGCCGAGGTTTCCGCCCCGGAACTGGGCGCTACCGCCATCGCCGCCGCCGTGGAGCGCAGCGGACTGGATGCCGCTGATATCGATGAAGTATTCATGGGCTGCGTGCTGCCCGCCGGCCTCGGCCAGGCGCCGGCACGCCAGGCGGCCATCGGTGCCGGCATCTCGGTATCCACCGGCGCGGTCACCGTCAACAAGATGTGCGCCTCGGCCATGCAGGCCACTATCAGCGGCCACGACAGTATCCTGGCCGGCACCAACAAGATCGTGGTAACCGGCGGCATGGAGAGTATGAGCAACGCCCCCCACCTGATCCCCAATGCCCGCGGCGGTGTGCGCACCGGCCACAAGACCATCATGGACCACATGTTCCTCGACGGCCTGGAAGACGCTTACACGGGACGCGCCATGGGCTCTTTCGCCCAGGAAACAGCCGACCAATACGGGCTGACCCGCGAGCAGATGGACAGCTTCGCGGTGGAGTCCCTCACCCGCGCCCAAAAAGCCATTGAGGCCGGCAAGCTCAAGTCGGAAACCGCCCCGGTGACCGTGAAAACCCGCGCCGGGGAAACCGTCATCAGCGACGACGAGCAGCCCCACAAGGCCAATCTCGACAAGATTCCGCAACTGCGCCCGGCCTTCGCGAAGGACGGCACCATTACCGCCGCCAACGCCAGCTCCATCTCCGACGGCGGCAGCGCCCTGGTGCTGATGGCCGAGAGTGAAGCCGAGGCCCGCGGGGTCAAGCCGCTGGCGCGCATCATCGCGCACAGCCGGCACTCCCAGGAGCCGAGCGAGTTCACCATCGCCCCCATCGGCGCCATTAACAAAGTGCTTGAAAAAGCCGGATGGGACAAAGACCAGGTCGACCTCTACGAGATCAACGAGGCCTTTGCCATGGTTACCATGCTGGCCATGCAGGAGATCGGCCTGGACCACGCCAAAGTCAATGTGCACGGCGGTGCCTGCGCCCAGGGCCACCCGATCGGCTCCACCGGCGCGCGTATCATCGTCAGCCTGGTGCACGCACTGAAGGAATACGGCAAATCCAAGGGTGTCGCTGCCCTGTGCATCGGCGGCGGTGAAGCCACCGCGGTAGCCGTCGAGCTGCTGTAAACCGCCATGGCACTGAGCAGCGTTGCGGAGCTGGTCGACGACATCCGCAAAGGAAAAATGGTCATCCTCATGGATGACGAGGATCGGGAAAATGAAGGCGACCTGATCATCGCCGCGGAAGCGGTCACCGCGGAGACGATCACCTTCTACTCCAGTGAAGCCTGCGGCCTGATCTGCCTCACCATCACCGAGGAGCAGGCTCAGCGCCTGGACCTGCCGCTGATGGTGCGACACAACCGTTCCCAGCACGAGACCAACTTCACCGTCTCCATCGACGCCGCTAACCGGGTCGGCCCGGGCATCAGCTCCGCCCAGCGCGCCGAGACCGTGTGCGCGGCCATCGCCACTGATGCCACGCCGGAAGATATCTCCCAGCCCGGCCACATCTTCCCGCTGGTGGCCAAACCCGGCGGTGTGCTGCGCCGCGCCGGCCACACCGAGGCCGGCACCGACCTGGCGCGCATGGCGGGTTTCAACCCCGCTTCGCTGATTGTCGAGATCATGAATGAAGACGGCACCATGGCACGACGCCCGGAGCTGGAACAATTTGCCGAAAAGCACGACCTGAAGATCGGTACCATCGCCGACCTGATCGCCTACCGGGCCCTGCACGAACAGTCGGTGGAGTTGAAAGACCGCAAGACTATCAACACCGAGTTTGGCCAGTTCACCCTGCACACGTTCCTCGACCTGATTGACGACCGCCTGCACTACGCGCTGGTGCGGGGTGAGATCAGTGAAGACGAGCCGGTCATGGTGCGGGTACAAACCCTGAACACCCTGCGCGACGTGCTGGGCACTCAGCTTCCGGACGGCGAGGCCGGCTGGAGTTACCGCCGCGCCCTGCAGCGGGTAGCCGAAGAGGGCAAGGGCGCAGTGGTACTGGTGGCCCAGGAAGAGTCTACCGAGCAGGTGCTCAACGACATCCAGCGCTTCCCGGACCTGCCGGAAACCACCTCCACCGCCGGCGAAGACGGTCACCGGGTGTACCGCTTGATCGGCACCGGCGGCCAGATTCTCAAGCAGCTCGGCGTGGGAAAGATGCGGCTCCTCTCAGCTCCGATTCACTTCAACGCCATTTCCGGCTTCAATCTTGAAGTCACGGAATTCGTCGAGAGCTGACCCTATGAACAACTGTCTGCGCGGTCTGGCGCTGCTGTTGGTGTTAACTCCCTTGCTGGGCCACGCCAACGATGCCCCGGGCTTTGATGCCGTGGCCGCCACCCAGGCGCTGCTCACCCAGGTACCGGCGGAAAACGTCGAGAACACCATCGGCTACGTCAATGCAGGCTACCTGGCAATGGTGTTGCAATTGGCCGCCACGCTGCTGATCGCCTGGCTGCTGCTGGCCTCTGGCTGGTCCCGGCGCTGGCGGGAGCTCGCGGAGCGCAAGTTCAACAATCGCTTCGCCCAGGCCTTTATCTACGTGCCTATCTACCTGCTGGTCACCACCGCCCTGTTGCTACCGGTGGACTGGTACAGCGGGCACTACATCGAACACGCCTACGGGCTGGGCAACCTGTCCCTTGGCGGCTGGCTCTCTGAACACCTGATGGGTGCCGCCCTCATGCTGTTGTTTGGCAGCCTGTTTATCGCCCTGCTGTACATGGTGCTGCACCGCTCTCCGCAGCGCTGGTGGCTGTGGGGAACCGGGCTTGCGGCGGGCTTCATGGTGCTGATCATGTTCCTGGCGCCGCTGTTCATCATGCCGCTGTTTAACGAATACAAGCCCATGGATGAGGGCCCGCTGAAAGAGCAGATTCTTTCCATCGCCAGGGCCAACGGCGTGCCGGCGGACGATGTAAAGCAGGTAGACCAGTCAAAGCAGACCAAGCGCGTGAGCGCCAACGTGGCCGGCATGTTTGGCACCGTACGCATCGCCCTCAATGACAACCTGCTGGCCCGCGCCGATGCGCCGGCCGTCGAGGCGGTGATGGCCCACGAGATTGGCCACTACGTGCTCAACCACGCAGGTAAGGGCCTGCTGTTTATTGCCCTGCTCATCGGAGCCTGTTTCGCGGCGACCAGCTGGCTGTTCAACTGGGTGTTGGCCAGGCGCGGCGAGCGCTGGGGGATTCGCGGCGTCGACGACTACGCAGGCTTTCCCCTGCTGTTTGCCGCCTTATCGCTGTTTCTGTTTCTCGCCACCCCGGCATTTAACAAGCTCACCTACATGCAGGAATATGAGGCCGACCTGTTCGCCATCAACGCGACCCAGAACCCGGACGCCTGGGCGGAAGTGGCGCTGCTGACCTCCGAGTACCGCAAGTTGCATCCGCCCGCCTGGGAGGAGCGCTGGCTCAACCACCACCCCTCCCCCTACGCACGGATCTACATGGCTATGCGCTGGAAAGCGGAAAACCCCCAACCCCAAAATGGGGGAACCGCATCAGCGGAGTGAATCGCTAGCGCGCTGGCGTGGCCTCCAACTCCTCTAGCAGCACCTCTACGGCTCTTCGCAACTGGGTATCTTCGCCAGCGACGACACCAGCGGGGTCGGCGTAGACCAGCACATCGGGCTGGGTGGTCTTTCGCTCCAGCCAGTCGCCCTCGGTATCGAGGATACCCAGCCGGGGCGTGCCGGCGACGATATCGCCGGACTGCAGTCGCTCCCAGCCGGCATAGGTGCAAGTACCACTGAGGGGTGTGCCCACCAGAGTACCGATGCCGAGGTTTTTCCACGCCGCCACGAAGCAGTGGCCGTCGGAATAAGCGCCCTCGTTGGTGAGCGCGATAGACGGCCTGACCCACTCAGTGAGCGGCTCACCCTGGGCGGATCGGCCGTTGGGCATGTTGGTCATGTACTGGGTGCCGGAAAACAGCTGGACCAGCCAGTCCACCAGGTCGCCACCGCGGTTGTCGCGCACGTCGACCACTATCCCTTCTTTATCGAAGTGGCGGCCGAACAGGTCGCGGTAAACATCTCGATAGGTGTCATCCGACATTTCCGGCAGGTAGACATAGCCCAGCCGGCCGTCAGAGAGCGCCTCCACCAGCGTGTGGCGGCTCTCCACCCACTGCGTCTTCAGCCACTCAGCCTCATCCGCGACGCTGACCGGGCGTACAACGACTTCGTATTCCCCCTTGCGGTCGGAGAGCGTCAGGCGTACTCGCTGGTCGACGGTATTGTCCAGCAGGGCAAAGTAATTGGTTCCGTTCACCAGGCGCTCGCCATTCACAGCGACGATACGGTTACCGGCACTGGCGCGGTCGCTGGCCTCCGCCAGCGGTCCCTGGGTGAGCACCTCGGCGATGCGGACGCCGCCGCCGGTATCCGAAAGGTCCAGAACGGCGCCGACGGCGCCACCCCTGCCATTGGTCTCGGGCCGATAACGACCGGCGGCATGGGAGACATTCAGTTCACCCACCAACTCATCCACCAGTTCGGCAAAGTCGCGGTTATTGTTGATACCGGGCAGTTTGGCAGCATAAGCAACGTACTTCTGATCCCAGCCTGCCTCACTGAGCACCGCCGGCAGGTAGATGCGGTCGCGAGTAGTCTGCCAGACATGGTGCAGCATAGCCGCACGTTCCGCCGCGGCATCCAGGTCCATTGCGGCCGCCACCGGCACGGGCTCCGCTGCGGGTTCGTCCGCCTCCAGGTCGACTGTCATCAGCTCGCCGTCGGCCAGCACGATAGCGGCACTGCCGTCCTCCAGCAGCGCCAGTGAGGCGTCGTCGGCACCGATGGCCGCCACGCGCTGGGTTTCCTCGGCACGAAAGTCGTGCGACCAGAGATCATAGCCGCCCTCGAAGGCGCTGAGGTAATACAGCATCGAGGCATCGCCGCTCAGCACGAAGTCAGCCAGGTCGGAGGAGTGTATAGTCAGGCGGGCCTGGCGCTCCGCGGCGCGTTCCAGCTCCAGGGCAACGGGCTCAACGGGTTCCTTACTGTCCTCGTCCTCCTCATCTTTTTCCTCGTCGGGCTCCGCCAGGGCCACCTCTTCTTCCGTGCGGCGGAACTCGTCCCAGGCCTCCTGGTTCAGGAACTGTGCATACACGTCGTACTGGGTGCCATGGCCGCCGTGCTCCCGCAGCCCGAAGCGGCCGGTCACCCAGGTGAGAATGCCACCGCTGCCGTGCCAGTTCGGACTGGCGTCGGTGTAACCGGAACGGGTGAGCTGGCTGGGTGGTGCGGAGCCGTCAGCGGGCACGATGGCGACTTCCGGGAAGAACAGGCGACCATTGGGCTGAATGTCTGCCGCCAGCCAGCGGCTGTCCGGCGACCAGGAGAAATCGGCTTGGTGGTTGCCCACCGAGTAATTGAGCTCGGCGTCCACCAGCGATACCGAACGTTTGCGACGCCGGTCGTAGACGCGGATTTCCGACAAGCCGGACAGGTAGGCCACTTTCTTGCCATCCGGCGACGGCGCTGGATGCGTGGCCGCGACCCGCGGCTCTCCCGGCCGCGGGCTTTTCTGACCCTGTATTAAACGGGTTTCGCGAATACGGGTGGCCAGGAAGAAGTGCGACTCCTCTTCGTCTTGCAGCGCGCTCTCATAAATCTGCCATTGGTCCAACCGCTGGGAGGCGTACAGCAATGCGCGTCCGTCCGGCGCATAGGCCAGGTGGCGTTCTTCCCCGGCGGTACGTGTCACCTGCCGGGTGCTGTCAAACTCTAAGGAGGTGGCAAACACATCGCCGCGAGCAATGTAGGCGATCTCCTTGCCATCTGGCGACACCACGAACTCGCTCATGTCGGCGTTGGCCTCGATGCGCTCGGCGGCCGGGGCGTGCTTCGCCGTGACAATGATGATGGGGACCGGCGCCGGCTGCTCTCCCGCTGGCCCGAAATACACCTGCCCGTGCAGGCTGTAGGCCATATCACCCCCGTCGGAGACCGACAGGTCGCGCACCGGGTAGGTTTGGTGGTAAGTCAGCTGCCGGGCACCGCCCTCGCCTCCTGCGAATGGCTGGTGCCATACATTGAGGCTGCCGGAGCGCTCACTTAAGAAGTAGAAACCCTCGCCGCTCTCATCCCAGGCCGGCGTGTGGTCGTTCCAGCGGCTGGTAGTGAGGCGCTGGTAATACTGGTCTTCAGGCGAGAATCGCCAGACGTCCCGGGCGAACGGGGAATCGTCGTATTTGCGATGGAAGCCTTCGCCCTTGTCATCGGCGAATAGCAGCGCATCCCCGGCGCGGTTCCAGCGCGCCTGACGGGTGTACAGCGTGGACAGCTGGGCGGGGGTTCCACCCGTGCGCGCTACCTCGTAGAGCTCCGGGGTCCGACGATGCGGATCGACGCTGGCGTTGAGCGCATCGTAACGGCTGCTGGTGAACAGCACTCGCCGGCTGTCGGCGGAAAAGCTGGTGACCACATCATCCGACTCGTGGAAGGTGAGCCGCCGGGGACTGCCGCCGGCGGCGGGCATGACAAACACATCGAGGTTGCCGTGCAGATCGCTGGAAAAGGCGACCCATTGACCGTCCATGGACCAGGCAGGGTTGGCTTCCACGCTCTGGGAACTGGTCAGGGGAACGGCGACGCCGCCGCGGGACGGCACCCGGAAGATGTCCCCCATATGCGTGAAAAGAATGAATTCACCATCGGGAGAAACCGCGGTATCGCGGTGCCAGTGCTCTGGCGACTGGCCTAGTGCGAGAGCTGGAAGCAACAAGCAAACCAGGCTGAAAGCTTTGACGATTCTGGGCCGCATTCTGAGCTCCTTCTCACACTCTTAGGCACGCGAACTGCGGCAAAGAGTATAAGGCGCTTTCGGGGCAGGCTGTAGGGCTCTGCCACCGCAGTCTTTGCTACCGCAAAACGGTTTCATGCAGGGACATGAAGCCAACCTGTTTGCTATCAACCCGACCCGGAATCCCGGCGCCTTTCAAAACTGGGACATCACTCACATAATCGTAGCGAAGCAACGCGTTCGTCTTGCCAAGCCGGTGCCGCGGGGCAATGGTGGCTTCGGGGCGCGAGGGCGCCATCTGAGGGAGACAAGTGAAATGGCAAGATTTACTGCGGTGGTACTTTCAGCATTCATGATTAGCGGCTGCGTAAATTTTGAAGAGGCGATGGAGAGACGCCGCCTGATGGCAGAGCTGACCCCCGCCGGCCAGGGTGTGTCGATCGTCGAGAAGGCCTCAAGCAGCTGCACGCAGACAGCCACTGTCGATACGCGCCTGGTGTTTCCGGGCTACGACGAAGAGCAGAACATCGTTTACCTGCAAAACTACCTGCGCAATTTCGCCGCCGAAAACGGCGCCAACGCCGTCGTGTTGACCAAAGAAGACTGGTACAAGCTCACCGGCGACCCGGCGGCCAGCCACGTTGGCGTAGAGATCGAAGCAACGACTTACAACTGCGGCTAGCCGCTAACCGGCCACGAACGCATTGAGCTTGTTCCCGTCCGGGTCGCGGAAGTAGCCGGCATAAAACCCCTCGCCGCGCTGGCCAGGCTCGCCCTCGTCGCTGCCCCCCAGCTCGATGGCCTTTGCATAAAAGGCGTCTACCGCCTCCTTTGACTCCATCCGCAGCGCGACCATCACGCCGTTGCCGACGGTGGCGGGTTTGCCGTCAAAAGGCCGTGTGACCGAGAGACCAGGCTCCATCATCGACCCGCCCCAGGCCACGAAGCTTTCATCCTCGAGGATGCGGCCGTGACCGAGCAAAGCCATCAACTCATCGTAAAACGCACAGGCGCGCGCCATATCGTTGGTACCCAGCGTAACGTAACCGATCATCAGTACACCCTCCTAAGGGTTCAGGAACGTTTAAGTATGGCAGGATGCGGCGCGGGATTGGAGCAGGATTGGAGCGGGTGATGGGAATCGAACCCACGTCATCAGCTTGGGAAGCTGAGGTTCTACCATTGAACTACACCCGCCGCGGGACACAGTTTACTGCGCCATACAGATAACCCCAATAGCCGCGGCGACGGCGGTAGGTGCCGGAGTTTCAATGCTTGGAACGTCTACAGGGTTTTCAAGTACTCGAGCAGGGCCAGCCGCTGACGCTTGCACAGCGGTTTGAGCAGGTCGCCGTTCATCTGCCGGGTGCGGCCGGCAGCGTACTCGTGGCCGCTGTTGTGGTTGCTGGGCAGGCTGGTGTCCATCAGGAAGCCGTCATAGCCCGCATAGCGGAAACCGACCAGGTCGGGATCAAACTCTCTGGACCCCACCAGAAAACTGTCCGGCCGGTATTCCACGGCCTCATCTCCGCAGGCGGCGGCATACCACTGGGCATATGCGTCATCGTCGCCCTGCTTCGGCAGCAGCAGGTGATACAGGGTCGGTACCGAGCCGTTGTGCAGATAGGGCGCAGTAGCCCAGATACCGTTCAATGAGCGCCCCTTGTACGCGTACAGCGGTGCGAAAGGGTTGTCGGTGGTCGCCGGGGTGTAGTCGCCCTGGCGCAGGCTGGCCTTCACCGAGTTATCCAGCAGCGACTTCAACGTGTCGTACAGCCACTCGGCGCCGCGGCGGACGCGGTTTTTGTCCGGGTCCGGCGTCACCACCACGTTGATCGTGGAAAAGCTCACCAGTGCCGCGACCGGTGCCGTGTCCTGCAGCACCAACTTGCCCAGGGCGTTCTCGGCGTAATAGTGCCTCAGCATGCCGCTGCTGCCCGTGTAAGTGATGGCATTGCTGGCCAGTACCGGGTCGGTGCCCACCTTGTCGACATGGCTCATCTGCGCGATCACACGGCGGTCGCGGTCGCTGCGATCGATATTGGCATGGCAGCTGGCGCAGTACCGGCGGAAATACCCCCTGCCCTCATCGGCCAGCGTCTGATTGATCGGTGGTAGCGGCGCATCTCGCCATTGAGGCGACCACAGCTGCTTGATCAGCGATTCCACACGGCGAAGGTTGCGCTTGTCGATGGAGGACTGGAAGTTGATGTGGGAGTCGCCCAGCCCCTGACCACCCAGCAAGGTCCAGATGCGCCAGCGAGATTCCGGGCGCCAGTCCAGGGTGCCGAACACGCCGATCACCTGGCCCACGTTGCGGCCCAGCGGGCCGAGGCCCGCATTGCTCACTAGCCCGGTCCACTGCACGTAGTCGTGCTGGGCGATGTCCCACAGGAAGGGGTAGCTGGCGGGGGCGTTTGCCGGGTTGTAGATAGCCCCGCGCAAGTCATCGATGATGGCGCGCGCCTCGGCGGGAGGCAGCTGCGCCAGGTGGGGCTGCAACTCCACCACCACCCGCTGCACCAGGTGCGTCTTGTCCCTGTCGTCGAGTATCGTCTCGATGGCGTCCCGGTTGGCAGTCCAGGCATCAGCCGGCAGCGTCTGCTGTAGGATTTGCCGCAACCGGCGTTCATTCATCACGTGTTCCAGCACCCGGTTGTAGATGCGGCCGAAGGCATCGAGGCGGGCATAGCCGTAGTGCACGGTCTGCACGTCCTTACAGCCTGCGATCTCGGTCTGGTTCGGGTCCAGGCAATGGCGCGGCTCGTTGATCTCGGCATAGGCGCGGATCACGCCGGCGTACTTGTCGAGGTCTTCGCGAATCTCAGTTTCCGAGCTGTAGTCACTGCCCTCGAGCAGCGCATCGACGAAGCGTTGCCGCCGCGCGCCCTGGTCGCGCGTCTGTTCCAGCGCGGTGGCCAGATCGAGTATGAAACCCTCCATGTCGGCAGCGGTGGGCGCGCCGTCGATGCGAAGGCCGATACCGTTGTAGTTCAGCTGACTGGTATGGCAGGCCGCACAGGTGAAGCCCATGTAGCGTTTGCCCTGGTACCTGTCGAGGGCCATGCCTACCGGCAGGCCGTCTGGATTGCTGAAGCTCGGATTCTGCGGCAGGTAGCGGTAGCGGTTGATGTTGTCAGCGTCGCGGAACAGCGCCTCGGAATTCGGCTGCGCGAGGTGCAGAAAAAAATCGTAGGGAATTAAGTTTGAACCCTGCGTGGCGTTGTAGAACCACAGGCTCTGCTCCGGCTTCCAACCCTGCGGCAGGTATTGGATTTCCCGCACCGGTGCATCGAAGGGGTCGCTCTCGAGCACGGCGGCCGCCGCAATCACATCGTCATCCCAATAGTTATAGGTATCGTTGATCAGCCCGATGGTCCACCACAGCACTACCAGAGCAAGCAGCCCAAATAATAAGCGTCGAAACCAGCTGAAAGGCCATGATCGTGCCATGATTACAACTCCCTGCCCCCGATGGCCGCACTGGCGGTGCCCGCGGGGCGTGTGGACACTCAAGCAAGAGTATAGATGAGCGCTGGTGATCGCGCGCCGAGATGGAGCCGGCCAAAGCATTGCCGGACCATCGGCGGAGGGCATTTAACTGGCCAACCGGGAAGGCAGCGTCAATACTAGGAGCATGCCGCGCTCGTTTACCGTCAGTTCCGACCTCGCCATCCACGCCGACGCCCTGTGGCAACACGCAGTGACGCCGCTGGACATCAATGCGGAGTTCCGGCCGCTGCTGAGCATGAGCTTTCCCGACGGCGTGGACGACATCACCGCCGGCTGGCAGCCGGGCTGTCACCGCTTCCGGAGCTGGATCAAGTTGGGCGCCGTGCTCCCGGTGGACTATGACGATATTGCCCTGGCCGAAGTCGAACCGGGCAGCCATTTCTGTGAGGTCTCAAGCCTGGCCAGCCAGTCGGTGTGGGAACACCGGCGGGAAATCAAAACCTTGCCAGGCGGCGCCAGGCTCACCGACAGCGTCAGCTTCAGCTCGCGGCTGCCGCGGCTGGAGCCCGTCTATGCGCTGGTGTTTCGCTGGGTGTTCCAGTGGCGCCACCGCAACCTGCGGCGTATGTACGGTAACCGCTTCGCCACCGCGGCCAAGGGGGCATCGTGAGCTTCCTTCCTTGGCCTACCGCCTTGGGAGTTATCGGAACAATTCAAGTGAACCCTTGATACATGCCCCTTCGATAGTGAGCAGTTTTCGTTTTGTCTCGACGCCACCGTGTGAAGAAAAGCCAGTGAGCTTACCGCCCGCACCTACGACACGATGACAGGGGACAATAATCGGGCATGGGTTGCGCCCCAACATCTTGCCAACCTTCCTAGCCAGTAGTTCACTACCGAGTCGAGAGCCGACATCCCCGTAGGTGGCCGTCTCACCTGCCGGAATCCCACGTACTACGTTGTATACACTCCTCGCAAACGGGTCCACACGGCCGAAGTCGCAGGTGATGAACGTCAAATCCGTTCGTTCCCCGCCAAGCAGTCTGGTGATCGCTTCTATTGCGCAGTGAATGAACTGTGGCGGCACGGCGGCCGTCGCTCCTGTTCGCCTGGCTAATCGGCGAGCTGTAGCGGCAGACGTGATGTCCGGCAGACTGGTCGCGACCACGTTACCGCCTGACCAGGCGATTCCACAGTCACCAACCGGCGTAGAGAAAAGAGTAAAGCCCCGCATATTCTGACCTGTCAGCTTGAGGTTCCGGTATCAAGGTCGATAAGATCTTGGCCGACAGCTTTTCTGGATGCACAGTGACCCGCTCACCTGCGGATAGCAGCCGCGGGCCGTCACTTAACAGCATAGACTCGGTGAATGGGGCCTCCGTCGCCAGTTCTCGACTTGGTGATGGCAACAATGTTGTTGAGCCAGGCATAGCGTTTATCACTGGTTTCAAACAGCGGCGCAGCTCGAAAGTAGTAGCGCCAGGCACCTGCAGGATCATCTGGCTTTTCGACGTCAAGCGCATATTCTGCATGCTCGGGCGCTGACCAGTACCTGCCTTGCCAGTAAACATAGAGCAGCGCGTCGTCGTGGGTCTGAAGGCAGAAGCGCACATCCAGCGCGCCAGACCCATCCTCGCGCATGCGAATCCAATCTGCTCCGGAGTTCGGCACCACACGTCCGCGCAGGTGCGGCCCTTCAAAGCAGCCTTCCTTTACCACGAAGATCACGCGGTTGCCGTCAGATGCTGGGCCGACATCCATAGCGGGCAGGTAAAGTTTTACGCGCGCCTCAAATAGGAATTCAAGGCCAGGCGGACTGTCCGCATCCCAGTCCGATTCATGCAGTTTGAGCTGCTCAAGCATATCGGTCTCCATCTTGCACTTTTGCCCACTGCGGCGATACGCCAAATAGGTTGTTCCACATACCATCGATAGAAATTCCCGACTGGGCGGCGATCTGCGCCATATCACACATGAAGTGCTCGGTGGCGATAAGGTTGTCCTTGAAGGTCATGCGAATAGTTACGGGGAGCTCGATACAACGGCCATTAGGCAGCATCCCCTTCGTTTCGCTCGCCTCGGCGGCCATAGTCATACGAGCCGTCCCCCAACCGACGAAATGCTGCCTGTCAGCCACATAGCCGTCAAAGTTCACAGCGTAGTCCGGGTAATGAGCGAAAAACTGCGTCAGAACTGTCGCATTTTCCTCCTTGCCTCGGGCGACGACACCCCAGGCCGGTGAGGTCAGCTCCATCTCGTCGTGCATATAGGTCAGGGCTGCGGCCACATTCTGACGGCTTTTTGCAGCGCCCAATCCGGCAGCCAGCTCATACATACGCTCAGGGGTCATAGTTTTCTCCATCCAGTGGTTGCCCAAAATATATGCATTACGCATACATGTGTCAAGGCACGGATTGAAATGTTTATGCGCAACGCATACATTTCGGGAATGGACCGCACGACAAACCTTCTCGGAGCGCTCGCCCTGGGCATTACCGACCGGATGCGATCCGGTATGCAAAAGACGCTTAACCGTTCCGGCGAGACCGCCGCGGCACTGATTGTCATAGGCTATGTACCAGGGCTGTCCGTCCAGGTGCTTCGCCAGGTACTCGAACTTTCTCACCCAGGTGCGGTGAGATTGATAGACCGTCTTGGGGACGATGGTCTTGTCGAGCGCCGCAAGGGGGCTGACGGAAGATCTGTCGCGCTGCACCTGACGACACAAGGTGTGAAGCTGCGTCAGCGTCTTATGGACAACCGTCTTCGCACGCTCGAAGCGGCGCTCAATGGACTGACCGAAGACGAGCGGGAAACGTTGGGCGACTTGCTCGCAAAAGTGCTGACCAACCTGCCGGAGAACGAAATGGCGAAACACCGCATCTGCCGCCTGTGCGCTGTTAAAACATGCAGCCGCTGCCCTATCCCGGGCAAGGCGATTGGTAACCGCGCAACCGCGGCCAAGGGGGCATCGTGAGCTTCGAGATCGCCGCTATCGACCACCTGGTGCTGCGCACCGCCAACATGGAGGCGATGCTCACGTTCTATAGCGAGGTACTCGGCTGCAAGCTTGAGCGCGACGCCCGCGAGGAGTTCGGCCTGGCGCAGCTACGGGCCGGCAGCGGGCTGATCGACCTGGTGGATGTGGAAGGTACGCTGGGAAGGCCCGGCGGCGGCTCTCCGACAAGCACCGAGAACAACCTCGACCACTTCTGCTTGCAGGTAGACACCCTCTGCGAGCAGAACATCCTCGCTCACCTCGACGCCCATGGCATCGAGCATGACGGCTTCGACCGGCGCTATGGCGCGCAGGGTTACGGGAATTCCGTATACATTCGCGACCCTGACGGCAACACGGTTGAGCTGCGTGAACGCCTCTAGGAGTCTGCCCTATGGCCTTTAACGAGAAACTCGCTCACCTGCTGGAAGAGCCGCGCATTGTCACCCTCACGACCTACAGTGCCGACGGGCTGCCCCATGTAACCGCTGTGTGGTTCCTGTACGAGGACGGCGCGATTTATATCACCACCAACCAGGAAGCCAGCAAGGCGCGCAACCTGAAGCGAGACCCGCGCATGGCGGTGTGCGTGGAGTCCAGGGAGGACGGGAAGGAATCTGGCATGAGCGCCTCCGGTTCGGCGGAGCTATTGAGCGGCGAGGCGGCCATGTCCATCGCCAGTCGCATCAATGCCAAGTACCTCACCGAGGCAGCGCTGGAACACCCGGTTATCGGCCCCGCCTTCCAGGACATGTCAGACGTGGTCATCAGGCTGGTGCCGGAACGCTGGATCTCCTGGGACATGGAAGCCCTCGGCGCAGAGCTATTCGGTGTAGACGTGGATGAATCCCTCTACTTCAAACCCACTCTCAAGTAGCGAGGCCCTTATCGCCGCCACCCGGCGCTGGGTCGAGCGGCTGGTCGTCGGCCACAACCTGTGCCCCTTTGCCCGGCGCGAACTGGAAGGTGAGCGAGTGCGCTTCACGGTGACGGCAGCTGAGGATGAAGAGGGCCTGCTAATGGCACTCGCGGAAGAGCTGGAACTGCTGCGCCGTTTTCCAGACATCGAAACCACCCTGCTGATTCACCCACAGGTGTTGCAGGACTTTCTTGACTACAACCAGTTCCTGGCGGCCTGCGAGGCACTGCTGCTGGAGTCGGGCCTGGAAGGCGTATTCCAGGTGGCCAGCTTCCATCCCGACTACCAGTTTGCCGGCACCACAGCGGACGACGCGGAAAACTACAGCAACCGCTCCCCCTACCCCATGCTGCACATTCTGCGCGAGGACAGCGTGGCCCGCGCAGTAGCCGGCCACCCGGATGTTGAGGGTATACCGAATCGCAATATCGCCCTGCTGAACGAGCTGGGGGCAGAACAGCTACGGGCCACCCTGCGAGACTGCCTCACCGATAGCGAATGAGACCGCGCGTCTAGCTGTGGAAGTGGGTGATATCGGGCAGCGCCGCACGCTCGGTGCGGCAGGTGTTCGAGGGGTGGGATTCATCCTCGAAACCAAAAGATATGCCAAACAACAGCTTGTTGCCGCTGTCGATGTCGAGTTCATCCCGCACTTGCTGGGCTAAGAAGCTGAGCGCGGTTTGCGGGCAGCAGCCCAGGCCGTGGGCGACCATGGACAGCATCAGAGTCTGAGCGTACATCCCCAGGTCGCAGGCCTCCCGCAGGCCGAAGGGCTCCGGCAGGAACAGGAAAGCCACGTGAGGTGCATCGAAGAAGGTGAAGTTGCGCATAAAGGCCACGTTACGCTTGTCCTTCTCCTCCCGCTTGATGCCCATGGCGCTGTACAGCGCCTCGGCGGAGGCGTATTGGCGTTCTTTGTAAACCCCGTCGTACTTGCCGTCGTAGGGAAAGTCCATGGTGAACTCGCCCTTCATGAAAGCTTCCGGCAGCTTCTTGCGCAGTGATTCCAGCTTATCACCCGAGGCGACGTGGGTCTGCCAGGGTTGGGTGTTGCAGTTGGAAGGCGCTCTCAAGGCCACCCCGAACACCTGGTCCAGCAGCGCCTGGGGCACTGGGTCGGGCTTGAAGCCGCGGGCGGATTTACGGGAATCGACAAGTTCGGCGTAGACGCCTGCCACATCAGCGACGGACGTCGAAACGGGGTCTTGCATGAACGGTTCTCTCGGCAATCAACAGGTCGGGCTTATGGTAACCCTACTCGCCCTTGAACACAGCCTTGCGCTTTTCTTTGAAGGCGCGCATGCCTTCCCTGGCATCCGCTGAACCGAACACCGGCCCGGCGAGTGCGTCTGAGGCGGCCATCGCCGCCTCTTCGTCCATGTCTTCCTGCTGTTCCCGCAGTGATCGCGTGATGGCCACAACCGCCAGCGGCGCGTTTTCGCACAGGCGCTCGGCGATACGCCGGGCCTCTGCCAGGCTCTCGCCCTTGGGCACCACCCGGTTGATGAGGCCGAACTGCTGCGCCTGTTGGGCGCTGATGGTCTCTCCCAGCAGCAGCATTTCCGCGGCCAGGCAGTAGGGAATCTGCCGGCGCAGGCGCACGGTGGAGCCGCCCATGGGATAAAGGCCGCGGGCTACCTCAGTGACGCCGAAGACCGCGTCCTCGGCGCCCACCCGAATATCCGTACCCTGCAGGATCTCAGTGCCACCGGCCAGGGCGTAGCCCTCCACCGCCAGGATGATGGGTTTGCAGGGCCGGTTGTCCCGCAGCAGGGCCTGCCAGTGCACGTTGGGCACCTCCGCCATCACCTGCATGAATTCCTCGGTCGCCTGCTGGTTGCCGTCGGCGCCGGCCTTCAAGTCCATGCCCGCACAAAAAGTATCGCCCACCGCCGTGAGAATGCCGCACAGCAGACTGTCGTCCTCATCGAGCAGGCGCCAGGCCCGGTACATGCCCAGCAGCATCTCCGGAGTAAAGGCGTTCTTTGCTTCGGGCCGGTTGAGGGTGACCGTGAGCACCGGCCCGTCCCGCTCGACGATGCAGTTGGTAGTGCTGATATCGAGTTCTGACATGGGCTCCCTCAATTCACCAGGTATTGGCCGGATAGCGCCAGCTCACGCGCTTTGGGGTAGACGGGCTTGCCGCTGGGTGCACGGGGAATCTCGGCCACCAGGTGCAACTCACGTGGCACCTTGTACCCGGCCACATGCTTGCGGGCCTCTTCCTGCAGCGCTTCCAGAGTCAGCTCACTGCCTGCCCGCACGGCCACCACCGCGGTCACCCTGCTGCCGTAGCGCTCATCGGGAGTGTCCACCACCAGGCAATCGAAAACTGCGGGGTGAGTCTTCAGCGCCTCTTCCACTTCCTCCGGGTAGATCTTTTCACCACCGGAGTTGATGCAGTTGCTGCCGCGGCCGTAGACGGTGATCGAGCCGTCTTCTTCCAGCTTCGCGACATCACCGGTCAGCAACCAGGCCTGGCCATCCACTTCCACGAAGGTATCAGCGGTTTTTACCGGGTCGTTGTAATAGCCCACCGGGATATAGCCGGAGCGGGCGAAAATACCCTCCTCTCCCGGCGCCGCCAGGTGGTAGCGACCTGGCTGCCCTGCCGCGTCCACCACCACGTTCATGAACTCGGACCGGGTGACATTGCCCAGCCCCTTGGCGTCGCCTTTCTTCTCACCGGAGTCGAAGCCCATGCTGCCGGACTCAGAGGAGCCAAAGGAGTTGGTGATAAAGCAATTGGGGAAGTGCTGTTTGAAAGCCTCCTGCTTGGACACCGAGAACACCGCACCACCCGAGCCGATATTGAAGATGGAGCTCAGGTCCCAACGCTCCGGGTTAGCAGCCAGCGCGTCCAGCAGCGGGAGGGCCATGGCGTCGCCGACGATGGTGAGTGAATTCACCTTCTCCCGCTCGACGATATCCCAGACCTGTTCGCCGTCCAGGTGGTGGTTGGGATTCAGCACCACCGTATTGCCGGCCAGGAGCTGGATACAGGCGTACCACCAGCAGGCACCGTGCATCAACGGCGCCAGCGCCATACCGACAATAGGGAAATCCGCCACCCGGCCGGCAATCTGCTCGGGCTCGGTGATGGGACCGTCCGGATGGAACCAGCCGCCGCCACCGAGGGCCGCATAGAACAGGTTCTTGTGGGGCCACATCACACCCTTGGGCATACCGGTAGTGCCGCCGGTATAGAGCAGGAACAGATCATCGTCCTGGCGCGGGCCGAAATCGCGCTGGGTGGATTGTCCCGCAAGGGCTGCCTCGTAGTCCGGTGTATCGCCCAGCGCGGCGCTGCTGTCGTCTTCCACCGAGACCAGCGTATGCACGCCGCTATCCGGCAGCCCGGCAATCAACGGAGCAAACTCCCGGTGGTGAATGCAGGTCACCAGGTCGGCGTTGTCGAAGATATAAGCCAGCTCGTCCGCCACGTAACGGTAGTTGACGTTGATGGGCACCGCCCGCAGCTTAAAGCAGGCCATCATGCTCTCAAGGTATTCGTTGCAGTTGTACAGATACAGCCCGACATGATCGCCAGGACCTACTCCCCGGGCGGCTAGATAGTGGGCGAACTGGTTGGCGCGCTGCTCAAGCTGCAGGTAGCTGGCGCGGGCCTCGCCACAGACCAGGGCCGCCCGCGCGGGGACCGCGTCGGCCACCATTTCGAACAGGTCGGCCAGGTTGAATGCTTTGCTCATTCCAGTCCCCCGCTAAGACTTGTCTGTACTGACTACCCACATAGCATAGAACTGGGCCCCGCCGCCGTAGGCGTGGCCCAGGGCGGTGCGGGCGCCGTCCACCTGGTGCTCGCCGGCATCGCCTCGCACCTGCCGCGCCGCTTCCGCAAAGCGGATCATGCCAGAGGCGCCGATGGGGTTGGAGCACAACACGCCGCCGGAACAGTTCCAGGGTATGTCGCCGCCCTCGTCCAGTGAGGTCGCGCCCTCCATCGTCAGCCTCCAGCCCTCGCCCTCCTCGGCAAAGCCCAGGTTCTCCAGCCACATAGGCTCGTACCAGGAAAACGGCACATAGACCTCGGCACAGTCGAGCTGCTTGCGCGGATTGTCAATGCCGGCCTGGGCGTACACATCCGCCACGCAGTCGCGCCCGGCCTGCGGGTTTACCTCGTCGCGCCCGGCGTACATGGTGGGCTCCGAGCGCATGGCGCCGCCGCGAATCCACACCGGCGGCCGGGGACCGTCGTTGGCCAGGCCCTCGTCGGCAATCACCATGGCGCAGGCGCCGTCGGAGGAAGGGCAGCTTTCCAGGAAGCGAATCGGGTCCCACAGCATCGGAGAGTCCTCCACTTCCTGCATGCTGATGTCCGGCATCTGCAAGTGGTTGAGCGGGTTGCGTGCGCCGTGCAGGCGGTCTTTCACCGCCACCTTGATGCCGGTATCCCGGGGGGCGCCGCTGCGGCGTATGTATTCGCGCATGATGGGGGCAAAATAGCCCCCGGCGCCGGCGTTAAGGTGTGGTGAGAATGGCTGCGGATTGGACAGCGCCCACATGGCATTGGATTCCGACTGCTTCTCAAAGGTCACCGTCAACACCCGGCGGAAGGCACCGCTCTGCACATGGGAGGCGGCCACCAGCGCAGTAGAGCCGCCTACGGAGCCCGCCGTGTGCACTCGCAGCATGGGCTTACCGTCGCAGCCGAGGGCATCGGCCAGGTAGATCTCCGGCATGATCACGCCTTCGAACATGTCCGGCGCCTTGCCGATGATGACCGCTTCGATGTCATTCCAGTCCAGCCCGGCATCATCGAGGGCGTTGCGGGCGGCTTCGTGCACCAGTCCGGCAATCGACACATCCCCCCGGCGCGCCTTGTACTGGGTCTGGCCTATTCCAGTGACGGCGGCGTATTGCATCAGGCGGCCTCCAGCACTGCGACCAGGTTGTGTTGCAGGCAGGGCCCACTGGTAGCGTGGGCCACACCGCGGCGAATGTCGCCGTTCATGATATGCCTGGCCACCTCGCCAATGCGCGAAAGCCCCGAGGCCATCATCAGGTTGCCGGCCAGCACGCCACCGGAGGGATTGATCTCGGTACTGTCATCCAGGCCCAGGGCGCGGCTGAGAATAATTTCCTGGTGGCTGAAGGGAGCGTACAGCTCTGCCACTTCTACAGCGCCGTTGGCGACGCCGGCTTTCTCCGCCGCCAGCTCCGTGGACGCCGAGCGCGCCAGGTCCCGGGCGCCGATATTGTGAGACTCCATGCGATGGTCGATACCCTTGATCACCGCGAAGGGACGACCCCAGCTCCGCGCCCGTTCGACGGTGGCGATCACCATGGCCGAGGCGCCATCAGAAATCGGGCAGCAGTCATGCTTGCGCAGCGGAGCGACCCACTCCGCCTCCGCCAGCAATTCCTCCACGGACACGTCGCCTGCCAGTTGGGCGTGGGGATTGTTGGCCTTGGCGTTGGCACGGGAGCGGGAGACCACGGCCGCCATATCCTGTTCACTGATGATGCCTCGATCCAGCAGCACCCGGGCCTGCAGGGCGGCCAGGCTGACTGAGTCCACCCACAGCGGCGCCAGGTAATAGGGGTCGAGCTGTTGTGATAACACGGTGGGCAGCTCCCCCGGCGAAGATTTACCGAAGCCGTAGATCAGCGCCGATTCCGCCTGCCCCATAGTGATCTTGAGCATGGATTCGTAGAGCGCCCAGGCGGCATCCATTTCCACGTGGGATTCCTTGATGGGCGGCACGGCGCCAAGGGCATCCACGCCCATGACGAACGCAAACGCCGCGCCCTGCTGGTAGTCACAGCTACCCGAACAGGTGAAATCCACATCCTGGGAATTCCTGAGCCCCACTTCCTGCAACGCCTGTTCGATAACCGGCATGATCAGCTCGACCTCGTTGCAGGCGCCGGCATCGCGCCGGCAGTCGGACTGGGCAAAGGAGACCACCGCGATATCCTTCACGCCTCGCCCTCCCAGCCGGCCAGCGGCACCTTGCCGATCATCTCGATGGGCACATCCGGCTCATCCAGGGGCCGAAAATAACGGATATTGTCCATGGCGTAGTCCCACTCCTCTTCCGGCTTCCACACCGCCTCCACCCGCTGGCCGATATGCACACTGTCGTTGTCGCACTCACTCATCAGGTGGATGAAGGAAATGTTGGCACCGTCAGGTACCAGGTTGGCGACGATATAGGGCGGCTGGATCGGGTTGTTGGGAATCGGGATCCAGACAATGGTGAAGGACTGCACCGTGGCCTTGTCGCCCAGCTCCACCTCCTCGGTGGTGGGTAGACCGCAGGCGGCACAGGAACCGCGGGCCGGCACGTAGACGTTTCCGCAGTCACACTCCGGGCGACGCTGCCCCACTAGCTTGCCCTGGCGTACCTGCTGCAGAAAACGTGTGGTGGCCTGGCCGGCGGTGAAGTTGTACTTAAGGTACACCGGGGTTTCGATGGCGGTGATGTGCTCGCCGGCGTCTTCGCTCATGGGCCCTTTCCTTGCGCTTCCGGTTCGAAGCAGACGATGTCGGTGATGTAGCCGCGGGTCTCCTCGGCCCAGCAGGCCTGCACCCGCATGCCCGTGCGCATCTCGTCCCGCCCAGCGCAGACGGCGTGCACCATGGGTACATCGGCTCCGTCCAGTTTGACGAGCGCCCAGGCAAAGGGTGTATCGAAGGGATGACTGTCGCGTGGTTCACTCACCCAACACCAGCTCACCACTTCGCCGCAATCGGCCACTTCGACGAACTCGTCGAGCGCACTGGCGGTGACCGGATCGAACTCCATGGGCGGTACGTAGACGCGACCGTCATCGCCGCGGGTGCCGACGATGCGGCGCTGCCGCAGTTCGGTAAGAAAGCGGCCCACGATGGGGCCGGTAGAGCGGGTGTAGGTATAACCCAGTTCAAACTGTTGGCTGAGCCGCTCGGACACGCTGGCCTCCCGTCAGGATCAGGGTATGCCGGCAGTATCCGGGAGGGATTGTGGAGAGACAATGGCCGATCTTGGCGATCGGCCATGTCATTTTAGATCAGGTCTCGAAGCGGTGGCGGCGCAGCCAGACAGCGCCGGCGAGGAACATGGCCGCCACCGCGAAGCCCAATACCATGCCCAGGTAATCGAGCCGGCTCCAGACCGGGCCGAAATCGTACAAGCCCAGGGAGCTGGCATCGTCACCATCTATTTTGTGGGGCAGGTGGTTGCCGATAGTGCTCAACACGTAGGTGCTACCAAACAGCAGACGCTCCGCCAGTACCAGACCGATGGGGATTGCCACGGCCAGCAGAAAAGGGGAACGCTTGGCCGCCGCTGAGGACAGCATGAACCAGGCGTAGGCCGGTACCGTGAACAACACCCACACTACCATGCCGCTCAGCTGGTCGATAATCAGCGGGACAAACTGCACCCGCGACAGCACCAGTTCAGTAGCCGAACCATCCATGCGCCATACCAGCACCATGGCGATATAGGTTTCGAGAATCTGCGTGATCAGCGACACCCCCAGGTAGATGGTCGGCACCACCAGCGAGGCCACCGCCAGCTTGGCCAACACCTCTTCCGTTTCGGAGACCGGCATGGACTTCCAGAACAGGATGCTGCGGTCCTTGCGGTCGGTATACAGGCAGCCCAGCAGGTAGTTGATGGTGACCAGGAACATGATCAGGCAGAACACGTTGTGGAAACCGCCCAGCACCGGGTTCAGAGAGTCGCCCTCCACATCGTCGGCGTCGCCGCGACTCTCAGGCGAAGGTGCAGAAAAGCTCCACTCCTGGTTGAAGTTCCAGGCCTCCTCCGGCACCTCTGCCGGCGACTCGATGATAGTCAGCTCCTGGGCGGGCAGGCCCGACTCATCCGGGTCGATCCGGTCGATGTAGAGCTCCTGGCCGCCGCTGGAATCCTCGTCGATGGTGATCTCAAAGTTGATGCTGCGCGCGTCCTCACCGACCAGCACACCCAGGGCACCCTGGCCAATCACCGCCAGCCGGCCGGCGAACAGCACCGCGATCAACATGACCAGGATCAGGGCACCGCCGAAGTATATGGGGGTCATCACCAGCGAGCCGCGGTACTCCTGTAGCTCGCGCATGATCAGGGTATGAAATTTCATTCGCTTGTTGATTTCCATTTCAGCGCCCCTCTCCCATCTTGGCGATGAACAGGTCAGACACCGATGGCGTGTGTAGCTGACCCAGCTGGCTTAACGCTTCCCGGTCGGCGTCTTCAAAAACCATCGCCTTACCGCCCAGTATCGAGCGCGCGCTGATCGGCCCGTACTGCTGGGCTTGTTCCACTGCGGCCCCCACCACGTGCACCTCGCAGAAGCGATGTGCCAGGGAGTCCATGGACTCGTGCATCACAATCTGGCCGCCGCGCATGAAGATGGCGTCAGTGAGAATGTTTTCCACTTCTTCCACCTGGTGGGTGGAAATCAGGATGGTGCGCTCATCATCGTAGTAATCGTTCAGCAACTGTTCGAAGAACTGCTTGCGGAACAGGATATCCAGGCCCAGGGTTGGCTCGTCCAGGACCAGCAGCTTGGCATCAATCGCCATCACCAGGGCCAGGTGCAACTGCACCGTCATACCCTTGGACAGCTCCTTGACCTTGTGGGTCTGACGCACCTCGGTGCGCGACAGCAGCATCTCTGCCTGTTCGCGACTGAAGCGCGGATGCACGCCGGTCACGTAGTCCAAGACCTGGCTGACCTTCATCCAGGTGGGCAGAACCGCAGTGTCGGCGATAAAGCAAACCTGCTCCTGCAGCTGCGTGCGCTGGGTGCGCGGGTCCAGGCCCATCACTTCGAGCCCGCCGTCACAGGCATTGAGGCCCAGCAGCGCTCGCAGCAGCGTGGTTTTGCCAGCCCCGTTGGGGCCGATCAGCCCGGTAATGCTGCCGGAATCAATGGTCAGAGAGACCTGGTCGACCGCCGCCGTATCGCCGAAGCGCTTATCCAGGCGGTCGGTCTTGATCAGCGTGGCCATCAGGAGTCTCCTCCCCTGGCGCGCAGCAGTTCAGTGACCGTTTCGATGTCCAGGCCCAGGCGCTGTACCCGTTCAATAAACGCCGGCAGTTCCTCTTCCAGGAACTTCTGTTTCTCATTGCTCGTCAAGGCTTCCCGAGCTCCGCTCAGTACAAACATGCCCAGCCCCCGTCGTTTTTCCAGCAGGCCC
>JANQGK010000219.1 GCA_028277365.1 Halieaceae bacterium | reverse complement strand
TCCAAGGCCTTCACCAAGGATTTTTTGGCGCGGCATAGCATTCCCACTGCTGCCTATGAAAACTTCACCGAGCTGGAACCGGCCTTAGCCTACCTGCGCGAGCGCGGCGCGCCGATCGTCGTCAAAGCCGATGGACTGGCCGCCGGCAAGGGCGTCATCGTGGCGGAAACCCTGGACCAGGCGGAAGAAGCCGTGCGCGACATGTTGTCCGGTAACGCCTTCGGCGAGGCCGGTTGCCGCGTGGTCATCGAGGATTTCCTCGAAGGTGAGGAAGCCAGCTTCATCGTCATGGTAGACGGCAAACACGTGCTGCCCATGGCGACCAGCCAGGACCACAAGCGTATCGGCGATGGCGATACCGGGCCCAATACCGGCGGCATGGGCGCCTACTCGCCGGCACCGGTGGTGACCGAGGCGGTCTACCAGCGCGTCATGGACGAGGTGATCCGCCCCACCGTGGCCGGCATGGCCGCGGACGGTATGCCCTACACCGGCTTCCTTTATGCCGGCCTGATGATCGCCGCCGACGGCAGCCCGCGGGTGATCGAATTCAACTGCCGCTTCGGCGACCCGGAAACACAGCCGATCATGATGCGGCTAAGCTCTGACCTCTGTGCCTTGTGCGACGCGGCCCTCGATGGGCAGCTTGCCAATGCGAGCGCCGACTGGGACGCTCGCGCCAGCATGGGCGTGGTGATGGCCGCCGGCGGCTATCCGGGCAGCTATGGCAAAGGTTTCGAGATCAGCGGTCTCGATCAGGCGGACAGCGATGGCACCAAGGTGTTCCATGCTGGCACCGCCACGGCAGACGGCCGGGTCGTCACCAGTGGCGGCAGGGTACTGTGCGTCACGGCACTGGGCGACACGATCGCCGCCGCGAAAGACGCCGCCTACGCCGCGGTGGAAAAAATCGACTGGGAAGGCGTGGTCTATCGCCGCGACATCGGCTGGCGCGCCATCGACCGCTAACGCGCAAGCCCGGCGTCACTTTCCGCTACAATGTCTGTCATGGAACGACGCAAACTCTCACTGCTGGACCAGCTGATCGACAACGCCGACCAGGTGCTGCGCACCCTTGGCGGCAATGCCAATCAGGCGGCGCGACCTTCACCTGGCGACAGCACACCGGAATCGGAGCTCGACGAAACCGAACGTCGTCACGCGGCGGGGCTGATGCGCGTCAATCATACGGGTGAGGTCTGCGCCCAGGCTCTGTACCAGGGCCAGGCTCTGACCGCGCGCCTGTCCGACGTACGCGAGGAAATGGAACAGGCGGCCGCCGAAGAGATCGACCACCTGGTGTGGTGCGAGGAGCGGCTCCAACAGTTGGGCAGCCACACCAGTCGCCTTAATCCCATCTGGTACAGCCTGTCTTTCGCGATGGGCGCTGCCGCCGGCCTGGCCGGTGATCGGTGGAGCCTGGGCTTCGTGGCCGCCACCGAAGACCGCGTCTGTCGCCATCTGCAGGACCACCTGGCGCGGCTGCCGGAAGAGGATCACCGCAGTCGCCGCATCGTCGAGCAGATGTTGGAGGACGAGCGACGTCACGGTGAAGCCGCCCTTGAAGCTGGTGGTGAAGATTTCCCGGAGCCGGTGAAACGCGCCATGGCGAGCATCTCCCGCCTGATGACGGATACCAGTTACCGGGTTTAGGCGCTCTGGCTGGGGCCGACTATTCCTCAGGCGATATCAACAATCTCGTGGCTGTGGGTCATCTCTACACCCGCTGCTTCCATCATGATGCTGGCGGAACAGTACTTCTCAGCCGACAGGGACACGGCGCGAGCCACCTGCTTTTCCTTGAGATCCCGCCCGCTGACCACAAAGTGCAGGTGGATTTTAGTGAACACCGCAGGTACTGCATCAGCGCGTTCGGCGCTGAGCTCCGCGCGGCAGTCAGTCACGTCCTGGCGCGACTTGTTTAGCATCGACATCACGTCAAAGGCCGAGCAACCGCCCAGGCCCATCAGCAGCATTTCCATCGGTCGCGGGCCCAGGTTCCGCCCGCCGTGGTCGGGTGGTCCGTCCATCACCACACTGTGGCCGCTGCCCGATTCGGCCAGGAACATGGCGTTGTCCACCCACTTGATTGTCGCTTCCATGGTGCTTAAGTCCTTGAGAGTTCGTTAATATTTCCAGCAAAGGTATCTGTTTACTTTAGTTGCCACTAGTCTACTATTACGCGAAAAGACCCCTAGGAGAGTCTGGGTTTGATAAAACCGCAAATCCTCAACGCCATTCCCAATATCGAGAACTTCCTGCGCTACTGCCAGCGCCAGGACTTCAAACCCAAATCGCAAATCATCCGCATGGGCGAGGTCAGCAACTCGCTGTACTTTATTCTCGATGGTTCGGTGTCGGTGATTGTTGAAGACGATGACGATCACGACATGGTAGTCAGCTACCTCAACCCGGGGGATTTCTTCGGTGAGATGGGCCTGTTCGGCGACGACCAGGAACCTCGTAGCGCCCTCGTCCAGGCCAAGACCCAGTGCGAGGTGGCGGAGATCAGCTACGAGCGCTTCCACAAGATTCGCGCCCAGTTCCCCGATATCTTGTTTGCCATCGGCAAGCAGATGGCCAACCGCTTGCGCATCACCACCCGCAAACTGTCTGACCTGGCCTTTGTTGACGTCTCCGGCCGCATCGCCCACACCCTGCTCGACCTGTGCCAGCAGCCCGACGCCATGACCCACCCCGACGGCATGCAGATCAAAGTGACCCGGCAGGAGCTGGGCCGTATAGTTGGCTGCTCTCGGGAAATGGCTGGTCGCGTACTCAAGACCTTGGAAGACGATGGACTGCTGACTGCCAGTGGCAAGACGATCGTTGTTTTCGACGCATCGCGCGGGGCACCGTCGGGCGCCGCTTCCTGAGGCGCAAGCCAGCCCAGACGATTGCCGCGCCTGGAATACTCACGCTAGAAAAACCAGCTCTGGACAACTAGCTCTAAAAAACTAGCTCTAGAAAAAGAGCTCCCTGAGTTTCGCGCCCGGGTCTTCTGCGCGCATAAAGGCCTCACCCACCAGAAACGCATTCACCCCACGTTCCCGCATGGCCTGCACATCCTCCCGGCTGTGTATGCCGCTCTCGGTAATCACCAGCCTGTCCTCGGGAATATGCGCGAGCAGGTCCCAGGTAGTCTCCAGTCGCGTGTCGAAGCTGTGCAGATTGCGGTTGTTGATTCCCACCAGGGTGTTGTTGAGCGGCAGGCTGCGCTCCAGCTCGTTACGGTCATGCACTTCGACCAGGACATCCATGCCCAGGTCGGTGGCCGCCGTATTCAGTTCCGCCATCTGGCCGTCTTCCAGAGCGGCCACGATCAGCAGGATGCAATCGGCGCCCAGCGCCCGGGCTTCCAGCACCTGGTAAGGGTCGACGATGAAGTCCTTGCGTATCACCGGCAGGCTACAAGCCGCGCGCGC
This sequence comes from Halieaceae bacterium, assembly GCA_028277365.1. Taxonomy (GTDB): domain Bacteria; phylum Pseudomonadota; class Gammaproteobacteria; order Pseudomonadales; family Halieaceae; genus JANQIO01. Next base: position 5,799 of record JANQGK010000219.1, on the reverse strand, counting down.
TTGCTGTAAGTAGGCATCAGCGCCCTGGAAGAAGTCCACGTCGGTCAGCACCGACAGGCAGCAGGCACCGCCCGCCTGGTAGCTGGCGGCTATTGCGGCTGGGTCGAAGTGCTCGCGAATAACGCCCTTGCTGGGGGAGGCACGCTTGGCCTCGGCAATCACTGCCGGCCGCTCGCGCGCCGTGTCAACTAATGCTGCGGCAAAGCCGCGACAGACGTCCTGCTGGCGCACGCGGGCGTCCAGCTCTGAAAGCGTTACCGTAGCGGAACGCTGGGACACTTCTTCCCATTTGCGGGCGATGATCTCCCGCAGAATTGTCGGCGTGCTCATACCTTGGCGAACTCGGTGAACTGCTTCAGCTCGGTAATCTTCTGCAAGGCAGCGCCGCTGGCGACGGCATCATCTGCCATCTGCACACCGTCGGCCAGGGTCGGGGCAACGCCGCTGACATAAATCGCAGCACCCGCGTTGAGGATCACCATATTGGCGGCGTCCTGGTGTTGGCCCGACAGCGCAGCCTTGATGAGCTTCACAGATTCCTCGCTGCTGCCCACCGCCAGCTCGTCCAGCGAACCCAGCGGACGGTCGAATTCAGTGGGGTTGATTTCGTATTCGCTGATACCGCCATCGCGCAGCTCAGCAACGTGGGTGGGACCGGCGATGCTGATTTCGTCGAGGCCGTCGTGGGCGTGCACCACCATGATGTGTTCACTGCCCAAGCGCTTGAGCACCTCAGTCATAGGCCGGCACAGGCCCGGGTCGAATACCCCTATGAGCTGGCGCTTCACGCCGGCGGGGTTGGTCATCGGCCCCAACATGTTGAACACCGTGCGCAGCCCCAGCTCCTTGCGCGGGCCGGCGGCGTGCTTCATCGCGCTGTGATGCTGGGGCGCAAACATGAAGCCCATGCCGACTTCCTGCACACAGCGCGCAACCTGCTCCGGACTGAGCTCCAGATTGACGCCCAGCGCCTGCAGCACATCGGATGAGCCGCTGGTACTGGAAACACTGCGGTTGCCGTGCTTGGCCACATGGGCACCGGAAGCAGCGGCCACGAAGCTGGCGGCGGTGGAGACATTGAACAGGTTGGCGCCGTCGCCACCGGTGCCGACAATGTCCACCAGGTGATCGGCCTCAATAGCGACCGGCGTGGCCAGTTCGCGCATGACCTCAGTGGCGGCGGCAATCTCATCAATAGTTTCGCCCTTGATGCGCAAAGCCACCAGGAAAGCGCCGATCTGTGCTGCGGTTGCGTCACCACCCATCACCTGGCGCATCACCGAGCGCATTTCCTCGCTGTTGATGTCGGCAGATTCGACCAGTCGCTCAATTGCCTGCTGGATGTTCATTGTCAGTGTGCCCCCTGGTTGAGGAAGTTGCGCAGCAAGTCGTGACCATGGGCGCTGAGAATGGATTCCGGGTGAAACTGTACGCCCTCAACAGTCAGCTCGCGGTGGCGCAGACCCATGATCTCGTCCACTTCGCCGTCGTCGGTCTCCGTCCAGGCGGTGATCTCCAGGCAGTCGGGCAGGCTGTCGCGCTCGACCACCAGCGAATGATAGCGGGTAGCCTCGAAGGGATTGCTCAAGCCCGCGAACACCCCCTCACCATTGTGATGAATCAGCGAGGTCTTACCGTGCATCACCTGCCGGGCCCGCACCACCCGGCCGCCGAACACCTGGCCGATACTCTGGTGGCCCAGGCAAATACCGAGAATCGGCAGGCGCCCCGCCATCGCCTCGATCAGCGGCATGGAGATGCCGGCCTCGTTGGGCGTGCAGGGCCCCGGGGAAATCACGATGCGTTCGGGGGCAAGCGCCTCAACACCTGCCAGGTCCACCTGGTCGTTGCGCAACACCTGCACATCAGCGCCCAGCTCACCCAGGTATTGCACCACGTTGTAGGTAAAGGAGTCGTAGTTGTCGATCATCAGCAGCATGTCGCTATTCCTCACCCGCCTGCACCATGGCCGCGGCCCGGAACATCGCCCGCGCCTTGTTCATGGTTTCCTTGTACTCCAGCCGTGGCACCGAGTCTGCCACCACGCCGCCGCCGGCCTGGATATGCAGGGTGTCGTCCTTGATAACCGCGGTGCGAATGGCGATGGCAGTATCCATGTCGCCCTGCCAGGAAATATAGCCCACCGCGCCGCCGTAGACGCAGCGCTTGACCGGCTCCAGCTCGTCGATGATTTCCATAGCGCGAATCTTGGACGCACCGCTGAGCGTGCCGGCCGGCAGGGTCGCCCGCAGCACGTCGACAGCGCTGTACTCCGGCCCCAGTCGGCCGGTGACATTGGAGACGATATGCATCACATGGGAATAGCGCTCCACCACCATCTTATCGGTCAGTTCGACACTGCCGATGTCGGCGATGCGACCCACATCATTGCGACCCAGGTCGATCAGCATCAGGTGCTCGGCTAGTTCCTTCGGGTCCGCCAGCAGCTCGGCTTCCATCGCGCGGTCCTCCACCTCGCTGTGACCGCGGCGCCGGGTTCCTGCGATCGGTCGCACGGTAACGGTACCCTGCTCCAGGCGCGCGAGGATCTCCGGCGATGAGCCGACGATGTGAAAGTCCTCGAGGTTGAGGTAATACATGTAAGGCGAGGGATTGAGGTTGCGCAGCGCCCGGTACAGGTCCAGCGGCGGCGCCGTGAACGGCAGGCTCAGGCGCTGGGAGGGCACTACCTGCATCACGTCCCCGGCGAGAATGTACTCCTTGATGCGTTCCACTGCGTCATAGTAGGACGCCTCGGTAAAATGCGAGCGGTACTGGCTTTCCACCAGGGCCTCCTCCGAGCGCGAGGCGCTGGCCGCCGCCAGGTCAATCTCCGCCGGTGGCTCGGTGGGCTCCCGCAGGCGAGCCGTCAGCGCATCGAGGCGCGCCTGAGTGGCCTCCCAGGCCCCGTCCTGTTTGCCGTCCACGGTGACCACCAGGCGCACGGTGCCGGCCAGGTTATCGAACACCAGGATCTCATCCGCCACCATCAGCAGCACGTCGGGCACGCCCAGCTCATCAACGGGCACGCTGTCCTTAAGGCGCGGCTCCACGTAGCGCACACAGTCATAGCCGAAGAAGCCCACCAGGCCGCCATGGAAGATGGGCAGGTCTTTGAGCTGCGGCACCCGGAAGCTCCGGCTGAACTCATCGACAAAGGCCAGCGGGTCCTCCACCTGCTCTTCGCGGATCACCGCATCGCCGTCGAGCAATCGCACCTGGTAGCCACGCACCTCGAGTCGCTGCCGGCAGGGCAGGCCAATGATGGAGTAGCGCCCCCACTTTTCCCCGCCCTGCACGGATTCGAGCAAGAAGGACCAGGGAGCGTCCGCCAGCTTGCGGTAGGCGCTCAGCGGGGTTTCGGTATCGGCAAGAACTTCGCGGCTAACCGGAATACGGTTGTAGTCTTGCGCCGCCAGCTCAGCGAATTGTTGCGGGGTCATGTGACATCCTCGGAGACAGAAAAAGGGAACAGCACGGTGGCACGGCCTTAGGCCGTGCCGGTTACCATCGCCAGCGGGTGATGGTGGGCATGAACATGCCCGGGCTAGTTCCTGCTGCTCGCACAGCGATCTCCAGGATGAAAAGGACGCTCATTGTACCCGAGCGGGGTGCTCACGCAACGGAGGCCAGCTCGGCGCGCATCGCCTTGATGACTTCGGCGTAATCCGGTGCGTTGAAGATCGCCGAGCCGGCTACGAAAGTGTCGGCCCCGGCCTCGGCAATTGCACGGATATTCTTCGCCGACACACCGCCGTCGATCTCCAGGCGAATATCAAAGCCGCTTGCATCGATCAGGGCGCGTGCTTCGCGCAGCTTATCCAGTGCGGAAGGGATGAAAGACTGGCCGCCGAAGCCGGGATTGACTGACATCAGCAGCACCATATCTACCTTATCCATGACGTAGCGCAGCGGCTCCAGGCTGGCGGCCGGGTTGAACACCAGGCCGGACTTGCAGCCCGCATCGCGAATCATCTGCAGGGAGCGGTCCACGTGAACGGAGGCATCCGGGTGGAAGGTAATAAAGCTGGCACCCGCCGCAGCGAAGTCCTCGATCAGGCGATCGACTGGCGATACCATCAGATGCACGTCGATAGGAGCCGTCACGCCGTGCTCGCGCAGCGCCTTGCACACCATGGGCCCGATCGTGAGGTTCGGCACGTAGTGGTTGTCCATCACATCGAAGTGCACGATGTCGGCACCCGCCGCGAGCACGTTGTCGACCTCTTCACCGAGGCGGGCGAAGTCTGCGGAAAGAATGGAGGGAGCTATCAGGTAGTCGCGCATGGGGCGGGTCTCGCACGCAAAGGCGGCATTCTAATAGATGGCCAGTCGCGCATCCAGCGCCGCCAGGCGCTCCGGCGTGCCCACATCTTCCCAGCCCCCCGGGTAGTGCTCACCGGACAGGGCTCCAGTGGCAATGGCCTGCTCCAACAGTGGCAGCATTGGCCGCGGGCCGGGTTCAAGGTCCGCGAACAGGGCGGGGCTGTAGACACCGATGCCGCTGTAGGTATGCCGCTCTCCCTCACCGCGATCGAGCAGGCCGCGGGCCCGCAGGCGAAAGTCCCCTTGGGGATGCTGGGCCGGGTTGTCGACCAGCACCAGGTGAGCGCCACCCGCGGCCGGCACCTGCGCCAGCAGCTGTTCGAAGGGATAGTCGGTCCAGATGTCGCCGTTGACCACCGCGAAGGGCGCGTCACCTAACAGCGGCAACGCCTGCACGATACCACCGGCAGTCTCCAGCGGCGTGGCTTCCCGGGACCAGTGAATGTGCTGCGCCCAGGGCGATGCAGCCAGGTGGGCAACGATCTGCTCGCTCAGCCAGGAGACGTTGATGACCAGGCTCTCGAAGCCGGCCGCCAGCAGGCGCTCGACGTGGTACTCGATCAGCGCCTTGCCGCCCACCCGCAGCAGCGGTTTGGGGGTGTGCTCGGTGAGCGGGCGCATGCGCTCGCCGCGACCGGCAGCCAGTATCATCGCCTTCAAGCACCCGCCTCCCGCCAATCGATTCCAGCAACGGCGGGCTCAATGCGGCCCTGCCACCAGGCGGCGAAATGAGCAAACTCCGGGTAACGCGGCAGCACCTCGCGAATATAGTGCAACACCAGGGGTATGTCCTTGAGGTAATTGGGCTTGTGGTCGCGAAGGGCCAGTCGGGTAAAGTTGCCGAGCACCTTGATGTGGCGCTGCAGGCCGATCCAGTCGAACCAGCGCAGGAAGGTTTCCTCACTGCCACCGGCGGGACGTCCCGCGGCCAGCAGCGCGCGCCGGTAGTCCAGCGCCCAACGCTGAACCTGCGCGGGCGGCCAGCACAGATAACAGTCTTTTAACAGCGAAGCCAGGTCGTAGCAGAGCGGGCCGACCACCGCGTCCTGGAAATCGATCAGCCCCAGCCCACCGCCGGGCTTTACCAACAGGTTGCGAGACATATAGTCCCGGTACACCAGCACCTGGGGCTGGCGCCCGGCTTCGGCCACCAGCAGTTGGCCCAGGGCGTCGATGACAGCGGACTCATCGGGTCCCAGCGCCAGGCCCAGGTAGGCCTCGCAGAACCAGGCCGGGAAGCGGCTGAACTCTTCGCCCAGCAGAGCCGCGTCGTAGGGAGGTAACTGCGCCGCTGAAACATCGACCGCCTGTATCTGTCGCAGTAAATCCAGGGCCCCCAGGTAGTCCGCCGGCGGCTGCGTTGGGTCCAGCAGGTCCTGCAAATGCTGGTGGCCGAAATCCCCCATCACCAGGAAGCCGCGCTTGAGGTCGTGCCCCAACAGGGCCGGCACCGGCAGACTCGCCCGCGCCAAC
>JANQGK010000169.1 GCA_028277365.1 Halieaceae bacterium | reverse complement strand
CTGTTTTTCACTGATATCAAATACAGCCTGTCTCGCAACCCGTTGTACCCGGCCTACAGCGAGGGTGATCTGGCGACCGACGCCAGCCGGCCGCTGGGTTGGAGCGAGCACCCGGGCGGGCAGGTCGAGATGGGGCATCGCGAGCCCGGCTTCTGCTTCGACAACGAGCTGCCGGCCCACGCCGTGTTGCTCGCCCCTTTTGCCCTGGCCGACCGGCTGGTCACCAATGCCGAATACCAGGCCTTTATCGATGACGGCGGCTACCAGCGACCGGAGCTATGGCTGTCGGATGGCTGGCAGGCGGTGGGCGAGCGGGGTTGGACTTCCCCCCTTTACTGGCGGCGGGACGGCGAGGATTGGCTCGAGTACACCCTGTACGGGCTCTGCCCACTGGATTCGGCGCGACCGGTTTCACACGTCAGCGGCTACGGGGCTGACGCCTACGCCCGTTGGGCAGGCTTCAGGCTGCCCACGGAGTTCGAGTGGGAAGCGCTGGCGGCGGGTACGGAGCTTGCCGGTCAGTTCGTGGAAGCCGGCCGCCTGCATCCCGACGCTGCGAACCGCGAGGCCGACCTGCAGCTGCACGGCGGGCTGTGGGAATGGACCAGCAGTGCCTACGGCCCGTACCCCGGCTATCGGCCGGCGGCCGGTGCAGTGGGCGAGTACAACGGCAAGTTCATGGCCAACCAGCTGGTATTGCGCGGCGGCTCCTGTGTCACCAGCCGCAGCCAGATGCGCTTAAGCTACCGCAACTTCTTCTACCCACCGGACCGCTGGCAGTTCACCGGGATAAGGCTCGCCAAATGGCTTTAGACGACCAGCCCCTGACCGACGTGCACGCCACCCAGCGCAAGGAGCTGCTGGCCGGCCTGCTGGAGCCGCCGCGCTCGATTAATCCCAAGTTCTTTTATGACGAGCGCGGCTCGGAACTGTTCGCCGATATCTGCGAACTCGACGAGTACTACCCCACCCGCACCGAGATCAATATCCTGCGGCAGGAAAGTGCGGCGATTGCCGAGGCGGTCGGGCGCGGTTGCGAGCTGGTGGAGCCCGGTGCCGGCAGCTGCGAAAAGGTGCGCCATCTTTTGGCAGACCTGCACCCCTCTGCCTATTTGCCGCTGGATATCTCCCGGGATTTCCTGCTCGATGCCGCCCAGCGTCTGCGCGAGGATTTTCCCGGTCTGGAAGTGCGCCCCGTGGTGGCGGACTTCTCTGCCGCCTTCGAGCTGCCCCCGGCTACCGGGCGCCGGGTGCTGTTCTACCCTGGCTCCACCATCGGCAATTTCGAACCTGCTGGGGCTCTTGATTTTCTGGTGCGCGCCGCGCAGCTGGTGGGGAAGGAAGGTGGACTGCTGATCGGAGTGGACCTGCACAAGGCCAGCGAGGTGCTCAACGCCGCCTACAATGACAGCGAAGGCGTCACCGCGGCTTTCAATCGTAATATTCTGCATCACGCCAACCACCTGTTGGATGCGGATTTCGACCCCGAGCAGTTCGAGCACGTGGCTTTCTACAACGCCCCGGCCCAGCGTATCGAAATGCACCTGGAGAGCCGTGCCGACCAGCAGGTGAATTGCGACGGCACGGTGCTGACATTCGCCGCCGGCGAGCGCATTCATACCGAGTATTCCCACAAGTACACGCCGGAAGGGTTTGCTGCCCTGGCGGCCCAGGCAGGCTTTACCGCACGCGGCTGCTGGGTGGATGACGACTCGCTGTTCAGCGTTCAGTACTTCGAAACCGTCTGATTCCACAGATTAACCTCACCTCCCGCAGCCCCCGGACCGGGTACGGTCTGTCCCACTTCTGCATACGTTCCCATTAGTAACAGTTGTTTTTGCCCTAACACGGTGCGGCGAAGCACCAAAAAAGCGCGGAACTGTGTCACAAAATTCAATAAATACAATTAGTTACACAAAAATTTCATTTTACCCACTACCCTTGAAGGTCCAATTGGTGTGACACTTCGTAAGTGTTGTTACCGAGCGTAACTTGTCTCGATGACGACGCATCCATAGTTAGCGTTTTTTACATTTTTTGGGGTCCGATTTGACCCACAGGGAGATGAATCATGAAAAACACCATTGCACTGGTAGTAGCTCTCGCCTCCGGCTCTGCTTTTGGCGCCTGTGACGGTGCCAACTGGCCCGAGAAGCCGGAAGTGCCGAACGGCATGGAGGCGAGCTTTGAGGAAATGATGGAAGCCCGTACAGCCATGGCTTCATACGTGGCTGCCGGCGAGGCTTACATGGAGTGCGTCAAGCCCGACGCTTTCGTGCACAACTACTTCGTCGACCGCCTGACCCGCGCTGCGGACGACTTCAATGAAGAGCGCGAGCAGTTTTTGCGCCGTGAGGTAGTTGCCGCGAACTAAGCAGTATTAAGGTCCTGACTGAAGCCGGCGCACGCGCCGGCTTTTTTTTGCCCATTGGCTTTGTTCCGCACCCTGACTAACGCGCCATGCCCGTTCCCGCGTCTATACCCGTCATTCCTGCGTTCGCCAGAGCCGCGGCGCAGTCGCTCTCCAGCACCACTGTCAGCTAATGCCCTGGCCGCCCAGAGGCTGAGTTTCGAAGCGCTCGGCGAAACCCGCAATCAGCGGCCGGCCGGCATTGATGGCCGCCTGCACGGATTCCAGTTGCAGGGACGCCTGGTGCATTTCGCGACTTTCCCACACCTCGGTAATCCACAGCGCGTTGGCATCTTCCTGGTCCAGGGCAACCACGTAGCTCAGGCAGCCCGGCATGCCGACGATGCCGTCGAGCAGAATCTGCCCCAGCTCCTTGCGCTTACCCTCCACTGCAATCATCTTGCCGATCAGTCCATACATGCTTTGCTCCTCAGCGCCAGTGACAGTAATAGAAAGAGACATCCCGGCCAGCCAGGTGAGCAGCTCGCGCCTGCGCATGGCTAGCGCTTGCTCCACACGCCCAGTTCATTGCCGCTGGGGTCGGTGAATTGGAAACGGCGGCCGCCGGGAAAGTCAAAGGGCTCCACCACTATGCCGCCACCGGCCTCGATGACACTTTGGCGGGTGGCCTCCAGGTCCTCGGAGTAGAGAATCACCAGCGGTCCCCCGCGCTCGGCCTTGTCGACCACTGCCAGCCCGCCCACTTCGCCCGCGCCGCCGGGCTTCTGGATGCCCGCGTAGTCCGGTCCGTAGTCTGTGAACTGCCAGTTGAAGGCCTCGCGGTAAAACGCCTTGGCGGCCTGCATATCCGTGACCTTGAGTTCAATGTAGTCGATCACATGGTGGGTTTGATTCATAGGGTATGCCTCATTGCGGGTCTGGCCATAGGCGCCGGCCCACGGCTGGCACAGGCACAGTAATAACAGGCCTGCGGCCGCCCTAAGCATCGATTACGCGGCCGAGTTCGACATCGCCGGCGATGGTGGTGCGATGGATCACCCGCGCAATGCCCGGCCGGGTGCCGGTGGCGCAGTGCATGGCGCGCCAGTTGTCCCACAGCACCATGTCGCCGGGTTGCCAGCGGTGAAAGTAGTGGAACTCGGGACGGCGGGTGTGTTCCACCAGGCGTTCCAGCAGCTCGATGGCCTCGTCGTTGGACAGGCCGGCCCGGTGCGGCGCTACGATGCGCTCCAGAAACTGCTCGCAAATCTCCAGCACCTTGCGGCCGGTCACCGGGTGGGTGACCACCGCGGGATAGGCCACCTCCGGGAAGTTGGGGTAGTTGATGTCTGAGGGTTTGCGCGGGCTGTAGGGGCCCGGCTGGTAGCCCTTGAGGTCGACGTAGCGCATATGGCGGCGCTGCATGCTGAAAGCGTAGGTCACCTCGATCTGCTCCAGCAGGGCCTGGGTTTCGGTATCCAGGGCGTCATAGGCCTTGGCCAGGTCGCCGAAGCCGGTCAGGCCGTCTTCCTCGGCGCACACCACCGCGGTCAGCAAAGCGCCGCGATTGGGCCGGCCCGTGTAGTGCAGATCCATATGCCAGTCCAGCCGGCTGACTCGGGGCTCGCCGTCGTAATACGCGGTCAGGTATTGCTCCTGCTCCGGGCTGCTGGCCAGGGTAAACAGTTCGGGGTGGTCCTGAGAGCGGGTCTCCTCAATGGGGTGGCGTTCCAGCTCCCCGAACAGCTGGCTGAAGGCGATTTGTCGCTCGGGAGTCACGTCCTGGCCGCGAAACAGCAGGATGCCATGCTCGTCGAACAGCTCCACCAGGGTGGCGGCGGTGTCTTCGTCGGCGGGTTCGCTGATATCGAAGCCGTGAACCTCGATACCGACCTCGTCGAGTGCTGTGATGTCCAGGGACATGGGGGATCCGGGCAGGAATCTGGGCAATGTCAGGGCAGTTTAGGCATAATGCGCAATATGAGCAAAGCAGCTATCAAACGGCCCGGCAGCGGCACCAAGTTCGCCACCGATAAGGGCTTCAGCGCCATCAAAGACGGCGTGAAAACCAACGCCAATCGCGATGTTCCCAGCCAGCGCAAGCCGCCGTGGCTGCGCATGCGTCTGGAGCGCAGCGAGAAATTTGGCGCGGTCATGGACACCGTGCATACCCATCGCCTGGCCACGGTCTGCGAGGAAAGCCACTGTCCCAATATCGGCGAGTGCTGGAGCAACGGCACTGCCACCATCATGTTGATGGGCTCGGTATGTACGCGGGCCTGCCGCTTCTGCGCGGTGGATACCGGCAACCCAGGGGGCTGGCTGGACCCGGAGGAGCCCGCCAACGCGGCGCGCTCGGTGGAGCTGATGAATCTGCGCTACGTGGTGCTCACCTCGGTGGACCGGGATGATCTCGCCGACGGCGGCGCGGCCCACTACGCGGCCTGCGTGCGTGCCATTCGCGAGCGCAACCCGGGCACCGCGGTGGAAGCGCTAACCCCGGATTTCTCCGGTAGCGAGCAGGCGGTGGAAACCGTGGTGAACTCGGGCCTGCAGGTGTTCGCCCAAAACCTTGAAACCGTTGAGCGCCTGACCCATCGGGTGCGGGACCCTCGCGCCGGGTACCAGCAGACCTTGGATGTACTCGCCCACGGCAAGCGTTTCAAGCCTGAAGTGCTGACCAAGTCCAGCCTGATGCTGGGCCTGGGTGAGAGCGAGGACGAGGTGCTCACCGCCATGCGCGATCTGCGCGAACACCAGGTCGACATTCTCACCCTGGGCCAGTACCTGCGGCCCACACCCAATCACCTGCCGGTGGAGGAGTGGGTCACCCCGGAGAAGTTTGCCTGGTACCGTGAGCAGGGCCTCGAGCTGGGGTTCACGGAAGTGGCCTCCGGCCCCCTGGTGCGCTCCAGCTATCGAGCCGATCGCATCCTCGAGCAGAACAACTTGGGCCTACCGCTCGACAGCGACCGCATCGTCGCCGTCAATCTCGACTAGCTCATTCCACCGCGCGCTCCAGGGCCTGTTGGAAAGCCGGCCGGGCGCGATTGCGTTCCAGGTAAGCGGCCAGGCTGGGGTAGGGTGCCAGCAGCCCCAGCCGCTCGGCCATCGACACCATGTAAGTGACACCAAAATCAGCCCCGGTGATCCGCTTGCCCAGGATGAAATCTTCGTCGCCCAGCTTGTTGGCGATGTGGTTGAAGTGCAGCTCTACCTCTGGGTTGGCAAAGCCGTTGATCAGAGGCTGCTCCCCACCAGCCCGCAGGGCCAGCAGCTTGAGGAACAGGGGAACAAACACCGAGCCCTCCGGGTAGTGCAGCCACTGGGTGTATTCCGCCCAAGCAGCATCGCCCGCGTCGGGCCCGAAGCGTCCCTCGGGATCGTACTTGCGCAGCAGGTAGGCGGTGATGGCGCCGGACTCGGACAGCAGCAGGCCGTCGTCCTCTATCACCGGTGACTTGCCCAGCGGGTGCACGTCGCGCAGCTCTGGCGGCGCGCGCATGGTCTCGGGGTTGCGCAGGTATTCCACGAGCTGATATTCCGCGCCCAGTTCTTCCAGCAGCCAGACGGTGAAAATCGAGCGCCCGATGCGCAGGTGGTGGATGGTCAACATGTTGACGGTCTCCCGTTCAGAGTTTGAATACCCGGCGCGCGTTTTCGCGCAGGAACTTCGGCCACACCTCGTCTTTGAACGACACCGCAGGCAGGTCTTGGAAGATCCGCTCAAGCGACAGGCCCATAGGATAGTAGCCCGCGTAGATGATCTTGTCGGCTCCGCGGGTGTTGGCGTAATCGATAATCGCCTGTGGGTAGTACTTGGGTGCAAAGGCGCTGGTGGAATAGTAGAGGTTTGGGTACTTGAGCATGAGCTTGCAGGCCAGCTCGGTCCAGGGTTCACCCCCGTGACGCATCACCACCGTCAGCTCCGGGAAAAACCAGCACACCTCATCCAAGTGTTCTACCTTCTGGGGTTCCATTGGCAGCCGGGGGCCGGGCACCCCGACGCACAGGCACACCGGTAGCTCGAGATCGACACAGGCGGCGTAGATCGGGTACCAGCGCTTGTCATTGATGGGCACCTGGGGCACCAGCCCGGCCGGAAAACCGGTCACAGCCTTGATGTCAAAAGATTCCTTCAGCACGCGGATCCTGCGCACTTCCTCCATGCCCAGGTTGGGATTGGCTTCGTAGCTGGCGAAGAAGCGATCGGGGTGCGCCTGCAGCGCCTGCTCGTGTACACGGCCGGGGTCGCCGCTGATGCCGATCATGGCCCGCTCGATACCGAAGCGGTCCATCTGTTCCAGCGTGTAGGTCAGCCCGTCTTCGACGTTCTCAAGGTCCGGTACGTTGAACATGTACTGGGCCGGCATGCTGAATAGCTCACGGCTCTCTGCGTCGAGCAGCAGGGGTTTCATGTGGTCGTACCAGTGGTCGCGCTCCGCACTGGGAATGCCGAGCATGGTGTCGATGATGCCGAGGTCAGCGGGCAGGGGCATTGCAGTTCTCCTGAGTACAGCAGATGTGTAGCACAGTCGATGCCGCTGCTACAGAGGGGCGGGGCATTTCGGTATCGATAGGCTATTATCCTGGTCGATTCGGAGGAAGATATATGTTCAGGACTGTCGCAGCACTGGTCGCCGGTCTGGTTTCGTTTCACGCCGCCGCGGACACCCTGGTAATCGCCCACCGCGGTGCCAGCGGCTACCTGCCAGAGCATACGCTGCCGGCGGCGGCCATGGCGTACGCCCAGGGTGCTGATTACATCGAGCAGGACGTGGTGCTCACCAGGGATGATGTGCCCATCGTGCTGCACGATCTCCACCTTGAGGCGACCACCGACGTGGCGGAGCGCTTCCCCGGCCGTGCCCGGGAGGACGGTCACTTCTACGCCATTGATTTCAGCCTGGAGGAGATCCGGCAGCTTCGCGTTGGCGAGCGTCTCAAGGACGGAGAGCCCGCCTTTGAGGGCCGCTTCCCCACCGGCGTGCAAGTGCTGCGGGTGCCCACCCTGGCGGAGGAAATCGAGTTGATCCAGGGGCTCAATCAGAGCACCGGGGGTGATGTCGGCATCTACGTGGAGCTCAAACACCCGCAGTTTCACGCCGCCGAGGGCCGCAGCTTCCCAGCCTCGGTGCTGCAGATTCTGTATGCCTACGGCTACCGGGACGCCGGCGATAAAGTCTTCCTGCAGTGTTTCGACGAGGCCACGCTGCGGTTTCTTAAAGATCACACCGAGATTCGCCTGGTGCAGCTGATGGAAGACAAGGCCCTGACTGCCGAGCGCGCGCGGCAGATTGCCAGCTATGCTCAGGGGGTGGGGCCCTGGATCGGTTACCTCACCGACC
>JANQGK010000122.1 GCA_028277365.1 Halieaceae bacterium | reverse complement strand
GCCTCCGCCTTCTGCACCAGCTTCTCTACAATCAGGGTCACATCCGTATTCGTGATCTGGTCAAAATGTCGTTGCAGTCGATCGAACTTGGTGAGCACGTACTCCCGCAATGCGGGAGTGACCTCTACATGGTGACCGCTGATTGTGATTTGCATATGTCGCTCCTGTTACGCATGCGCGCGTGCTGGTTCCCTAAGCCTAGACCAGTCGCTTGCGCTCGTTTGACGGTGGGATCACCAGGGACTCGCGGTACTTGGCGATGGTTCTGCGTGCCACCTTGATACCCTGTTCCGCGAGCAGGCTGGTGATCTTGCTGTCGCTTAAGGGCTTCCTCGGGTTTTCGGCGGCGATCAGCTTTTTGATCAGGGCCCTGATTGCCGTCGAGGAACACTCCCCGCCGGACGCCGTGTTGACGTGGCTGGAGAAGAAGTATTTCAGTTCAAAAATGCCGCGCGGGGTGTGCATATACTTCTGGGTGGTGACTCGGGATATCGTCGACTCATGCATTTCCACGGCTTCGGCGATGTCGTGCAGTACCAGTGGCTTCATGGCTTCCTCGCCGTACTCGAGGAAACCGCGCTGGTGTTCGACGATGCGCGTGGCCACCTTCATCAGCGTTTCGTTGCGGCTCTGCAGGCTCTTTAGGAACCAGCGCGCCTCCTGCAGGCTGTCGCGCATGTAGGTGTTGTCGGCGCTGTTGTCAGCGCGCTTCACCAGACCCGCGTAATCGCTGTTGATTTTCAGCCGCGGGGCGATATCGGGATTGAGTTCCACCACCCAGGCGCCGTTCTTTTTGCTGACGAAAACGTCAGGCACCACGTATTCGGTATTGTCAGTGCCGATGGATTGCCCGGGGTTGGGATTCAGCGACTGGATCAGCGCCAGCACCTCCCGTAACTCCGGCTCGCGGATCTTACTGCGCCGAATCAGCTGTGCGTAATCGCGGTTGCCCAACAGGTTGATATAGCGGTTGACCACCAGCCGCGCCTCGGCCAGGTAGGGGGTATCCGAGGGAAGCTGGTGCAGCTGTACCAGCAGGCATTCGCGGAGGTCGTGACTGCAGACGCCGGGCGGGTCGAACTGCTGAAGGCGGTGTAACACTGCCATCATTTCATCCAGCTCGACTTCCAGGTCGGCAGCCAGCCCCGACCAGATGTCTTCTATCGGCGCGGTGAGCCGGCCGTTGTCATCGGTGGCGTCGATGATGGCAATGGCGATCACGCGGTCGGTGTCCGACAGGCGGGTAAGGTTGAGCTGCCAGAGCAGGTGATCGCCGAGGGTCTCTCCGCTGGAGTTACGGCTGTCGAAATCGAAGTCGCCCTCCGGCGCCGCCGAGGGCGCCGAGCTCATGGGGGACTGGTAGACATCATCCCACTGAGTATCCACCGGCAGCTCATCGGGAATCTGTGCGTCGAAGTCGGACAGTTCGCGCTCGGCGCTGGCGGTGCCGTCGCCGTGCTGCTCGGCATCTGGGTTGTCGCTACCGTCGGGCTCCGGGGACTCTTCCACGTCCAACATAGGGTTGGATTCCAGGGCTTCCTGGATTTCATGCTGCAGGTCGAGGGTGGAGAGCTGGAGAAGCTTGATAGCCTGTTGCAGCTGGGGCGTCATTACCAGCTGTTGGCCAAGCTTCAGTTGTAGGGATTGTTTCATATGTAAGTTTGCTGCTCCCTGGAGTCAGTGTAGCCCTGCTACTGTGACGAGGCAACTTTGGCATGAAACTAGCATGGCTTTATCCGCGGCGGGTATTTTCAGCCGGGAAAAATTGGTGAAAGTGTGAGCGGTTCCCCAATCAGGGTGGTGATGCAGCTTGCTGCCGCGGGCCTAGAGACGGAACTCGTGGCCCAGGTAGACCGAGCGTACCTGCTGGTCGGCAAGGATATCGTCGGCACTGCCCGCGGCGATGATATGCCCCTCGCCAACGATGTAGGCCTTCTCGCAGATGCTGAGGGTTTCACGCACATTGTGGTCGGTAATCAACACGCCGATGCCTCGTGACTGCAGGTGGGAGACGATAGCTTTGATGTCGTTCACGGAAATCGGGTCGACCCCGGCGAAGGGCTCATCCAGCAGGATGAAATCCGGCTCATTGGCCAGCGCCCGGGCAATCTCCACCCGGCGTCGCTCGCCGCCGGACAGGGACATGCCGGCACTGTCGCGGATGTGGGTGATGTGAAACTCCTCCAGTAGCTGTTCCACCTTTTCGCGGCGCTGGGCGCGCTTGAGGTCCCGGCGATGCTCCAAAATGGCCATCAGATTGTCCTGCACCGACAGCTTGCGGAAGATCGAGGCCTCCTGGGGCAGGTAGCCAATGCCCTTGCGGGCGCGGCCGTGCATGGGCAGGCGCGTCAGGTCCTGACCGTCGATGGTGATCGTGCCGCGATCGGGCGGCACAATGCCGACAATCATGTAGAAGCAGGTGGTCTTGCCGGCCCCGTTGGGGCCCAGCAGCCCAACAATCTGGCCGCTCTCGATCTCCAGGCTGACATCCCGCACCACGGGGCGGCCACGGTAGCTCTTGGCGAGATTGCTGGCGGTGAGGACGGCCAAGGGAGCGTCGCCTATTCGTCTTCTTCCAGCTTGTGGGGCGGGATGACGACCTCGACGCGGCTGTTGGTGTTGGATTCGGCAGCGGCTTTAACCAGCTGCTGGTTGATGAAATAGTCGATCAGGTCGCCGCGAACGGTGGAGCCGTCCTGTTCGACCTGGGCGTTCTCCCGCAGCTGCACACGCTCTTCACTGCGGAAATATTCGATGATGTCACCGTGGGCGTGCATCAGGGGGCTGTCTGGTTCAGGTTGCTGTTGCATGCGTGCCGGGGAGCCCTCGGCCACGATGCGCTCGGCCTCGTTTTCCAGCCGGTAGAAGGTGATGCGGTCCGCAGTGATTTTGATGGTGCCCTGCACCAGTTCCACGTTGCCCTGGTAGACCGTGCGGCCGGTCTTCTCGTCGCGCAGGGCTTCGTCGGTGGTGATATGGATGGGCTGCTCGGTGTCATCCGGCAGGGCTATTGCCCGGGTGCAGGCCAACACCAGCAGGGCTGCCAGCAAGGGCAGGGAGCGGCCGGCCTGTCGCCTGCGGAAGTTTGCCATGGCGCCAGTATAGAGCCTGCCGTGGGGCTGCTTGAAGCGTCGATTGCCCCGCATCACTGGTCGCCTGCAGCGAGGAAGCGCCCGCGCAGCTCTTCCAGCCGGTCCTGGGCGTCGAGAATGAACTCGCAGGCCTCGCGCACCGCGCCGCGGCCGCCGCGATGCTGGCTGCGCCAGTCGGCGTGGGAGGCGACAAACTCATCGCCGCCGGCCACTGTCATGCCCAGTCCTGCGGCCTGGATCGCGCCCAGGTCGGGCAGGTCGTCGCCCATGTAGGCGACCTGCTCCAGGGATAGGTCCGC
>JANQGK010000091.1 GCA_028277365.1 Halieaceae bacterium | reverse complement strand
ACCGCCAGTTCGGCGGCCGCAAGCACATCTCCAAGATCATCCCGGCCAAACCAAATCTCAACCCCACCCTCTACGGCACCGAGCCGGGCAGCGGCACCGATACCACCCGCATCCGCACCCGCGCTGAGCGCGACGGTGATCATTACGTGGTAAACGGATCCAAGGTATGGATTTCCCGCACCGAGCATTCTGACCTGATGGTACTGCTGGTGCGCACCGCGCCGCGGGAGGCAGGTAGCAAACCCAGTGACGGCATGTCGGTGTTGCTGGTGGATCTGCGCGAGGCGGTGGGGCAGGGGCTGACCGTCAAGCCCATCCGCACCATGATGAACCACGCCACGACCGAACTGTTCTTCGACGATCTGCGGGTGCCGGCGGAAAACCTGGTGGGCGAAGAGGGCCGTGGCTTTCGTTACATCCTGGACGGCATGAACGCAGAGCGCATCCTGATTGCCGCGGAGTGTATTGGCGACGCCCGCTACTTCGTCGATCGTGCGTCGGCCTATGCGACTGACCGGGAAGTCTTCGGCCGACCCATCGGCCAGAACCAGGGGGTACAGTTCCCCATTGCCCGGGCCCATGTGCAAACCGAGGCCGCCGCTGCGGTGGTCGTCGAGGCGGCGCGGCGTTTCGATGCCGGTGAGGACTGTGGCGCCCAGGCCAACATGGCCAAACTGCTTGCCTCGGAGGCGGCCTGGGCGGCGGGCGACACCTGCATTCAGACTTTTGGCGGGTATGGTTTCGCCGAAGAGTACGACATCGAGCGCAAGTTCCGCGAAACCCGCCTCTACCAGGTCGCCCCGGTGTCGACCAACCTCATCCTTTCCCACGTCGCCACCCACGAGCTCGGCTTACCGCGCTCCTACTAGCTCTCGCCTGTTCAGAGGTATGACTTTGTAGCGCGGGCGCGGGCATTGTGAGCGGTGCATTACTCGTCGCTGGTGCGCACCTGGTCGTCGTGGCGCTGGCGGTAGATGCGGGCGCGGTTCTGGTCGGCGGTGGCCTGCAGGTTGGCGCGTTCGCGGCGGGTCAACTCGCCGTCGGAACGAAAGTGCTGCTCCTTGCGCTCCAGGCGCGCCTGGGACGCGCCCAGCCGGTGGGCCTCAGATCGGGTCAGGCTGCCGTCGGCAATACCGTTGCGGATCGACTCCCGCTGGGCCGCCTGGCGCTGATTGATGCCTGCGGCCTCCGCGGTGCTGGCCGCCAGGCAGGCCATGGACAGGGTAGTAGCGATGGTGGCTGCAATAATGGTCTTCATGTCATGTCTCCAATGGTCGGGTTCTTGGCCCTTGCACCCACTAGAACGCGACCCGCAACGGTTCGCCGACAGGTGAGGGTAAAGAAAGGTTAAGAACTGGCGCGCGACCAGCTTCAGGGAACCTCCGCACTACCGAGTTATGCGGAGGTTCCTTAACATTACTGTCATATTTCTCGCCCACCATGCGGGCCTACTACACTTGCAATGCCATCCGGCATTCACCGGCCCAAGGACCCTCGATGTTCAGCGACAAACTCAGCGTTTTCTTCTTTATGCTGTTGGCTGTCACCGTGGTGTCCTTCACCGCCTGGGGCCTCGATTACATCAGCTTTAGCAACGTTACCCTGTTTGTGCTGGCCACGGCCTTTGGCCTGTTCATGGCTTTCAACATCGGCGGCAACGATGTGGCCAACTCCTTCGGCACCAGCGTGGGGGCGGGCACCTTGACCATCAAGCAGGCGCTGGCGGTGGCGGCGATATTCGAAGTCAGCGGCGCCATGATCGCCGGCGGTGCCGTAACCGACACCATTCGCAAAGGGATTGTTGACCTCAACCAGCTCACTGCCAGCACCGGCTTCGACGCCATGGATTTCGTCTACATCATGATGTCGGCGCTGCTGGCCGCCGCCCTGTGGCTGTTGGTGGCCACTCGCAAGGGCTGGCCGGTGTCCACGACCCATTCCATCATCGGCGGCATCGTCGGGTCATCGATCACTCTCGGTGCCATCGTCAGTGGCATGGGAGATGCCTTCGGTCTGGTGCAGTGGAGCCAGATTGGCGCCATCGTGCTGTCCTGGATACTGTCGCCGGTGCTGGGCGGGCTGGTGTCCTACACGCTGTATTCGGCCATTAAAAAGCATGTGCTGGAGTACAACGACGAGGCCAAGCAGCAGCTCGCGGTGCTCGACGAAGACACCGAGAAGCTCAAGACCCATCACAAGACGGTGTTCGATCGGCTCACTGAGCTTGAGCGCATCAGCTTCACCGGTGCAATGGCCCGCGACGCCGCCCACTGGCAGATTCAGCGGCCGGGGCCGGGCCACAACTTCGAATCGGATTACTACCGCGACCTGTACGCCATCGAACGCCAGCGCGATGAGATCGACGCCCACCGGGCGCTGGTCATTCTGGTGCCGATGATTGCCGCCCTGGCCTCCACAGTCATCACCGCCATGCTGTTGTACAAGGGCCTGAAGAACATGCAGCTGGGCATGTCGGACCTGCAGAACATCCTGGTGATGATGATGGTAGCCGCAGCGGTGTGGATGGCACTTTACATCCTCGCGCGTACCCAGCGGGCCAGCTCCCTGGATCAGTCCACCTTCCTGCTGTTCAGCTGGATGCAGGTGTTTACCGCCGCCGGCTTCGCCTTCAGCCACGGCAGCAACGATATCGCCAATGCCATCGGGCCCTTCGCCGCGGTGCTGGACGTGCTGCAGTCTGGAGAAATCAATTCCACGGCGCCGGTGCCGCCGGCGGCCATGCTGTCTTTCGGGATCGCCCTGGTGGCCGGCCTGTGGTTTATCGGCAAGGAAGTCATACAGACCGTTGGCACCAACCTCACCAAGATGCACCCGGCCTCGGGCTTCTCGGCGGAGTTGTCAGCCGCGGCGGTAGTGCTGCTGGCCTCGGCTTTTGGTATCCCGGTATCCAGTACACACATTCTGGTGGGTGCAGTGCTGGGTATCGGCCTGGCCAACCGCTCAACCAACTGGGATCTCATGAAGCCCATCGGCGCCGCCTGGGTCATCACCCTGCCGGCGGCGGCCATTCTCTCCAGTCTGGTGTTTGTCGCCCTGCGCGCCCTCTTCTGACGCTCCGCCGCCGCCCGCGGGCAGCGAGCGCCGGCCCCTCAGGCGCGGTATAGCGTCCAGGCGCCGATCAGGATAAAGCCGGCCCCCGCAATGTAGTGCAACACTTTCTCGCTGATGTAATTGGCCAGCAGGCTGCCCGCCAGAACGCCAATGGCAGAGGCCAGCACCAGGGCCGCAGACGCTGCCAGGAACACGGTCCACTTGCTGACTTCACGGTCTGCGGCAAACAGCATGGTGGCGAGCTGGGTCTTGTCACCCAACTCGGCGATGAACACGGCCGCGAAGACGGTGGCAAAAATTTTCCAGTCCAAGGCGGGGGTCAGGCGGCCTCAGCGATGCTGCGAATACGTGCCACCATAGCCTTGAGTCCGTTGCCGCGTGTGGGGGAGAGGTGGTTCATTAACTCGAGTTGGTCGAAATAGGCATCGATATCGAATGCCAGCACGTCTGCGGGTGATTTGTTGTTGTAGGCCGCCAGCATGACGCCGAGCAGGCCCTTGACTATAAAAGCGTCGCTGTCCACGGCGATCTGCAGCTTACCGTCCTCAATGGCCGTGTCGATCCACACCTGGCTCTGGCAGCCTCGCACCAGCCGGTCGTCGGTGTGCAGGCTGCCATCCATGGGCGGCAACTCCTTGCCGAGGTCGATGATGTACTTGTAACGGTCCTCCCAGCTGTCGAAGAAGCTGAGGGTGTCGACGATGTCGTCGCTGCCGATGGAGTGTCCGAAAGGGTTGCTGTTGCTCATGTGCCTGCCCGCTGCTGTGGGCGGAGGTTATATCAGAAGAACATACCGGTTTCGAGCTGGGCTTCCTCCGACATCATGTCGCGCTGCCAGGGCGGGTCGAACACCAGGTCCACCGCGACTTCCTTCACGAAGGGCACCAGGGCTACCCGGTGTTCCACGTCGCCGACCAGCACCGGCCCCATGCCGCAGCCGGGCGCGGTGAGAGTCATGTCGATTTCCACACGTCCGCTGTTCTGGTCGATCTCCATGCGGTAGATCAGGCCCAGGTTGACCAGATCCACGGGGATTTCAGGGTCAAACACCGTGTGCAGTGCCTCCCAGACCTGCTCCTCGCTGATCTTGCCGTCAGTGGGCGCCTCGAATTCGAGCTTGAGCGGCTCCAGGCCCAGGGCGTCAGCATCGGTACCGTCCACCCGCACCATATTGCCGTTGTAGGTCAGCGTGTAGTTGCCACCGAGAGACTGGGTCAAGGTGACAAAGGTATGGGCCGGGATCACCAGCTTGTCGCCAACTGGCACCAGCCGGGCGGGGCAGTCCCGATGGGTGGTGAGAATGGTGCGTTCACTCATTCGATCGAGAAACTCTCACCACAGCCACAGGCGGCCGTCACATTCGGGTTTTTGAACTTCAGGGTCCGGTTGATACCTTCGCGTACGTAGTCCAGCTCCGTACCGCGCAAAAACCCGATCGAGTCCGCGTCCACAAATACATGCATGCCATTGTCGAGATCAACGGTGACATCCTTCTCTTCACCGCCGTTCACCTCTTCCATGACATACATATAGCCCGTGCAGCCACTCTCCTTGACACTGATGCGCACCGCGCTGGTGCCTTTGGCCTCGGCCGTATTCTTCAAGTGCTGTGCCGCGTCCGGAGTGATACGAATCACCTCAGTGCTGACATCAAAAGTCTCTACGCTCATTGAATTCTCCTTGAGCTATCTCGGGACTCGAGCGCGGAGAGCGTGTCATGTCTCTCGCGGACCGTGCCCGGCATGGATGCCGGGCCCGAGCCTACACGGATGTATTCACAGCGTGTCCGTGAGAGACATGACACGTTCTCCGTGCCCCAACGCAGCCTGATCTTCATGAAAAGAGAGCCTGCGCTTTGCGAATCCCGGCGAAGAGTGCGTCAACATCTTCGCGGGTGTTGTAAATCGAATAACTGGCCCGGGCCGTCCCCGGCACCCCGTAGCGCTCCATCAAGGGCTGCGCACAATGATGCCCGGTGCGCACCGCGATACCCTGCTGGTCCAGCAACATGCCCAGGTCAGAAGGGTGGCAGCCCTCCAGCAGAAAGCTGAAGATGCCGGCGGCGGAGCGCGGCTCGCCGATGCGGCGTATGGCCGGAATCTCGGCCGCCAGCTCCAGGGTGTAATCCAGCAGCGCCAGCTCATGTGCCGCCGCGGCTTCGCGGTCAATGCCGTCCAGGTACTGGATGGCCGCGCCCAGCCCGATCACCCCGGCAATATTGGGGGTACCTGCCTCGAATTTAAAGGGCAGGGTGTTGAAGGTGGTGCCGGCGAAAGAGACCGTCTCGATCATCTCACCGCCGCCCAGGAACGGCGGCATGGCATCCAGCAGTTCCTCGCGACCCCACAGTACACCGATGCCCGTGGGCCCAAACAGTTTATGGCCGGAGAACGCGTAGAAGTCGCAGCCCAGGGCCTGCACGTCGATGGGCCAGTGGGCCACGGCCTGGGCACCATCCACCAGTACCTTGGCGCCCACCGCGTGGGCTTTCTCGATGATCTCTTTGACCGGGTTGATCGTGCCGATGGCGTTGGACACATGGTTCAGTGCCACCATCTTTACCGACTCGTCGAGCATGGCATCGAGGGCATCGAGATCGATATCGCCGCTGTCCAGTACCGGTATCGGTTCTACCTGCGCGCCGACCGCTGCGCAAATCATCTGCCAGGGCACAATGTCACTGTGATGCTCAAGGTAGGGGAGTAGCACGCGATCACCCGGGCCGAGATTACTGCGCCCCCAACTGTTGGCAACGAGGTTCACCGCCTCGGTCACGCCGCGTACCCAGATGACCTGCTGCGGTGCCGGGCTGTTCAGGAAGCGGGCCACGGTTTCGCGCGCCGCCTCAAAGGTGCGGGTGGCCCGGTCGCTCAGGGCGTGGGCGCCGCGGTGCACATTGGCGTTGTCGTGCCGGTAGTAGTTGGCGATCGCCTCGATCACCGCCTCGGGTTTCTGGGTGGTGGCGGCGTTGTCCAGGTAAACCAGCGGGTGGCCGTTCACCTCCTGCTTGAGGATTGGAAAGTCCTCGCGCACGGCAGCGGCGTCGAAGTACTTGGCGGGGTTGGCTGCGGTCATGCCAGGTGCCTCGTCAGGCGCGTGTCGCGGGTCAGGCGCTCGGCCAGCAGCGGGTGCAGGTACTCGCGCAGGGCCTCGTTGTCCAGCGCGTCCACCAGCTCGTTGATAAAGCCGTAGCTCAGCATGACTTCCGCCTCCGCGCGCTCCACGCCCCGGGTGCGCAGGTAGTGCAGCATACCCTCGTCGAGCTGGGCGACGGTGGCGCCGTGGGCGCACTGCACGTCGTCGGCGTAGATTTCCAGCTCCGGCTTGGTATTGATTTCGGCATCGGTGCTGGTCAGCAGGTTCTTGTTGGACAGCTCGGCGCGGGTCTTCTGGGCATCCGGGTGAATATGGATGCGGCCGTTGAATACGGCCCTGGAGCTATCACCCATGATGCCGCGGAACACCTCATCTGTGGTGCAGTGGGGCACGGCGTGCTCGATGCAGGTGTGGTAGTCCACGTGCTCGGTGCCTCTGAGCAGGTAGATGCCGTTGAGATCGCAGTGGGCGCCGGCGCCGGCGTGATTGACCACGATATCGATACGCTTCAATTCGCTGCCCAGGGCCAGGTGGAAGCTGTCCAGGTGGCTGTCGCGCTCAAGCCTGGCGTGTACGCCGCCAATATGCATGGCCCCACCGCTCTCCAACTGCAGGCGGCTGTGCTTGAGGCGGCTGCCGGCCCCCAGCACCAGTTCGGTAATCCCGTTGGTGAAGGCCGCCGGGCTGTCGCCGAGGAAGTGCTCGATGAGGCTCGCTTCGGCGTTATTGCCCAGCACTACCAGCAGGCGCTGGCTGACACTGAATGCGGGCTCGCGATCACTGGTCTGGTAGACCAGGTGCAGCGGCGCTTCGAGGCGTGCATTGTCAGCCACGTGCAGGAACAGGCCGTCGCTGAGGTTGGCGTCGTTGAGGTTGGCAAACAAGTGCTTGTCGGCATCCACGACGCTGCCAAGCCGGGAGGCAATCTGTTCAGCCTGCGCCTCGTTGGCGTCGGCAAAGCGCACCAGGCTCACACCATCGGGCAGGTCCAGGCTGCCCAGCTCACTTTGCAGCTGGCCGTCGACAAACAGCAGACATGCGCCACCGAAATCGGGCAGGGACGGCTCGGCCATGTCCGCGGCCGTGGGCGCCGTAAAGTCCCGCTCCAGCGGCATCAGGCTGGTGTATTTCCAGGCCTCGGTCTTGCCGGTCGGCTTGCTGGTTTCGCGCCAACGGGCGGTACCGGCATCGCGGTGGGCAGCCAGCCAGGCGGGCGCCTCGCTGTCGACCAGCAATCCCTGGATAAAATCGCTCATCAGGCGACGTCCTCGATCCAGCCGTAGCCCTTCTCCTCCAGCTCCAGGGCCAGGGACTTGTCACCAGAGCGCACGATGCGCCCGCCGGACAGCACGTGTACGTAGTCGGGCTCGATGAAGTTCAGCAGGCGCTGATAGTGGGTGACCAGCACGAAGGAGCGATGCTCATTGCGCATGGCGTTGACGCCGTTGGCGACTACCTGCAGGGCGTCGATATCGAGGCCGGAATCGGTCTCGTCCATAATGCACAGCCGCGGCTCCAGCAGCATCATCTGCAGCAGCTCGTTGCGCTTTTTTTCTCCGCCGGAAAAGCCTTCATTGACACCGCGCTTCAGGAAGCTGGCGTCCAGGTCGACGGCCTTGCTGGCCTCGCGGGCAAGTTTCATGAAACTCACCGTGTCCAGCGGTTCCAGGCCCAGGCTCTCGCGGGTGGTGTCCACCGCGGCCTTTAAGAACTCCATGTTGCTCACGCCGGGGATTTCCACGGGGTACTGGAAAGCCAGGAAAATGCCAGCGTGGGCGCGCTCCTCGGTTTCCATGTCGAGCAAGTCCTTGCCCTCGAACTGCACGGTGCCGGCGCTGACTTCGTAACCGGGTCGTCCCGCCAGTACGTGGCCGAGGGTGCTCTTGCCGGAACCGTTGGGGCCCATAATAGCGTGCACCTCACCGGGTTTTACCTCCAGGGTCAGGCCCTTGAGGATGTCCTTGCCTTCCACCTGCGCGTGCAGGTTATCAATCTTCAACATCGCGTACGTGCTCTCTAATCAGCCGACAGAGCCTTCCAGGCTCACCTCGAGTAACTTGCCTGCCTCCACGGCGAATTCCATGGGCAGTTCCTTGAAGACTTCCTTGCAGAAGCCGTTGACGATCATCGAGACCGCCTTTTCCGCGTCCAGCCCGCGCTGCAGGCACAGGTAGAGCTGGTCATCGCTGACTTTGGAGGTGGTGGCCTCGTGCTCCACGACGGCGGAGGGATTTTTGCTCTCAATGTAGGGGAACGTGTGCGCGGCACAGGCGTCGCCGATCAGCAGCGAATCACACTGGGTGTAGTTGCGCGCGCCTTGCGCTCGCGGGCCCATGCGCACCAGGCCCCGGTAGGCGTTGCTGGATTTGCCGGCAGAGATGCCCTTGGAAATGATCGTCGACTTGGTGTTCTTGCCGAGGTGAATCATTTTGGTGCCGGTGTCGGCCTGCTGCCGGTTGTTGGTCAGTGCCACCGAATAGAATTCACCCACGCTGTTGTCACCGCGCAGGATGCAGCTCGGATACTTCCAGGTGATGGCCGAGCCGGTCTCGACCTGAGTCCAGGAAATCTTGGCGTTGGTGTGGGCCAGACCGCGCTTGGTGACAAAGTTGTAGATGCCGCCTTTGCCCTCGTCGTCACCGGGGTACCAGTTCTGCACGGTGGAGTACTTGATTTCAGCATCGTCCAATGCCACCAGTTCCACCACCGCGGCGTGCAGCTGGTTTTCATCGCGCATGGGAGCCGTGCAACCTTCCAGATAGCTCACATGGCTGCCCTCGTCGGCAATGATCAGGGTGCGCTCGAACTGGCCGGTGTTGGCCTCGTTGATGCGGAAGTAGGTGGACAGCTCCATCGGACAGCGCACGCCCTTGGGGATGTACACGAAGGAGCCGTCGGAGAACACCGCGCTGTTCAGGGCGGCGTAGAAATTGTCCTTGCGAGGCACCACGGTACCCAGGTATTTGCGCACCAGGTCGGGGTACTCCTGGATCGCCTCGGAGATGGAGCAGAACAGCACGCCGGCCTCGGCCAGCTTTTCGCGGAAGGTAGTGGTCACCGATACGGAGTCGAACACCACGTCTACCGCCACGCCCGCCAGCGCCGCCTGCTCGTGCAGGGGAATGCCGAGCTTTTCGTAGGTTTCCAGCAGCTCGGGGTCGACCTCGTCGAGGCTCTTGGGGCGCTTCTCCTCCATGCTCTTTGGCGAGGAATAGTAGGAGATGGCCTGGAAGTCCACCGGTGGGTAGTCCACATGGGCCCAGTTGGGGTCTGCCATTTCGGACCAGACGCGGAAGGCTTCCAGGCGCCACTCCAGCATCCACTCGGGTTCGTTCTTCTTGGCCGAGAGGGCGCGAACCACGTCTTCACTGAGACCTGGGGGAAAGGTTTCTGACTCGATCATGGTGGTGAAACCCGCCGAGTACTCGCGTTTGATGGCCTTGTCGATGTGTTCCTGACTCATCGCTTGATATCCCTTGCTTTGTCGCTAATGGGTTGTCGCCAGCTATACGTTGCTGACTGGGATTTCGGCCCTGTCTTCCCGCTGCTTGGCTTCTACAGAACTGTCCAGATTTTCGCTGCGGCTCTCTTGCTGATCCGATATCGACCGGATTTCGCGGCGCGTGACCAGGTCGGCCAGGGTGATATCACCCAGAAAGGCGCGAATCTGGTCGCTCAGGTCCATCCACAGGTGGTGGGTCAGGCAGGTCTCGCCCTTCTGGCAGTCGCCGGCGCCCTGGCAGCGGGTGGCGTCAGTGGTCTCGTTGACCGCCTCGATCACCTCGGCCACGCTGATGGACGCCGCGTCCTTACCCAGGTGGTAGCCGCCACCGGGCCCGCGCACGCTCTGCACCAGGCCGCGTCGCCGCAGCTGGGCAAACAGCTGTTCCAGGTAGGAAAGGGAAATATCCTGGCGCTCGGAGATGCCGGCCAGGGGGATCGGACCGCTGTCCTGGTGCAGGGCAAGGTCGAGAATAGACGTTACCGCGTAACGCCCCTTGGTAGTCAGTCGCATAGTAGTGAAGTCGCCCTGGGCGAAGTGTGGTTCACGCGGGGAAGATTGCCATACCCGAGTATTTTAGTCAACTATAAGGCCATGAAGAATATAGGGTTTTTGCGGTGTGTAGCGCCAGGGACGCCCTGGTGTTGCTTAAATCTACGGGGCCAGCTGCAGCGCGTTTCGTGTTGCGGCGCGCCGACACAGCTCCCGGGTCATCCCCTTGAAGATCCACAGGTGGGCGGGAATCAGCGGGTACCAGTACAGCAGGCCCCAGACCCCGGCGGGGTGGAAGTAGGCGGTGGCGGTGACCCGGCGCCGCTCGCCCAGGTCCTGAATCTCGAATTCCAGCACACCCGCGCCCGGCGCCTTCATCTCCATCAGCAGGGTCAGCTTGCGCGGCGGGTCGCAGCCGATTACCCGCCAGGCATCGATCACATCGCCGTAGCGTAGCTCGCTGGCATGGCGACGCTGGCGCCGGAAGCTGGGGCCGCCCAGCAGCCAGTCCCCCAGCCGGCGCATCCACCACAGCGCATTGAGAGAGAAAAAGTCACCCCGGTGGCCGACCTTGCACACCTCGGCCCAGATTTGCTCAGCGGAGGCCTTGCTGTCGCAGCAGCCGGAGGCCTGTTTGGCATAGAAGGCGTAGCGCGGTTCGAAGTTGCGGCACAGCATGGAGCCCTCGACCCAGTGGGCCGTCAGGTTCTGTTCACGCTCGGCCTTTAAAGCCGCCTCAATCTGCTGTTCCAGGGGCAGTAGCTCCCGGGCTACCAGTGCGCGGATCGGCGCGGTATCGGCCTTCACATCATGTTTGAGCCCGTCGATCAGCGCCCGGGCCACGTTTACCGGCACAGCCGTTACCAGCCGCAGCCAGTAGGATGACAGTCGCGGCGTCAGCACCGGCACGGGAATGATCAGGGGGTGTTTCTGCAGGCGCTCGGCGAGGGTGGCCATGATTTCCCGGTAGCTCAGCAGGTCGGGACCGCCAGCGTCATAAATGCCTCCGGCGGCGGCGTCGATAAAAGCCAGCTTCTCCATATACACCAGCAGGTCCGATAGGGCGATGGGCGGTGACAGCGATTCCACCCAGCGCGGGGTGACCATCACCGGCAGGTAGTTGACCAGGTCGCGCATCACTTCGAAGGCGGCAGAGCCCGGACCGATGATCATACC
Organism: Halieaceae bacterium; assembly: GCA_028277365.1. Taxonomy (GTDB): domain Bacteria; phylum Pseudomonadota; class Gammaproteobacteria; order Pseudomonadales; family Halieaceae; genus JANQIO01. Next base: position 5,911 of record JANQGK010000091.1, on the reverse strand, counting down.
AGCGCGGACTTCCGTCACCGGAACCGGGCCGGCGCGCAAGGTTTCACCGGTTTCCTGCCGGGATTGCAGGTGCTGGGATTCGGGGTCCTCGGGAATCAGCCCGCCCAGATAGACGATGCGCCGCACCCCGGCAGCCGCGGCGGCGTTCCGGAAATTGGCAGCGGCTTCCAGGTCGAGGCGGCCAAAGTCGCGCCCGGCGGCCATGGAGTGCACCAGGTAGTAGGCGGTGTCGATACCGGCCAAGGCGGCGGGCAGGGTCGCCGGGTCCAGAGCGTCGGAGGCGATGCACTCCACGCCCTGCCATTGGCGGCCCTCAATGACCTTCTGATTGCGCGCCGCGGCGCGCACCGGATAGCCGCACTCCACCAGGTAGGGCACCAGATTGGAGCCGATATAGCCGCTGGCGCCAAACACCAGCGCTGGTGCCGTCTTGCTTGCTGGGTCGTCCATGTCGGGGGCCGGGTCTCCCGCTCAGGGCAATGGGCGTTCTCGCGCTGCGATGTACAGACGGTACCAGTCATCCCTGCTGAGGTTAAGTCTCGTGGCCTCACTGCAGGCCCTGATGCGTTCCGGTCGGGTGCTACCCACCAGGGGCTGGATGCCTGCGGGGTGTCGCAGAAGCCAGGCCAGCACAATGGCTTCCGGTGAGCATTGCCTGGCCTGCGCCAACTCCGACACCAGGGTCGCGGTCGGTCCGCTGTCCGGGTCGGCGGTGAATCGGCCACCCGCAAGGCTGCCCCAGGCCTGTAGTTGAATATTGTGGCGCCGGCAATAGTCCACGGTGCCGGCGCTTTGTTGGCGGCTGTCGGTGTTGAACTCGACATCCGCATCCAGCCAGCCGTGATGTCCCAGGCTGAGCTGCAATTGGTTGACCACGGGGGCGGTGCCGAGTGCCGCCGTGAAGAGGGCGATCTGGTGCAGGTGCATATTGGATACGCCGACATGGGTAACGAGTCCCTGGTCCTTGAGCGCGCGCAGGCAGTCGGCCAGGGCCTGCGGTTCCCACAGCGGGTCGGGCCGGTGCAGCAGCCACAGGTCGAGGTGCTCAACGCCCAGCCGCTCCAGGCTGCCGGCAACACTATCGGCGATATAGGCGGGATCGGCGTTGTAGTGCCCTGGCGTCGTGCCGGCGGGAAGGCAGATGCCACCCTTGGACTGTATGACCAGGCGTTCCCGCAGGCCCGGGCGTGCCGTCAGCCATTCCCCGAACACCTGTTCCGAGCTGCCGCGGCGGTAGATATCGGCGTGGTCGAAGACGGTGATGCCGGCATCGATGGCGGCATCCAGCGCCGCGAAGGCCTGCTCGCGGTCGGCATCGGTCAGCGTGCCGGATTCCCAGTCACCGCCGATGCCCATGCAGCCATAGCCCAGCCGGGAGCAGCCCGGCAGCAGGTTGGACAGCGGTGTCTCAGCGGCGGCCAAGGGAACCCCTGCCGATCGGGTAACGGGTGTCCGCCAGCACTTGCTTCATGCGGGCCAGATGATTGGCGTAGTCGTCGCCGCGCAGCAGGGCCCAGCGGGTACTGAGCACATCGATGACCACCAGCTGGGCCAGCCGTGACGTCATGGGGGTGAACAGCTCAGTGTCCTCGCCGCCTTCCACTGCCAGTACCGGCTCGCAGTGGGCCGCGACCGGCGAGCCGGGGGCGGTAATGCCGATCACCGGGGCGACCCGCGGCTGCTGGCGGGCCAGTTCGGCGGCCAGCTGTAGCTTGAAATCCGGAAAGCCTTTAAGGCCCAGTCCAGTGCAGAAGCGGTTGACCGTGGGCTCACTGACGCCCACCTCGGCGGCCAGCGCAGCGGTCGTCATACTCAGTACGGCTTCCGGGTCGCGCAGCACACAGGCCGCCAGCTTGCCGGCGGCACGGGAGCGGCGTGCGGTACTGTCCCTGAGGCTTGCCAGCAGTTCCATGGACACCTGCGACGATTGGATGTGATAAAAATGTAGTTTAATTACATAGAGACCGCAAGGGTATTTTCTCCCCGTGCGCCATTTTCGCGCCCTTGTGCACCAAAAAGCGCTGTTTTCATAAGACTTTAACGAAACATTGACATGCTTAGGCGTTGCATACGTATTTTCCACCCGGTGGCTTGCGAGATGATTGGACTTGGTCTACTGTGTAACTGTTGTAATAAAATTACATCCAAGAAATGACGCTTCGCGAACAACTTCAGTCTTTCCGGGTACTCCCGGTGGTCACTGCGATAGATGTCGACAGTACCGTGCAGCTGGCGGCGGCGTTGCTGGAGGGAGGTATGCGCGCCATCGAGGTAACGCTGCGCACGGACGCGGCCCTGGATGCCATAGCCGCGGTGCGTGAGGCGGTGCCGGATATCCGGGTGGCCTCAGGCACCGTGACCAACCCGGAAGAGTTGCAGCGCGCCATCGACGCCGGCTGCAGTTTCCACGTCAGCCCTGGCATCACCGCGCGGCTGATGGATGCAGTCAGCGAGGCCGGGGTCGATCTGGTGCCTGGTGTTGCGAGTCCCTCCGAGCTGATGCTGGGCAAGGACTACGGACTCGACTGTTTCAAACTGTTCCCGGCGGTGCCGGTGGGCGGTGTGGCACTCCTGAAGGCGCTGGCGGGACCGTTCCCCGATGCCGCTTTCTGTCCTACCGGGGGACTGAACCCGGACAACTTCCGCAGCTTCCTGGCACTACCCAACGTGGTGTGCTGTGGCGGTTCCTGGATGGTCGCACCTGAACTGGTGCGCGACCGCCAGTGGGAAATGATCAAGGTGCTGGCCCAACAGGCGCTGGCGGACTGAGCGGGCGCGCCCCCCGGGCGGCCTACGACAATGAGCGAGGATTAGTACGGTGAGTAACAAGCAACCCCTGCGGCTGGGCTTGATGGGCTTCGGCCAGACCGGGCGCCAGCTCTACGACCTGGCGAGTCACAGTGACGATATTGAGATCGTTGCCATCGCCGACATCGGCGACCCGAAAATCCTTCACTACCTGCTGCAGTCGGAGGTGGACGAAGGAGAGCGTTACCAGCTGGACGGCAACTTCCTGCGCAACCCGTCCTTCAGCAGCCGTTTGCTGGCGATCGACACGCCGCGGGAAATGCCCTGGGACCTGCTGGGTGTCGACATGGTGGTCGACGCCACCGGCAAGTATCGCGAGGCCGCCGCCATGGAAGATCACCTGCGCAACGGCGCCAACCGCGTTCTGCTGCGCACCTTGCCGATCGACGACATCGACCAGATCGTCATCCCGGGGGTCAACGAGGGGGCGATTTCCGCCTCTGACCGGATGATCTCAGCGGGCTCGGCCACTACCGCGGCCCTGAGCCTGCTGCTGAAGATTCTGTCGGCGAAGTTCGAGATCGAGTGCGCCAACCTGACCACGGTGCATGCCTATACCAGCGACCAGGCTCTGCAGGACTACGCGGGCAGCGACTTTCGCCGCAGCCGCTCGGCGGCGGAGAACATCATTCCCAACACCCATGAGGCCGGAAGCTGGTTGAGCCATATCCTCCCTGAGTTCGACGGCAAGGTACTGACCTCAGCGCTCAACGTGCCGATTCACGAGGGCTGCCTGGCGGACGTGAACCTGGTGTTTGCCGACACCTCGATCACCGCTGATGCGGTTAATGACACCATGCGCGCAGCTGCGGCGGACCACCCCGGGATAGTGGGGGTGGCGGAGGACCCGATCGTGTCTTCCGATGTCATCGGCAGCTCCCTGTCCTTGCTGTTCGACCTCAAGGGCACCATCAAGGCCGGTGACAGCATCATCAAGACCCTGAGCTGGTACGAAAACCTAGGGCACGCCGCTCGCCTGCTGGATGTGGCGCGGCTCTATGGTCGGTTCGACGGCGTAGAGGAGGCAGCCTGATGAAAATAGCAATCAACGGCTTCGGCCGCATCGGCCGCTCGGTGTTCCGCATTCTCGAGGACATCGAGGGTATCGACGTAGTAGCCATCAACGATCTGTTCGACCCGGACGCCCTGCGCTACCTGCTCAACTACGACACCATCATGGGCCCCTTTGGCAAGGACCTGAAGCTGGAGGACGGCCACTTCGTTACGCCCAACAGCAGGACCAAACTGGTCAGCGAGCGCGACCCGGCGGCCCTGCCCTGGAAAGAGCTCGGCATCGACGCGGTGGTGGAGGCTACCGGGGTCTTTCGCGACCGGGCCAGTCTCGAGAAGCACCTCGAGGCCGGCGCCGGTCGGGTCATCCTGACCGTACCCGCCAAGGACGATATCGACTACACGGTGGTGCTGGGGGTGAACGACGATGGCCTCAATGCCGACCACCGCATCATCTCCAACGCGAGCTGTACCACTAACTGTCTGGCGCCCATGGCCAGGGTGCTCAACGACAACTTCGGCATTGTCGAGGGCGTCATCAACACGGTGCACGCCTACACCAACGACCAGCGACTGGCTGACGTGCCGCATTCTGATTGGCGCCGCAGCCGGGCTGCCGCCGAGAACATCATTCCCACCTCCACCGGCGCCGCCAAAGCGGTGGGCGTTGTCTTACCTGAACTGGCAGGCAAGCTGCACGGCATTGCCGCCCGTGTGCCGGTGCCGGACGGTTCCGTCGTCGACCTGTTCGTGAAGCTCAGGCAGTCGGTGGAGGTGGAGTCGGTTAACGATGCGGTGCGCGCAGCCGCCGAGGGTCCGCTTAAGGGAATTCTCGAGTGCAGCGAGCGCCCCATTGTCTCTTCCGACATCATCGGCAATTCGCATTCGTCCATCTACGACGCCGGCTTCACCGGTGTCACGGGCGGCAACTACCTGCGCGTGCTCAACTGGTACGACAACGAGTGGGGCTATTCCAGCCGGGTCTGCGACCTGCTGGAGCGGGTGAGGAACTGGTAAGGCATGAGCGTGTCGGAGCCCTCGGATTATTCCTCGCTGCGCAGCAATGTCAGCTTTCTCGGCCGTATGCTGGGCGAGACCGTGGCCGCTGCCGAGGGGGAAGACTGCCTGGCCCTGATCGAACAGATTCGCACCTTGTCCAAGGCGGCCCGCGACGGCGACGATTCGGCCCGCGAGCAGTTGCTGGAGTTGCTCCGCAGCCTCGATGAAGCGCAGCTGGTACCGGTGGCACGCGCCTTCAGTCAGTTCCTGAACCTGGCCAATATTGCCGACCAGCAGCACACCGTGTCGCGGGAGATGGACTCCCAGTTTTCCGCCTCCCAGACCCTGGCCGGTACCCTGGAGGAGCTGGCCGCGGGAGGCCTTGGCAAAGAAGAGATCAACGCCGCGGTGGCGCGCCTGCGCATCGAGCTGGTGTTGACGGCACACCCCACTGAGATCACCCGCCGCACCCTGATTCACAAGCATGGAGAAATCGCCGCCTGCCTGTCGGAGCTGGAGCTGTCCGGGCACACCGAGCGCGAGCGCGCGCAGGTGGTGTTCCGGCTGCGGGAACTGATCGCACAGATCTGGTATGGCACCGATTTCCGCAGCGACAAGCCCACCCCGGTGGATGAGGCACGCTGGGGCTTTGCAGTGGTCGAAGACTCCTTGTGGGCGGCGGTGCCGCAGTTCCTGCGCCGGCTCAACGCGGCGCTGAAATCTCAGGGCGCTGACGGCCTGCCCGTCGATGCGGCGCCCGTCTCCTTCCTGTCATGGATGGGCGGCGACCGGGACGGCAACCCCTTCGTTACTGCCGAGGTGACTCGCGAGGTGCTGTTGCTGGCGCGCTGGAAGGCCGCCGATCTGTATTTGAAAGATATCGGAGTACTGATCGACGAACTCTCCATGACCCATTGCAGTGCCGAGCTCGCCGAGTTCAGCAATCATGCCCGTGAGCCCTACCGGGAAGTGCTGCGCGACCTGCGCCGCATGCTGCGGCATACCAAGCGCGTACTGGAAGCGCAGCTCGAGCACGAGCTGGTGTCGGAGGAGGGGACCCTGGTGGACACGGCCCAGCTCGCCGAACCGCTGA
>JANQGK010000370.1 GCA_028277365.1 Halieaceae bacterium | reverse complement strand
GCGCCGGCAGTCGGCGTCATCGGCCACGCTGGCCTGCACCGCCACCGCATCCACCCCCTGGGCGTCACAATACTCGGTGACCGTCTCGGCCCCGGCGGCGTTGCTGTTGTAGTTCACCACGACATTGTAGTGATGGCGGGCAGCGAGCCGGGCCACCTCGGCCCCGATACCCGATGAAGACCCGGTGACAATAATCACCCTGCGATCGGCGTCAGACATGAGAACTCCCTGGCTTGCGATTAGTGGATCAGATCAGCAGCACGAGCAGTGCCAGCACCACCACCCAGGCCACGGCACTGCGGCTCAGCAGGCTTTGCACCTGACCTACCTCCCAGTCGCTGACCTCGGCAAAAGCCTGGGTGTCGCCGCTGTCGCCGGAGAACACCGTGGCCTTGAGGCCGAGTGCGGCGTGGGCGGCGTCGCCGAGCAGTTCACCGGTGGAAGAGGTGGTATCACCCAGGCTGGCGGCCAGCTGTTCGCGGCTGCCGACCCAGTCGCCGGTGAGCGCAAAGGTAAACACCAGCAACCGCGAGGGTAGCCAGTCGACCCAGAGCTGCACCCGGTCCAGCATGCGCTGGCGCTCAGGCTCCTCGCTATCGACGCGATACAGCAACAGCAGCCGGTAGGCCAGTGCTCCGGCGGGACCAAAGATCACGAAATAGAACATCACCCCGAACCAGCGCTCGAAGCCCAGGTAGCAGATGCGCTCCTTGACGAAACGGTGCAGCTTCTCGGGGCTGGAGGGGCACTCCTCGCTGCAGCCCGGCAGCAGTTGTTGCTGGGCGAACAGGAAGGCCGCCTCGAAGTCGCCCTGCCGGCAATGGCTGCGGTACTCATCCACCAAGGCCTCAAAATCACCGCGCCCGAAACTGTAGAGCAGTATCAGCACGGCCACGGCCAGGGGCACCAGGCCCAGGATCCAGCCTTCGACGAAGTTCATCAGCCAGAACACCAGCAGCGCGGGCAACAGCACCGACAGGCCTATCTGTAACTCGGGCATCAGGCCGCTGCCCTGGAAGCGCGCTACAAGATCCTTGAACCAGGTGTCGCGATGCACCGGGCCGGCGGAGCCCCAATACTGCAGCAGGCCTAGAGCGATCAGCAATGCCAGGAACTTCACGCGCCGACCTCCCGGTCCAGCAGTCCTTGAAAGCGCTGCCAGTCAAAAGCCGGGCCCGGGTCGGTCTTGCGACAGGGAGCAATATCAGAGTGCCCGGTAATCCGGTCACGGGTGATGGCTGGGTAGGCGCGCATAAGTTCCCCTGTTATAGCGGCCAGGACCGCGTACTGCGCGTCAGTATAAGCCTCGGTGTCACATCCCTCCAACTCGATGCCGATGCTGAAATCGTTGCAATTGTCGCGCCCCTCGAAGCACGACGCGCCGGCGTGCCAGGCACGTTCATCAAAGCTCACGAACTGAGTGGCGATTCCATCGCGCTCAATCAGCAGGTGCGAGGACACCTGCACGCCTCGGATCTCCTCGAAATACGGGTGAGCATCGCAGTCGAGTTCGTTGCGGAAAAACTGCTGCACGCAGCCCGAACCGTATTCCCCGGGTGGCAGGCTGATGTTGTGAATCACCAGCAGGCTGATGTCGGCGGGTTCCGGCCTTGCGTTGCAGTTGGGAGAAGGGCAGCGAACGGCACTATCCAGCCAGCCCGCCGTTACGGTGTGCGTAGTCATTGCCGGCCAGTGTAGACCGAATCGCGCCGGCGATTCACTTAGCGCTGCAGCTTGTGGCCACAGCCAGGCCTTCCAGCTCGCGAGCGGCCGGCGCCGGCTGGGCTGCGATGATCTCCCATCCGGACCCCACATAGTCGTGCAGTTCGTCCGGCTCTGAAGCCGACAGCCAGGGTTCACCCTCCAGCGCGAGAGCGGCGCGGGCCATACGGTAGCGGCGCAGGTCGAACAAGTGAGAAAAAGCCACACGGCTGCCCTCCCCCACGCTGCCGCGAATCTCATCGAACAACTGCCTGACGGCTTCGGGCGTCAGGTAGTAAAGCAGGCCCTCCGCCACCACTATGCTAACGGCGCTGCTATCCCAGGCATCACTGTCGGCAAGCACCCGCGAGAGTTTTCTCTGTGCCAGGTCCACCGCCAGCAAGGTCAGGTTCACAGGTTGGCCCAGCTGTTTCACGGCGCGCTGCTTGGCGCGGGCGGTATCCGGATGGTCGATCTCCAGAAATCGGACAGCGGGGTTTTCCGACGCCAGCCGCAGGCAGAGGGTGTCGAAGCCTGCCCCCAGCACGAGGACCTGGGTGGCCCCCGCATCAATGGCCGCGCAGACCTGCTGGTCCATGAAAATCTTGCGCTTGCCCAGACCCTCGAAGGCGCCGGGTTGCAGCCGCTCACCCAGGGTGGCGAGGCGCACCGCCCAGGGGCGGCGCGCCAGCTCCAGGGCGCGAGCCGAAAACGGGAAGACGCCGGAGGCCAGCAGCAGCGCTTCACTCAATTCCGGCAACCCGGCCGGCAGGCGGTCATGCCAGCCGGGCTTGGCGCCCAGCGTAACCATGCTGGCCGCCACGTTCAGTGCCGTGCGGCTGACCCGTCCCTTTCTCATGACGGCAGCATAGCAGTGTTTGCGCCGCCGAGGCCTTTGTTACAATCGCGCCCTCCTTTCAAGGACCGCAGCAATGCACACACCCGACACGGCGACCATGCGCGCCGCCATTGAGCACAACGTTCGTGCCGCCCTGGCCGAGGATATCGGTGACGGTGACATAACGGCGGCACTGATTCCCGCCGACCGAACGGCGCGGGCACACGTCATCAGCCGCGGGCCCGGCGTGGTCTGCGGGAGAGCCTGGGTCGATGAGGTATTCCGGCAACTCGACCCCACCGTGGCGGTGACCTGGCACGTCAGCGACGGCGAGACGATTGCGCCAGAGCGCCTGTTGTATGAACTCACCGGGCCGGCCCGCAGTCTGCTGACCGGCGAGCGCACCGCGCTCAATTTCCTGCAGCTACTGTCCGGCACCGCCACCCGCTGCGCCCAATACGCGCGGTTGGTGGCTGGCACCGGGGTGAAACTGCTGGACACGCGCAAGACGGTGCCGGGCCTGCGCCTGGCTCAGAAATACGCCGTGAGCTGCGGCGGCTGCTACAACCATCGCATCGGGTTGTTCGACGCCTTTCTGGTCAAGGAAAATCACATTGAAGCCTGCGGTGGCATCACTGAAGCCGTGGAAGCTGCGCGGGCGCTGGCACCCGGCAAACCGGTGGAGGTAGAGGTAGAAACGCTGGAGGAGTTTGAGCTGGCCCTTGCCGCGGGCAGTGACCGCATCATGCTCGACAACTTCGCCCTCGCCGAACTGCGCGACGCCGTCGCTCGCAATAGCGGCCGTGCCGAGTTGGAGGCCTCCGGCGGTATCACGGAAGAGACCCTGCGCCCGGTGGCAGAAACCGGGGTGGATTACGTTTCTATCGGTACTCTCACCAAGGACGTGGTGGCTCTGGACTTGTCGATGCGCCTGATCGAGAGCTAGGCGCAGGCGCGGCGCGGGCGACCGCTTGCTCGGGGTCGGCCGGCGGCACGACCCTCAATCGCAGAGCTTGCGCCCGGCCACCAGCACGCCGTTGTTGTCGGCATAGATCCAGTCGCCGGGGTGGATGTTCACACCGCCCAGATGCAGGGGAATCCCCTGCTGCCCGTGACCGAGCTTGTCGGTCTTGAGCGGAATAGTGCCCAAAGCCTTGACGCCCAGCTCGGTGACGGCGATTTCGTCCACGTCGCGGATCACACCGTTGATCACCAGCCCGGACCAGCCGTTCTCCGCCGCCTTGGCGGCCAGCATATCCCCCAGAAGCGCACGGCGCTTTGAACCACCACCGTCCACCACAATCACCCGGCCTTCTCCGGGGGTTCCCACCAGCTCCTTCACCAGCGAGTTGTCCTCATGGCACTTCACCGTGACCACTTCGCCGCAGAAGGCTTTCACCGCGCCGTAGCTGCGGAAGTCGAGCTCAACCGCGTTGATGTCGTCGGGGAACTCGTCGGCGATATCCGGGGTAGGTTTCACAGCCAGTTCTCCGCATAGTCCAGCAGCGCATCCCCACCGGCAATCGCGCCGGCAAAGCCCGCCGCCCGCGGCAGCACGTTCTCGCAGTAGAAGCGCGCGGTGGCCAGCTTGCGCTGGTAGAACGGATTGTCACTGCCCTCTTGCAGACGCTGCCCGGCCACCAGCGCCGAGCGCAGCAGGTGCCAGGCACCCATAACATAGCCGGTCTGCATCATGTAGTCATAAGCCCGGGCCAGCGCCGCCGGACGGTTGTCCTGCCAGCTGGCGAGGATGGTCGCCGTGGAGTGACGGAGGTCGGCAAGTGCAGCCGCGAGCGGGCCAGCCAGGTCGGGCAGATCACCCGCCGCGGCCAACGTCGTATCCACTTCGGCCAGCAGCGCTTCCATGGCAGCGCCACCATCGCGACCCAGCTTGCGGCCCACCAGGTCCTGGGCCTGGATGCCGTTGGTACCTTCGTAGATGGGCGCGATGCGCGCATCGCGCAGGTATTGGGCGGCGCCGGTCTCTTCCACGAAACCCATACCACCGTGTACCTGCACGCCCAGTGAAGCGAGTTCCATGCCCACCTCCGTCAGCCAGCCCTTCACCACCGGGATCATAAGGTCCAGCCGCGCCTGGGCGGCGGCGTCCTTGCCGTGGTGTGCGCGGTCCATGGTCACTGCTTCGGTGTAGGCAAAAGCGCGCATCGCTTCGTTCAGGGAGCGCATCACCAGCAGCATGCGTTTTACGTCCGGGTGTTGGATGATCGGCACCCCGCCCTGGACCCGGTCGCGGGCATAGACCACCGCCTGCTGGTAGGCGCCCTCGCCGATGCTGAGGCCCTCCAGGCCGATCTTCAGCCGCGCCTCGTTCATCATCGTAAACATGGCGCGCAGCCCGCCGTTCTCTTCGCCTACCAGGTAGCCGATAGCACCGTCCTTGTCGCCAAAGGCCATGACGCAGGTGGGGCTGCCGTGGATGCCCAGCTTGTGCTCCACCGACACCGGGTAGACGTCGTTGCGCTCGCCGAGGCTGCCGTCTTGATTGACCAGATGTTTTGGCACCAGGAAGAGCGAGATGCCCTTACTTCCCTCCGGTGCATCCGGCAGTTTGGCCAGCACCAGGTGCACGATGTTCTCGGTGGCGTCGTGGTCACCCCAGGTAATGAAAATTTTCTGGCCGAAGATGCGGTAGTGGTCGCCATCCGGCACCGCTCGCGTTTTCATTACGCCGAGGTCAGAACCCGCCCCCGACTCCGTCAGGTTCATGGTTCCGGTCCACTCACCGCTGTAGATCTTCGTCAGGTAAGTTGCCTTCTGCTCATCACTGGCGTGGGAAGCCAGCGCCAGCGCCGCCCCCATCGACAGCACCGGGCACAGCGACAAAGACATATCCGAACTGGCCCACATCTCGCAGGCCGCCGTGGTGTAGATCTCCGGCAGACCCTGCCCACCAAATTCTTCCGACGCGGAAATACCCAGCCAGCCGCCCTCGCCCAACTGCTTGAGCGCGTCAGCGTAACCCGGCGTAATCGTCACCCTGCCGTCGGCACAGGTGGCACCCTGGGTATCTCCCACCCGACGCAGCGGCCCCCAGACATCCCCGGTCAGCCGCGCCGACTCATCCAACAACGCGGTGGTGAGGTCCGGCCCCACCCCCTTCTCGGCGAAGTTGTTGACAGGTCCCAGGTGGGTCTCGATATCACAGAGTTCGTCGATGACAAACTGCATATCTTCAACGGGCGCGCGGTAATGACTCATCAAATCGTCCTATTGGCACGGTGGTTAAACAACGCGACGTATTGTACTGGGCCTTGGAACGATTTACCGCCGCATCAACAGGCTGGGAATTATCGCGACCGCGTGATAATTTTCCAAATCAATCATCCTCATTGTAAGCATTCAGTCAGTGAATATTCACCGCGTCGACCTCAATCTCCTGGTGTACCTGGACGTGCTGCTGCGGGAGCGCAACGTTACCCAGGCCGCCAATCAGTTGAACTTGTCCCAGCCCGCCATGAGCAACGGCCTGCGACGCCTGCGGGAAGTGTTCAACGACCCGCTGCTGGTGCGCACCAGCGACGGCATGACCCCCACCGAGCGAGCCCTGGAACTGGAGCCCCTGGTGCGGGATATTCTCAGCAAGGTCGATCAAGCCCTCCAGCCTACTGCCGAGTTCGACCCCGGCAGCGCCGAGCGGGTATTCCGCATCATGGCCAGCGACTACGCCGAGAGCACTTTGCTGCCGGCCCTGCTGGCCAAGCTGCGCAAGGATGCGCCGGGCATCAGCCTGGATATCATGACTCCCAGTGACGTGAGCTTCCTGGACGTGGAGCGCGGCAAGGTCGACCTGGTGATCAACCGCTTCGACTCCATGCCCCAGTCCTTTCACCAGAACACCGTATGGACTGACAGCTTTTCCTGCCTGCTGAGTGCCGACAACCCGCTGCTCAAGGACTTTACCCTGGAGAACTACCTGGAAGCCCAGCATGTGTGGGTGAGCAAGACCGGCATGGGTGTGGGGGTTGGGGTCAACCCGGAAGACGTGCAGCGCCTTGGCTGGGTTGACAGCGCCATCGCCAAGCTCGGCAAGAAGCGTCATATCACCGTGTTTACACGCCACTATCAGGCCGCCATGATCCTCGCCGAACGCAACGACCTGGTGGTGACCCTGCCCACCCTCGCCGCCCAGCTACAGCACGACAACCCGCGGCTGGTGATCAAAACCCCGCCGCTGGACATTCCACCGCTGGAGCTGAAGCTGGCCTGGAGCCCGCTGCTGCAACACAACCCCGCCAACCGCTGGCTGCGTCAGCTGATTGTGGAAACTGGCCGCGAGGTAAGCTGGGACCATTGACAGACGCACAAAAGACTGCGCCATCGCATGCATTCATTGGTTTTATGCTGGCGATAAAGGCTATTGATTGGATAAATTTTAGTCACCCCCTACACTAGCGGCAAATCACCAGATTCAACGATGTCCATGACCGATCGCATCCCGCAAGCCGGCCTCCTGGTCGCACCCGCAATCCAGGCCCTCGTCGACGAGATCCTTCCCATTACCGGCCTCGAGGCCGACAGTTTCTGGCAGGGCGTAGCCGCCATTTTTGCCGACCTGGCGCCCCGCAACCGCGAGCTGCTGGCCATTCGTGAGGACATGCAGGCGAAAATCGACGCCTGGCACCGGGAACACCCCGGGGCCGATTACGACCGCGCCGCCTACCAGGCCTTCCTCAAGGAAATTGGTTACCTGCTACCCCAGCCGGGCGAGGTCAGCGTCAGCTCGCAGAGTGTCGACCCGGAAATCACCTCCACCGCCGGCCCGCAGCTGGTGGTGCCGGTCATGAACGCCCGCTACGCACTGAATGCCGCCAACGCCCGTTGGGGCAGCCTCTACGACGCCCTCTACGGCACCGACGTGATTCCCGAAGACGGCGGTGCGGATCGCACCGGCGGCTACAACCCGGCGCGCGGTGAGCGGGTGATTGCCTGGGCCCGTAGCTTCCTGGATGAAGCCGTACCGCTGGCCGGCGGCAGCCATGCCGATGCCACGCTGTACGCCGTTGTCGACAACACCCTGCAGGTGCGCTTGACCAGCGGAGACACCGTCGGCCTGGCCGATGCCGCTGCCCTGCAAGGCTACCTGGGCGACACGGCCAACCCGCAGTCGATCCTGCTCAAACACAACGGCCTGCACATCGAGATCCAGATCGACCACCAACATCCGGTGGGTAAAACCGACAGCGCCGGTGTGAAGGACGTGGTGCTGGAGGCCGCCGTCACCACCATCCAGGACTGCGAGGATTCCATTGCCGCGGTCGACGCCGAGGACAAGGCGCTGGTCTACCGCAACTGGCTGGGCCTGATGCGTGGCGACCTCAGCGAGAGCTTCCAGAAAGGCGGCGAGACTCTGGAGCGGCGCCTCAACCCGGACCGCGAATTCACCGGCCTCGACGGCCGGCCGCTGGTGCTGCCCGGCCGCAGCCTGCTGTTCGTGCGCAACGTCGGCCATCTGATGGTCACCGATGCCATTCTCGACGCCGACGGCAACGAACTCCCCGAAGGCATCTGCGATGCGATCTTCACCAGCGCCATAGCCATGTACGACCTGAAGGGCGAGAACCTGGTCAGCAACTCCCGCACCGGCAGCGTGTACATTGTAAAGCCGAAGATGCACGGCCCCGAGGAAGTGGCGTTTACCTGCGAGCTGTTCAGCCGCGTGGAAGACCTGCTGGGTCTTGCGCGCAATACCTTGAAGATGGGCATCATGGACGAAGAACGCCGTACCACGGTCAACTTAAGGGCCTGCATAGAGGTGGCGGCAGAACGCCTGGTGTTCATTAACACGGGTTTCCTGGACCGCACCGGCGACGAGATTCATACCAGTATGGAAGCCGGCCCCATGGTCGCTAAGGGCGCCATGAAGTCACAGCCCTGGATTCTCGCCTACGAGGACTGGAACGTGGACACCGGCCTTGCCTGTGGCCTCAAGGGCCGCGCCCAGATCGGTAAGGGCATGTGGGCCATGCCGGACCTGATGAGCGCGATGATGGAACAGAAGGTCGGCCATCCCGGCGCCGGCGCCAGCACCGCCTGGGTGCCCTCGCCCACGGCCGCGACCCTGCACGCGGTGCACTACCACCGCGTCGATGTGGCGGCGCGCCAGTCGGAAATTGGTCAGCAGGCCCGCGCCGCGCTGGAAGATATTCTCGCCATTCCCCTGGCGAGCGAGACGCCGGACGCCGACAGCATCCAGCGCGAACTGGACAACAATGCCCAGGGCATCCTCGGTTACGTCGTGCGCTGGATCGACCAGGGCGTGGGCTGCTCCAAGGTGCCCGATATCAACGATGTGGGCCTGATGGAAGACCGCGCCACGCTGCGTATCTCCAGCCAGCATATTGCCAATTGGCTGCGCCACGGTGTGTGCAGCGAGGAGCAGGTGATGGAAACCCTCAGGCGCATGGCCGCGGTGGTCGACCAGCAGAATGCCGGCGATCCCGCCTACCGCGCCATGGCGCCGGACTTCGATGACAGTGTGGCCTTCCAGGCGGCCTGCGACCTGGTGTTCAAGGGTTGCGAGCAGCCCAGTGGCTACACCGAGCCGATACTCCATGCGCGCCGCCGGGAAGCCAAACAGAGATTCGCCGTCAGCGAAGAGGCTGCCGCCCAGGCAGCGAGCTAGCGGACCCGCTTCACAGAAGCGTCTGCGCCATCCGCTGACCCGGAAAATTTCTGTTATGGTAGGCCGAACTGTCGGGACTCCGTACGGCTTTGCAGAGCAGAATATTCATGTCGGCAACCTCCTATCCGCGCACCGCAACGGATTGGCAAGGGGTCTTCATCAGGCAGGTCGCCAACGCACTGGCGGCGCGCCGGGACCTGGCGCTGTCACTGTGGGCGCCCGAGGGACCCAGACACGCGGGCGTGCACTATGCCTGTAGCGACGCCGACCGGGCCTTTCTCAAGCGACTGACAGATCGAGGCGGCATCGCTCACCTCCTCAAGCAACACAAACTTCAGGCGCTGTCCGCCGGCACCGGCCTGCTTGCCCGCCTCCGGCGCGCTTACCGGAGTGCCGCAGCCAGCACCGACATCTTCCACATCAACTGGTTACAGAACGCCCTGCCCCTGATCGGGCTCAAACACCCCGCCGTGATTACCGTGCTGGGCTCGGACCTTAAGCTACTGGGCGCACCGGGCATGACTGCTGCGCTGCGCCAGGTGCTGCGTGGTCGTCTCGCAGTGCTGGCACCCAACGCCGAGTGGATGTGCCCGACCCTGGAACATCATTTCGGCGACCTCGCCCGAGTACAGGCAGTTCCGCTGGGCATCGACGCCGGGTGGTATCGGGTCGAACGCCAGGTAACCAAACCCATGCAATGGCTCGCCGTACTCCGGGTAACCCGCGAGAAAATCGGGCCGCTGTTTGACTGGGGAGAGTCGCTATTCAACAGCGGCGAGCGGGAACTGCACTTGATCGGCCCGAACCAGGACGGGCTGGCGATCCCAGACTGGGTGCACTTCCATGGCCCCGCCAGCCCCGAAGACCTGGCCGGAAAATGGTTTCCGCAGGCCGCCGGCATGGTCACCCTCAGCCGGCACAGTGAAGGCAGGCCTCAGGTGATGCTGGAGGCCATGGCGTCGGGGCTGCCAATGATTGCCTCCGATCAACCGGCTCACTCGGACTTCATCCAGGACGGCTTCAATGGCCTGCTGGTGGGTGATGCTGAAGCGTTCGCCCGAGCCGTACGATCAGCGGAGCAACCCGGGCAGGGCGAGCTGTTGGGCGCCAACAGCCGGCAGTTTGCCCGCGACAGCTACGGTACCTGGGATGATTGTGCCGCGCGTTACGCTGCGCTCTACGAGGAGCTGAGCGGATGAAGTCGGTCATCCTTGGTGGTAGCGGTTTTCTCGGTCAAAGGCTGACGCAACAGCTGTGCGACCAGGGCCAGCGCGTAGCTACCGTGAGCCGCTCACCGCTGAAGTCGATAGGCCCCCTTCATCAGCATCGCGACGTCACGCTGGACGATAGACGAGCCCTTTCGTCGTTGCTGGAGGATGCAGACTTTGTCTTCCACCTGGCCAGTGATACCACGCCCGGGGTCTCACGCCTGCAACCGGCGCTGGAGATCAACAACAACCTGCTGCCACTGGCGGGACTGCTGGAATGCCTGCAGGAGCGGCGCGGCGCGATGCTGGTCTACATCTCCTCCGGCGGAGCCATCTACGAGGCCCACCAGAACACCCTGCCGGAGGACAGCGCCAAGCTCCCCGCCTCTTACTACGGCGCCGGCAAACTGGCCGCCGAGGCGCTGATTCAGGCCTATCACCAGCAGACGGGGCACGGTGCCGTGATTCTGCGGCCCGCCAATATATTTGGCCCGGGCCAGGTGCCGAAGAAGCAGTTCGGTATCGTCCCCACACTCTGTCACTGCCTGCTAAACGACAAGCCCTTTACCCTGTGGGGGGATGGCTCGGCGGTGCGGGACTACCTCTACGTAGAGGACTTTCTGCGCCTTTGTCAGGACATCACCCACCACGCCTGGCCTGACACGACCCTGGAGATACTCAACGTCGGCACCGGCAAGGGTTATTCGATCCTCTCGGTCTGCAAACTCCTGGAGCAGGTCTCGGGGCGGACGCTCAGCATTGACACCATGCCACCGAGGGGTGTCGATACACCCTCTGTGCTACTGGACTGCAGCCACGCCCGCTCATTGCTGGGCTGGGAGGCCCAAACCAGTCTGGAGGACGGACTGGTCGAAACCTGGCGCTGGTTCTCCCAACAGTACGCATGAACCCCAGGCTGAGTGTCTGTATAGCCAACTACCAGGGCGCCGCGGTCATCGGTCGCTGCCTGGACTCCGTGCTCGCCCAGTTCTGCAACTTCGAATTTGAAGTGATCGTTCACGACGATGCCTCGAGCGACGGTTCCGCCGAGCTTGTCGCCGCCCGTTACCCGGGCGTCAGCCTGCTGCGCGCCGAGCGCAATCTCGGCTTCTGCGAGAGCAACAACCGGATGGCCGCTGCCGCAAGCGGTGAATACCTGCTGTTGCTCAACAACGACACCCGGCTGCATCCAGGCAGCCTGCAATCGCTGCTGGATGCAGCGGAGAGCCAGGACGACGCCGGCGTCTTAAGTCTCCCACAGTTCGAAATGGACAGCGGCGAATTGCTGGACCGGGGCATGTTGCTGGACCTGTTTGCCAACCCAATTCCCTGCCTGGAACCGGCGCAGGAAGTCGCCACGGTAATGGGTAGCTGCCTCTGGATTCGGCGCTCGCTGTGGGATCAGCTGGGTGGCTTTCCCACCTGGTTTGGCTCCATGGCAGAGGATATGTACCTCTGTACGCGGGCACGCCTATTGGGCTACAAGATAAAGGTGGTCGAGACCGGTGGCTACGACCACGTGGTGGGCCATTCCTTCGGCGGCGGCAAAGTTGACGATAACCGCCTGACCACCTCCTACCGCCGGCGTCGACTCAGCGAACTCAACAAGAACCGCGTCATAGCGACCTGCTTTCCCGCGCCCGCCCACTGGCTGCTGTTGTCTATACAGCTACCGCTACTGCTGGCCGAAGGGCTGGTACTGGGAGTCCTGAAGGGAACCTCCCGCCCTCTCAGAGAAGTCTACTGGCCCAGCATCGCCGGCATTCTCCGGGACCTGCCACGCCTGCGTCGTGAGCGGCGCAGCTGCATGATGAATCGGCAAATAGGCATGCCAGCGTTCTTCCGGCAACTTCGCTTCCGGCATCACAAGCTGGCACTACTGTGGCGTCACGGCATTCCCAGCATTGGCTAGGCCGCGCCTGTTGCGGGAAGAAGAACCGCTAGTCGTCCTTGTACATCAGGTTGGTGATCTGCTCTGAGATGAGCCCGATCAGGAAGACGAACATCGCGGAGACGAACAGCAGCAGGCTCATGTTGGTAAAGCGCCCCGCACTCAGAAACGTGTAGAGGTAGTAACCAAGGCCGGAGGCAAAAATCCCGGCGGAGATCGGGAAAAAAAGCTTCAAGGGAGAATACAAAGTTCCCACCTTGAAAATGATCAACAGAAACCTGACGCCGTCTCTCCAGAGCCTGATATGGCTCTTGCCCACGCGCTCGCGGCAGTCGATGGGGTGGAACGCTACCGGATACCCCGCCCTGTAGAAGGCCATGGTTGAAGTTGTCGGATAGGAGAAGCCGTTCGGCAGCAGATACAGAAACGAAAGGAACTTCTCGCGCCGCACCGCGCGCATACCCGAGGTCAGGTCGGGAATTCGATGCCCGACCATCCAGCTGGCAAACAGGTTGTAGACAGTATTGGCGCCCCAGCGTGCCATGCTGGCCTGGGCTGCTGCGCCCTGGCGGACGCCGACCACCAGGTCGTAACCTTCACCCAGCTTGGCCAGCAACCCCGCAACATCGTCGGCGCGGTGCTGGCCGTCCCCATCCATGAAAACAATAACGTCGCCCGTGGCGCCGCGCGCACCGCTCTTGATGGCCGCGCCATTCCCCTTCGAGTATGGGTGTCGAATCACGCGCGCACCCTCCCGCTCTGCGACTGCCGCGGTCGCGTCTTCCGAGCCATCATCTACCACGATGATCTCGGCATCCGCATAGCTTGCGCAAAGCTCAGGCAATAGTGCTGCCAGCCCCTGCTCCTCGTTTTTCGCTGGAATGACAATAGATACAGCGTCGGCGGTCATTGACCTGCTCCTTGATATTCAGACAGCAGCTGCAAATTGTAACGCTCCTGCTCATTCAGCAGGCCCTGCTCAAGGGCCTGGTTCAAGCTGGCGAGCGTCGCCTGGTACTCGGCATCCAGCCCGAGTAGCGCCGTAAAATAAAGGCGCATCATCATTGCCTTCGTATCGCCGGGTGAGCGGACCAGCAAGGCATCAACCAGCTGGAGCGCGGACTGGTAGCGCTCTAGATGATTCTCCAATATCGCCAACGACAGGAAAAGCTTCGGCGTAACAACTTTCGGGTCGGCGGCCAGAACAATGCTACCCCAGTGTTCCGCCAGCGCGCCCAGGTCAGTCTTGTCGCAACGGCCCGACAGCAACAGTTTTACAAAGCTGTAACTGGTTTCATTGACCAGGTCGTCACGAAAATCCTGCCGGGTCATGTCCCAGGCCCGGAAGCGATCCTCCGGCACCCTGCCGTCAGCGCGGCAGAACACCATCGCCTCAGCCAGACGGTGCCGGAAGCTGCCGGGGCGATCCAGTTGCTCAGCGGTCGCGATGTAGCTCAGTGCCGCCGCACTGTCACCCAGTGTCGCCAGCTCCATCGCCAGGTTCTCATTGGCGCGCACCGAACCCGGAAAGCGGTGGATGGCTACCAGGTGGAAAACGCGACCGTTTGACCACACCTGTACTTCAGCCGCTGTGGCCAGGGCGCCACGCAGCACCACCACCGCAAGCAGCAGCTGCAACCAGGGCCGCAGCCAGAGCCAGCGGGTTCCGAGCGTGCCCAACACACAGGCAAGCGAGATGAAGATACCCACCGCCGGCAGGTAGTTACGGTGCTCGAAGTAAAGCTCCAGGGGAAAAATCGTCGACTCCAGCGCATGTCCCACCAGGAAAAACAGCAGCCCGAAGCCAATCCCCCGCCAGGCGGGTCGCAGTACCGACCACAGCGCCGCCACCAGCGTCAAAAGCCAGGCAACAATCGATACCAGCGTGGAGATCGGTGAAAGCAGAGCACTCGAGTGGCGAAACCCGTCGTGGTAAAGACCCAGCGACGAGGCGTCGGCGACAAGCAGCTGGCCCAGGTAAAGCCAGAGAATTCGCGGCTGCGTGATCACCCGTTCCCAAAGGCTGAAATCCCGGCGCGCGTAGCTTGCTTCCAACGAACCCAGCTTGAACACCAGAAAACCTGCTGTCACCAGAAAACCCAGCAGCAACAGTACGCCATGAATCCTGGCCAGCGCCAGGCTATGCGCCGGCACCTGCGCGCCAGCGCGGTCGCGGGGCTGGAGCACCGCCAGTTCGATAAGCATCACCAGGGGTATGGCGAGCAGGCCGTTTTCCTTGCTCAACGCCGCCATGACGATCGCCGCCAGGGCGAGCAACAGCCACAGTATTCGTCGCCCCCACAGTGCGTCGCTTCGCCGCCAGCACAGGTAGGCCCAGCAGGCGAGGAGGCTGAACAACGCGGCCAGCTGGGCCATCCGTTGCACCATGTAGAGCACAGTGCTGACCAGCAGCGGGGCCAGCAGCCAGAGCGCCATCACCCACAGTGCCAGCTCCCACTCCCGCGGGTATCTCAAGGCCCGGAAGAGTTCCAGGCAGAAGAGCAAGATCAGGCAGCCGGTGGCGGCATGGACGATCACATTAAAAAGCTTGGCACCGCGGACGCCACCATCGAGCCAATAGAGATCCAGCATGAAGCTGGCCATGGATACCGGCCTGCCAAGGGGGCCAGACGTGTTTTCTGCCAATACATCCAGGACGAAACCTTCCCCGGATGCCAATGCCTGCACCCGCTCGAGATTTGCGGCATCGTCGAGCAAGACAGGGCCGTTGAGCCCCGGCCAGTAGATCCAGCTCACCAGTAGCACCAGCAGCAAAGGCGCGGTGGCGGCCAGCCAGCGTGATCTCTGCCCGGCCACTACTGCAAACCTTCTGCGGCCCGCTGCAGTGACTGCATGCTATTGTCGATGCGCAGGGTTTCACCGAGCGCCATCGCCGCCTGGCCGCGCTCACCCCTGGCGACGTACCAACCCGCAAGCTGGTAGTAGGCGACCACCGGATTCAGTTCGACGGCCTGCTGACTCAGGTCGATGGCTCGATCGAGGTTTCTGCCGGTCTCACCGTAGTAGCGCGCCAGGAAAAGCGGATAGCGCGCAGCGTCGGGATAGCGGCTGGCCAGGGTCGACATGAGCTCAAGCAGGCGTGACTCCGGGACCTGGCAGTATTCAGCGAGGATGCAGCGCACCAGCAGATCCATGGCGTTGGCATCCGAGGGCTCCATGCGGCGCTGCTCAGCGGCCTGCAGCAGCTGTTCAAACCAGCCCTCATCCGGCATGCCGGTAAACCAACGACCATCGATATA
The DNA here is from genome assembly GCA_028277365.1 of Halieaceae bacterium. GTDB lineage: Bacteria > Pseudomonadota > Gammaproteobacteria > Pseudomonadales > Halieaceae > JANQIO01. The sequence goes on along the minus strand of JANQGK010000370.1, from coordinate 17,925 downwards.
TAGAAGACTCACCAGCGCCGGGAAATGCAGGGGATCGAGGCTGAGCAGGTACTGAAAGTAGCGTCGCGCTGCCAGCACGTGTTCCCGAGACACCGACTCGTCATGCACCTGGTCAGCCAGGCGCATCCTGATGTTGGCATAGTAGTACACCGTGCGCTCGGATGTCGGGTGATGGCGTAGCTGCGCCTCGTATAGCCTCAATTCATCACCCCATAAGGTACTGCGCCAGAAAAGTGTGGTCGACAGCAGCAGACCGACAAGCGCCGCAGCAGGTCGCCATGCGGGCTGCGGCAGGTAGCGGCCCGCCGCTGCCACCAGCAACAGCGCGAGGCCAATGTTCCCGAGGTAACTGCGGTGCTCATAGACCAGGTCCAGCGGAAGGATCGTTGACTCAAGGCCGTGGCTCACCAGGAAGAAACCCACGCAGAATGCCGGCAGCACGCTGCGCTTCAGGGCAGCGAGGCTCCCCAGGATAACCGCGGCCCAGGCCAACACCGCAAGTATCGTGGTCCAGGGCTGGAGCCAGCCTTGGGACAGTGGAATATCATCGTGAAACAGGCTCATGTGCCTCACATCGGGCCAGAAGAACCAGCCGACGTAGTGCCAGAGGACGCGCGCCTGGGTCAGCATACGTTGCGACGGCGTTTCCAGTCGCCAACCATAGCGCTCCAGCAGCCAGTTGGGTTCAGTGATGGCCAGCAAGAGGACCCCAAGGGCCGGCAACAACAGCGCTGTGGCGCCAGCGTACACGACCCAGCGCTTGACACAGCCAGCATAGCGACCCTGGAAGAGCAGCACTTCCACGAGCGCAAGCAACCCAAACAGGAGCACGCCGTCTTCTTTGGAATACAGTGCGGCCAGCGCCAGCAACAGCAGTCCCAGCAGGGTGTGAGAAAGCTCTTCGGCGCTCGCCCTGCGTTCCAGCCACTGGCAGCGTCGAAGGGTGTAGAACCACAGGCCAAACACCACGAACAGCGCCGATAGCTGTTCCATGCGCTGTACGGCGTAGAGCACGGTGGACACCTGTATCGGGCTCAGCAGCCATATCAACGCCGCAAAGAAAGCGTAATTGCCGGCGCGCTGCTCACCGCAACGCAGGGCCGGAGCGCGGCACAGCAGCAGCTCGAGCCAGCGGTACAAGGCGTAGGCGGTCAGCAGGTGAATAGCAAGATTGATGCTTTTCTCTACCAGCGCACTCTGCCCAAACAAGGCGTGACTGACGGCGAAGCTGAGCATGCTCAGCGGGCGCCCGAGCGGGCCGGCGGTAGAGCTTTGAACGGCGACAAGCCAGGCCTGGGCACTGGTGGGATCGAAATCCAGCGCCTGATTGCGCACCAGTGATGTCACCGAATCGAAGGTAAACGGTCCAAACAGGCCGGGAAGGTACAGAACTACACACAGTACGCCCGCAGCCAGCAGCCAGACCCTTTTCGTCATGAACAAAAAAAACCCGGGCAGAGCCCGGGTTTCCCACTGAACCAGTGTTTAGGCGCGGCAGTTAGCCGGCAGGTACTTCGGCGGTACGTTGTCGCTGGTCGGGCCAGAGACGTCGCCCGGGCGGCATACCCACTGTACCGTGCCACCGGCGGTGCCGGTCAGGGACAGAGAGATAGAGTTAGCGGCGTCGTTGATGTCACCACCCACACCGGCATTAACGATAACGGTAATGACGCCGGCATTGTTGTAAGCGACAGAGTTTACGATCGGCGTGCCAATCTGGGTACGGATACCGGCAGCCGCAGTAGTCGGCGGCAGCAGGTTATTGGCAATAAAGTATTCCGTGATGTTGGTCTTGCCTTCGCCCAGCAGAGCGATCGGCTCAGACATCTTGGCACGGATGGTGTAGTCCTGGTACGCGGGCAGGGCCACGGCAGCCAGAATGCCGATGATCGCAATTACGATCATCAGTTCGATCAGGGTAAAACCCTTTTGGACTTGCTTGTTCATTCTATGTCTCCTGAAAAAGACTGTCTTCGTTTACTTTTAGTTTAAGCCCGGTGTTGCCTGTCCGGACGCGCCAGGCTTAAATCCCAGCAACACCCCTTGTTAAGCACGGCCTGTGCCAACTCTTTACACTTCACCAATTCTCAAACTTTTCGCGAATTAAAACAACCAGTTATCACATGCCTAGCGAGTACTAATGACCCTCTGCCCCTGCACGCCAACCTGGCCCTCACACGTCACACAGTGACAATCCTTGTCAGTCTTTGACAGACCACACGGACGGGGCGAGAGACTCTGTGACAGACCGCAAAAATCGGGCCATTGGGCACTGTCAGGCCGCATTTATGGGGGGTATACTCGAGCGAATATCAGGTACTGCGACGTAAAACACGCGTTCCAAAAGGCGCCGCTCCTGGCAAAGCTGCATCCTGGAAGCGCTATGATAAAGAGAACGCTGCAAGATAAAAGACATTACGAGCACCAGATTCGGACATGACAAACAAGCCCCCAACCCAGCTCAGTGGCCTGGCAGGTCGCCTGGTAGCCGACGGCCTCCTCGAAGCCGACGATGCGCAATCCGCACTGGCCGATGCGGCGCGGGAAAAGACTCATTTCGTGACCTATCTGGTAGAGAACGACTACATCGGCGGCCAGCAGCTGGCCGAGATGGCATCGGAAGAGTTCGGGGTGCCGCTGTTTGATATTACGGCATTCAATCTGGAGTCCATTCCCAAGGACCTGGTATCCCCTGGCCTGGCCGTAAAACACCATGCCCTGCCGCTGTTCCGCCGCGGTAACCGGCTCTACATTGCCGTTTCAGACCCCACCAACCTCTCGGGCCTAGATGAACTCAAATTTCACACCGGCATCAACACCGATGCCGTGTTGGTGGAAGAAGGAGCGCTGACAGCGGCCATCAATACCTGGGCGGACGCGGAGGACTCCCTCGGCGGCGACCTCGGCGACCTGGACGATGCCGGGCTGGAAGACCTGGACGTGGAGGCGGTCGACGAAGAGGGCAGCGGCGGTGCCGATGAAGGCGGCAATATCGACGAGACGCCGGTAGTGCGCTTCGTCAATAAGGTGCTGCTTGACGCCATCAAGTCGGGGGCGTCGGACATCCACTTCGAGCCCTATGAAAAAATTTACCGGGTGCGGTTCCGCACCGATGGCATCCTGCATGAGGTAGTACGTCCACCTGCCAACCTTGCTGGTCGTCTCGCGGCTCGCCTGAAGGTCATGTCACAGATGGACATCTCCGAGCGCCGCGTGCCACAGGACGGCCGTATCAAAATGAAGCTGTCCAAAAACCGCGCCATCGACTTCCGGGTGAACACCCTGCCACTGCTGTTCGGCGAAAAAATCGTACTGCGGATCCTCGACCCCTCCAGCGCCCAGATGGGCATCGACATGCTGGGCTACGAAGATTTCCAGAAGGATCTGTACATGCAGGCCCTGGAACAGCCCCAGGGTATGATCCTGGTGACCGGCCCGACCGGTTCCGGCAAAACAGTATCTCTTTACACCGGCCTCAACATCCTCAACACCCCCGAGCGCAACATCTCCACCGCGGAAGACCCGGTGGAAATCAACCTCGAGGGTATTAACCAGTGTCACGTGAATCCCAAGGTGGGGCTTACCTTTGCCGAGGCCCTGCGCTCCTTCCTGCGTCAGGACCCCGACATCATCATGGTGGGTGAGATTCGTGACCTGGAGACTGCGGAGATCTCCATCAAAGCCGCCCAGACCGGTCACATGGTGATGTCTACCCTACACACCAACAGCGCCGCGGAAACCATCACCCGCCTGCTGAACATGGGTGTGCCGCCGTTTAACCTGGCGACCTCGGTGAACCTGATTATCGCCCAGCGCCTCGCGCGCCGGCTGTGCAAGGAGTGCAAGGAACCGGCGGACCTGCCGGAGAGCGTCCTCAAGGATGCGGGCTTCACCGATGAAATGATCAAAGAAGCAACTATTTATAAACCAGTGGGCTGCTCCAAATGCTCGGGTGGCTATAAGGGACGGGTAGGCGTCTACGAGGTTGTGCGCGTAACCCCTTCCATCGCTCGCATCATCATGGAAGAAGGCAACTCCATCGAGATTGCGGAGAAAGCACGCGAAGAGGGCTTCAACGACCTGCGCATGTCAGGCCTGCGCAAGGTCATGCTCGGCGACACCAGTCTCGAAGAAATCAACCGGGTCACCACGGACTAAGCGTTAGCGCTTATCTTGGGCGAGTAACAGGACAGGCAACGGATCAGGCTTATGGCTACCAGCGCATCAAAAGGGCAAATCTTCACCTGGCAGGGCACCGACAAGCAGGGGCGTACTACCAAGGGTGAAATTGAATCCGTCAGCCTGGCCATGGCCAAGGCGCAGCTGCGCCGCCAGGGGATCAAGCCAAAATCCGTCAAGAAAAAGCCAAAGCCCCTGTTCGGCAGCGGCGGCAAGAAGATCAAGCCGATGGACATCGCGATCTTCACCCGCCAGCTCGCCACCATGATGAAAGCCGGCGTGCCACTGGTACAGAGCTTCGATATTGTCGGCGAGGGCCTGGAAAACCCGAGCATGCGCGAGGTGGTAGCCAGCATCAAATCAGACGTTGCTTCGGGTACCGGCCTCTCCGTCGCATTGGAGAAATACCCGCAGTACTTCGACGAACTGTTTGTGAGCCTGGTGGCCTCCGGTGAGGCCTCCGGTACTCTGGAAACCATGCTCGACCGGGTAGCCGTCTACAAGGAAAAGTCCGAGGCCTTGAAGGCCAAGATCAAGAAGGCCCTGACCTATCCAATCGCGGTGGTAGTGGTCGCCCTGGTAGTGACCGCGCTGCTGCTGATCAAGGTGGTACCGCAGTTCGCCGAGACCTTCTCATCTTTCGGTTCAGAGCTGCCTGCATTTACGCTGTTCGTGTTGAACATTTCCAATTTCACACAGGAATGGTGGTTCATCATCCTGGTGGTGATCATTATCACGGGGGCGGCGTACAAGGAGATACACAAACGCTCCTTCGCGTTCCGGGAGGCCCAGGACAAACTGATGCTGAAGATGCCCATCGTCGGCGACATCGTCTACAACTCGGTGGTGGCGCGCTTCTCCCGAACTCTGGCGACCACCTTCGCCGCGGGTGTGCCACTGGTGGACGCCCTGGAATCGGTGGTAGGCGCCGCCGGCAGCATCCCCTACGCCAAGGCGATTCGCCAAATCAAAGACGACGTGACCACCGGTTCGACACTCTACAGCTCGATCGGCCAAACCGGCATGTTCCCTTTGATGTTGCTGCAGATGGTGTCCATCGGTGAGGAATCCGGTGCCCTCGATGAAATGCTGGAAAAGGTCGCCAGCTATTACGAGGACGCCGTAGATAACGCCGTGGACAGCCTCAGCTCGCTGATGGAGCCGCTGATCATGTCAGTGCTGGGTGTGCTGGTGGGTGGCCTGATGATCGCCATGTACCTGCCCATCTTCATGCTGGGTTCGGTTATCTAAACACCCACTTAAGCCAAATCTTCATGGATCTCGTCGCCGCGCTGAATCAGCAGCCGCTGCTGTTGAACACGTTCCTGCTGTTGCTTGGCCTGACCGTTGGCAGCTTCCTGAATGTCGTGATCTACCGCATCCCGGCGATGATTGAGCGCGAGGAACACGCCTATTGCTCTGCCCTGCTGGAAGGTGGCGAACAGCCGGAGCTGGAGCCCTTCAACCTGGCGACGCCGGGCTCACGCTGCCCCCACTGCGGCCACGCCATCAAGCCCTGGGAGAACATCCCGGTACTCAGCTACCTGCTGCTGCGCGGCCGCTGCAGCAACTGCCAGGCGGGCATTTCCATTCGCTATCCCATCATCGAGGCTAGCTGTGGCGCGCTGACGGTGCTGTTGAGCCTGCAGTTCGGCGGCCTGAGTGCAGCGCTGGTCGCGGCACTGCTGTTCACCTGGGCCCTGCTGGCTTTGACCATGATCGATATCGACACCATGCTGCTGCCCGACGCCATCACTCTGCCATTGCTGTGGCTGGGCCTGCTGGTCAACCTGTTCGGCCTGTTTGCACCGCTTAGCGACGCGGTGATCGGCGCCATGGCGGGCTACGGCGTGCTGTGGAGCGTGTTCTGGCTGTTCAAGATCTTCACCGGCAAGGAGGGCATGGGCTACGGCGACTTCAAGCTGCTGGCAGCGTTGGGCGCCTGGCTGGGCTGGCAGGCGCTGCCGATGATCATCCTGCTGTCCTCTTTCGTCGGCGCAGTCCTCGGCATTGTGGTGATGCTGCTGCAGAAGCGCGGCAAAGATGTGCCCATTCCTTTCGGCCCCTACCTGGCCATTGCCGGCTGGATTGCCCTGGTGTGGGGCGATGACATCATGGCCTGGTACTGGGCCAACTTCACCACCGCCACGGTCAGCTAGCGCCCGTGGAGCACAGCCCTCCGGTTGTCGGCATCACAGGCGGCATTGGCAGCGGCAAAACCGCGGTTACCGATCAGCTTCAGCAACTCGGTATCCTGGTGGTGGATGCCGACCTTGCCGCTCGCGTCATCATGGAACCGGGGCGGCCGGCGCTGGCCGCCGTGGCCGAGCGCTTCGGCAACGATATCCTGCTCCCCGACGGCCAGCTCGACCGCGCCGCCCTGCGCCGCCTGGTGTTCGCAGACCCCGAGCAACGGCGGTGGCTGGAGCAGCTTACCCACCCGTTGATAGGCGAGGAAATCCTGCACCAGCTGGCAGCCGCTGATTCGCCCTACGTGGTGCTGTCTTCGCCGCTGTTGCTGGAAACCGGCCAGAAGGACCTGTGCCAATGGATTGTAGTCGTGGACGTGCCGGAAGCCGTCCAGCTCGAACGCACCATGCGCCGGGATGACAACGACGAGGCCCAGGTGAGGCGCATTATGGCGGCGCAGCTTCCCCGCGCGGAGCGGCTGGCGCGCGCCGATGCGGTAATCGACAACGGGGGCAGCCTGGAGGATTTGCGGGCCCAGGTGGAGGCACTGCACGCCGACCTGATGCGACGCTACGCCGGCACTCAGGCCGACTGACAGCTACAGCGTCAGGCAGGCGTCTACGATCGGCTGGTTGGCGGCGGGAAAATCATAATCGGCCAATGAAGCCGGTGTGCACCAAGCCAACGGCTGGCCTTCCCGCCCAATGGGTTCACCGCGGAAGCCGTCGATCACCCAGACGTCGAGGAAGACCTGCTTGTCGACGTAGTCGTGATGCACTTCCAGCAGGGCGCGACAGGAGATGACGCGGATTCCCAGCTCCTCGTGCAGCTCCCGGTCCAGTGCTGCCTCCACCGTCTCGCCGGCTTCGACCTTGCCGCCGGGAAACTCCCACAGCCCTCCCTGGTGGACATCCGCCGGGCGCTTGCTGATGAGAATATTGCCGTCGGGACTGAGGATGACGCCCACCGCCACATGGATGTGTGCCATCAGGTGCGGTACTCCGCATTGATGCGCACGTAGTCGTAGGACAGGTCGCTGGTCCATACAGTGGCTGACTCCTCGCCACGCTGCAGCAGCACCTGGATGTGTATTTCCGCCGGCGCCATGGCAGCGGCGCCCTGCTGCTCCGTGTAGCCGGCGGCGCGCCCGCCGGCCTCGGCAATCAATACGCCGTTGATGCGCAGCTCCACGCGGTCGACATCGAGATCTGCCACCTCCGCCCGCCCGATGGCGGCCAGCAGGCGTCCCCAGTTGGGGTCGCTGGCGAACAGCGCAGTTTTCACCAGCGGTGAGTGAGCGATAGTGTAAGCCACTTCCAGCGCCTCGGCTTCGCTCGCTGCCTGCGCGACCTCGACCGTCACGAACTTGCTGGCCCCCTCGCCGTCGCGCACCAGGGCCTGGGCCAGTTCCAGTGCCAGGGATTGGAGTGCTTCACGCAGGACAGGCAGGCGCGGGTCGGCGGGATCGGCGATCTCCGGGTGGGCGGCAGCGCCAGTGGCCACCAGCATGGCGGCGTCGTTGGTGGAGGTGTCGCCATCAACCGTGACACGGTTGAAGCTATGCTCGACCACATCGGACCAGAGGTGTTGCAGTAGCCCGGGCGCGACGGCGGCATCGGTAGCCAGGAAGCCCAGCATGGTCGCCATATTGGGTTTGATCATTCCGGCGCCTTTGGCCATACCGGTGAGGGTGATCGTCACGCCGTCCAGCTCGAACTGCCGGGACGCCACCTTGGGCCGTGTGTCGGTAGTCATGATGCCCTCGGCGGCGGCCGGCCACTGGTCGTCGGCGAGTTCAGCCAACGCTGCAGGTAACGCATCAGTAATGGCAGACACCGGCAGCGGCTCGCCGATCACGCCGGTGGAAAAGGGTAGCACCGACTCGACCGCCACCGCGGCAGTTTCCGCCAGGGCGCGGCAGCAGGCCAGCGCATCGACGCGCCCGGCTTCGCCGGTGCCGGCATTGGCATTACCGGTGTTGACCAGGAAATAACGTGGCGCGGTTGAACGCAGGTGGTCACGCGCCACCTGCACCGGAGCCGCGCAAAAGGCGTTGCGGGTGAAGGTGGCGGCAACGCTTGAGCCCTCGGCGAGTTCCAGCAATACCAGGTCCAGCCGCCCAGGGGTTTTGATACCGGCGCTGACGGCGGCGAGGCGCAGCCCCGCTACCGGCAGCACGGCCGCATTAGAGGCGGCCACAGCACTGCTTGTATTTTTTGCCGGAGCCGCAGGGGCAGGGTTCGTTGCGACCGACCTTCCGCTGTTCACGCACAAAGGGCTGCTCCGGCGCGGGTGCAGGCGCGCGGGCTGCTCCCGGCTCAGCGGTGCCGGCGGCTACCTCTTCGGTGGTCATGGCGGAAGCCTCAGCGTGCTGGAAGGCCAGCTTTTCCCGTGCCGCCTCCTCCCGCCGCTTCTGCTCAAGCAGCTCTGCCTCGTCGCGGCGCTGGATTTGGACATGGCACAGGAAGCGGGTGACCTCAAACTTGAGGTTGTCCAGCAGCTGCTGAAACAGCTCGAAGGATTCGCGCTTGTATTCCTGCTTGGGGTTCTTCTGCGCATAGGCGCGCAGCCCGATGCCCTGGCGCAGCTGGTCCATGGTGGCCAGGTGCTCTTTCCACAAGGTGTCCAGCACCTGCAGCATGATCTGCTTTTCCAGCCGGCGCATATCCGGCCCCACGTCATCGCATTTGGCCTGATAGGCAGCGGCCACGGCAGCATCAATGCGCTCCCTCAGACCCTCCTCGGCAAGGCTGTCGTCCTCGTCCAGCCACTGCTGCACCGGCAGCTTGATGGCGAACTCCGCCTCCAGTTGGCGCTCCAGGCCGGTGATGTCCCACTGCTCTTCCAGGCTCATGGGTGGGATGAATTCGCTGATGGCGTCATTGAGTACATCGCCGCGAATGGCGGTAATGGCGTCGGAAATGTCCTCGGCATCCAGCAGGTCGTTGCGCTGCTGGTAGATGACCTGGCGCTGATCGTTGGCCACGTCGTCGTATTCGAGCAACTGTTTACGCACGTCGAAATTGCGGCCTTCCACCTTGCGCTGGGCCTTCTCGATGGCATTGGTCACCATGCGGTGTTCGATGGCCTCACCCTTTTCCATGCCCAGCGCCTGCATGAAGTGCTTGACCCGGTCGGAGGCGAAAATACGCATCAGGTTGTCTTCCAGCGACAGGTAGAACCGCGAGGCCCCCGGGTCGCCCTGGCGACCGGCGCGACCGCGCAGCTGGTTGTCGATGCGCCGCGACTCGTGGCGCTCGGTGCCGAAGATGTGCAAGCCACCGGCGGCCAATACCTGGTCGTGGCGCTCCTGCCAGGCTGCCTTGATGCTGGCGATCTGCTCTTCGCCGGGATCGTTCAGGGCCTTGATCTCGGCTTCCCAGTTGCCGCCCAGCACAATGTCGGTACCCCTGCCCGCCATATTGGTGGCAATGGTCACTGTGCCGGGAACGCCGGCCTGAGCGATAATGTGGGCTTCCTGTTCGTGGAACTTGGCGTTCAACACCTGGTGCTCGATCTTAGCCTGCTTGAAGCGCCGGGACATCTCCTCGGAAGTCTCGATGGAGGCGGTACCCACCAGCACCGGGGCGCCGCTTTCGATACAGGTATTCACATCCTCGACGATGGCCTCGTACTTCTCATCCACTGACAGGTAGACCAGGTCGTTGTAGTCGGTGCGCTGGGTGGGCACGTTAGTGGGAATCACCACCACGCTGAGCCCGTAAATCTGCCGGAACTCGAAGGCCTCGGTGTCGGCGGTACCGGTCATGCCGGCGAGCTTACCGTAGAGACGGAAGTAGTTCTGGAAGGTGGTGGAGGCCATGGTCTGGCTCTCACTCTGGATGGACACCCCTTCCTTGGCCTCGATGGCCTGGTGCAGGCCCTCGGACAGGCGGCGGCCCGGCATGGTGCGGCCGGTGTGCTCGTCGATCAGCACCACCTGGCCTTCCTGCACGATGTACTCGATGTCCCGGTTGAACAGGGCGTGGGCGCGCAGCGCCGAGTGCACATGGTGGAGCAGGTTGAGGTTAGTGGCGGCGTAAAGGCTGTCGCCCTCCTCCAGCAGCTTTTCCCGCACCATCAGCTCCTCCACGAACAGATGGCCATTCTCAGTCAGCTCCACCTGACGCAGTTTCTCGTCGATGGTGTAGTGGCCTTCGAGGCCTTCATCGTCGAGCTTGAGTTCAGGAATGATGCGATTGATACGTTTGTACAGCTCCGAGCTGTCCTCGGCGGCGCCGGAGATGATCAGCGGTGTACGCGCTTCGTCAATCAGGATTGAGTCAACCTCGTCTACAATCGCAAAGGCGAGACTCCCCTGCATCTGGTCTTCCTTCATGAAAGCCATGTTGTCGCGCAGGTAGTCGAAGCCGAACTCGTTATTGGTGCCGTAGATGATGTCCGCCTGGTAGGCCGTGAGTTTGTCCGCGGGACTCTGGCCGGAGCGGATCACACCCACCTCCATGCCCAGGAAGCGGTACAGGGGACCCATCCAGTCGGCGTCGCGGGCCGCCAGGTAGTCGTTCACCGTGACGAGGTGCACTGGCCCCCCGGTCAGCGCATTGAGATAAGCCGGCAGCGTCGCGACCAGCGTCTTACCTTCACCGGTGCGCATCTCGGCGATCTTGCCCTCGTGCAGGGTGATGCCACCGATCAGCTGAACGTCGAAGTGGCGCATGCCGAGGGTTCGCTCGCCGGCCTCGCGCACCACCGCAAAGGCCTCGGGCAGGATCTGGTCGAGGGTTTCGCCGGTGGCGATGCGTCGCTTGAACTCGTCGGTTTTCTCGCGCAGTTGTTCGTCGCTCAGCGCGGCCGTTGCTTCGGTCAGCTCGTTGATCTTCTTGACCACCTTACGCATGCGCTTGAGCTCGCGGTCATTGCTGCTGCCGAATATCAGTTTCAGGAACTTGGAAATCATGGGACCCGTTCAAATAGGTTTGGGGGTATATGGGGACGCCGAACGGATTTTCATCCGCCCGGCCGGGATTTTAGCTGGAAATGGAGGTCAGCGCCGGGTGCGGCGCACGTAAGTTGCGGGGTCGACGGGACGACCGTTCTTGTAGACCTCATAGTGCACATGCGGGCCGGTGGAGCGGCCGCTGGAACCCATGTACGCGATGACCTGGCCTTTGCTGACGATATCGCCGACCTTGACCAGGTTTTCCTTATTGTGGGCGTAGCGGGTGGAGTAACCACCGCCGTGGTTGATCTCAACCATCTCGCCGTAACCGTAGCGGTCGCCCGACCAGGTGACTACGCCCCCGGCCACTGCGACAATGTCAGATCCCAGCTTGCCGGCGAAGTCGACACCAGCATGCCATACGTTTTGCCCGGTGAAGGGATCCTTGCGCTGGCCGAAGGCTGAGGACATCCAGCCTTTCTTGATGGGGCGGCCGGACAGGTAGATATCTTTCTGAAGCTGGCGGTTGGACAGCACCGCCTGCAGGAAATCGAGTTGCTGCTCGCGATCGGCGATACGGGCTTCCAGGTCGCCCATTTCCGCTGCCAGCGTGGAGGGGGCAGCGGCCAGCAGTTCACCGTGCTCGCCGGTGTTGAGCGGTCCACCCAGGGCTGGTGTAGCGCCGAAGTCGAATTCGCCGTCATCGAGGCCGGCGAGGCCGGTCAGGCGACTGCCCATAGCATCGAGGCGCACCAGGCGCGCTTCCATTTCGGCGACATTCAGAGAAATCGACTGGAGTCGACGCTCGGCATCAGCCCGCAGTTCAGCGATGGCCTCGTTCTGAGCCTCCACTTCATCCTGCAGCGGTGCCAGTGACGGGGGCACTGTGACTACCTGGGCAATCTGGTACCCGAGACCGACCATGCCAAGGGGCAGGCCGATCGCGCACAGTGACAACACTGCGCGAGACCACTTCCCGAGCGCGATAACTCGGGAGGCACCCAGCCTCTTGTCAACGAGAATAATCTTCATTTTGGCGGTCGATATCCCCAGAAAGCGTGAATATTGGCATATGTGTTTGTGAAATACTACGACTTAAATAGCGCGCTGTGACCGCTGAAAGCCACTGAAATCCCTCGAAATTTGGGAGTTTTGGGACCTTATTCACACATCTGGAGCATTTACTAACGTTTTTCCACCCACATGGGCGGGAAATCTCCCCGGAAACATGACGGCCGGGTTGCAGCGGCAACCCGGCCGCGCGGCAGCGGAACCGGTCAAGGCAAGGGGTCAGCCTGGGCCGACCCGCCGCCGCGGAGTCGCACTGGCCCGGCCCGTCGGGCCGTTCCAGGACTACCGCCGGGGCCTTGCCCGGTCAGTCCGCCTGGCGTCGCAGGAAGGCGGGGATGTCGAAGTAGTCTTCCTGACCAACCGCCGCCGCCAGGCCGGTCTCAACCGCCGCTTCCGCGGAGGCCGGCCGGTCCTCGGATGCCGCCCGGCGACGGGCCGGAGCCTCTGCCGTTTCGGCCTGCTTCGGCGCGCTGTCCACCACCTGCAGCGGCGCTGCCTTTACCGCCTCGGAGCCGAGCCCGGTTGCCACCACCGTTACCTTGAGGTCGTCGGACATATCCGGATCGATTACCGTGCCCACCACCACCGTGGCGTTGTCGGAGGCGAATTCCTCTACCGCGTCACCCACCTCCGAGAACTCGCCCAGCGACAGGTCGAGACCTGCGGTGATGTTCACCAGGATGCCGCGGGCACCCTCCAGGTTGATGTCCTCCAGCAGCGGGCTGCGAATCGCCGCTTCGGCCGCTTCACGGGCGCGGTTCTCACCACGGGCACCGCCGGTGCCCATCATGGCCATGCCCATTTCGGACATCACGGTGCGAACGTCGGCGAAGTCAACGTTGATCATGCCGGGACGGATGATCAGGTCGGCAATGCCCTGTACGGCACCCAGCAGTACGTCGTTTGCCTCCTTGAAGGCTTCCAGCAGCGACGTGCTCTTGCCAAGGACTTCCAACAGTTTTTCGTTGGGAATCGTGATCAGCGAGTCAACGTGCTGTTGCAGCTCCTTCATGCCCTCATTGGCAATCACTGTGCGCTTCTTGCCCTCGAAGATGAACGGCCGGGTCACGACCGCCACCGTGAGTATGCCCATCTCACGCGCCACCTCGGCTACCACCGGCGCGGCGCCCGTGCCGGTACCGCCGCCCATGCCGGCGGTGATGAACACCATATCGGCGCCGCGCAGGGAATCGGCGATGCGATCGCGGTCTTCCATGGCGGCGGCGCGGCCGATGTCCGGGTTGGCACCCGCGCCCAGGCCCTTGGTGATATCGCCACCCAGTTGCAGCACGGTGCGGGCAGCCACATCGTTGAGCGCCTGGGCATCGGTATTGGCACAGATGAAGTCAACGCCATCAACCTGGTTATCGATCATGTGCTTGACGGCGTTACCGCCGCCGCCCCCCACACCGATCACCTTGATGACGGCACTCTCTGGTACGTTGTCAATCAGTTCAAACATTTCCAGTTTCTCCCCTTTCCAAAAGTTGGCGGTGCAAGCACCACCCCTTACCACTCACGGCCTCGCGGCCATTAAAAATTGTTTTTGAACCAGCCCTTCAGTCGCTCCAGGGCGCTGGGTTCGACCGGTCCACGCGCCGCCGGCCGCGGCACGCTGTCATCCTGACGCGCGGCACCGTACTGCAGCAGGCCCACGCCGGTGGAATAGATCGGGTTGCGGACGATGTCCGTGAGCCCGGTAACCGTCTGCGGGAAACCGACCCGCACCGGCATATGGAAAATCTCCTCGGCCAGTTCCACCACACCCTCCATCTTCGAGGTGCCGCCAGTGAGAACGATGCCCGCCGGCACCAGGTCCTCGAAGCCGGAGCGCCGCAATTCCGCCTGCACCAAAGTGAACAGTTCGTCATAGCGAGGCTCCACCACTTCCGCCAGGGCCTGCCGCGACAGGTCCCGCGGCGGCCGGTCGCCAACACTGGGTACCTTGATGGTCTCGTCGGCACCGGCCAGCTGGGTCAGCGCACAGGCGTACTTGATCTTGATTTCCTCAGCGTGCTGGGTAGGCGTGCGCAGCGCCATAGCGATGTCATTGGTGACCTGGTCACCGGCGATCGGGATCACCCCGGTATGGCGGATTGAGCCCTCGGTGAAAATCGCGATATCGGTAGTACCGCCACCAATATCCACCAGGCACACACCGAGCTCCTTCTCGTCCTCGGTCAGCACCGCATAGCTGGAGGCCAGTTGCTCGAGAATGATGTCTTCGACATCCAGGCCGCAGCGGCGAATGCACTTCTCGATGTTCTGGGAGGCATTGGTGGCACAGGTCACCAGGTGCACCTTGGCTTCCAGCCGCACCCCCGACATGCCCAGCGGCTCCTTGATGCCTTCCTGGCTGTCGATCACATATTCCTGAGGCAGGATATGCAGCACCCGCTGGTCGGCGGGAATAGCCACCGCCTGGGCGGCGTCAATCACCCGCTCCACGTCAAGGGCGTAGACCTCGCGGTCGCGAATCGCCACGATGCCGTGACTGTTGAGACTGCGGATATGGCTGCCGGCGATGCCGACATACACCGAATGGATCTGGCAACCGGCCATCAGCTCGGCCTCTTCCACCGCGCGCTGTATGGACTGCACCGTGGACTCGATGTTTACCACCACCCCTTTCTTCAGTCCCTTGCTGGGGTGCGAGCCAATGCCCACCACCTCGATCGTGCTGTCACCGGCAATTTCGCCAACGATGGAGACGACCTTGGAGGTGCCGATATCCAGCCCCACGATCATCTTCCGGTCCTGTGCGCTCCCCATGAGCCCTTCTCCCTCGGTCCTAGGTCTCTTGTTTTCTGTCAGTGCGCCAGGCCACCGCGGCACCCTGGCTGTAGCGCAGGTCGACCCGCGCCAGTTCTTCGCGGCGCGCGGCGAGCCGCGCCCGGTAAATGAACGACAGTCGCGTGAGCTTCTCCTCGAGCTCATCGCGACCAAACACCAGCTCTCCGCCGTTCACAAGCTGCGCGGTCAGTCCGCCTCGCGAACTCATCTCCAGCGCGGAAACCTTGAGGCCCAGCGGCTGAAGCTGCTCCTGCACCTTCTTGTAGCGGGTCATCAACTCGCCCTGGCTGCCCGCAGGCCCGCTCAGCGTCGGCAGCCCCGCCAGCGGCTGAATATTGCCGGGGCGGAACACATCTCCAGCGTGATTGAGGTAGGCGTCATTGCCCCAGTGTGCAATCGGCCGCTGTTCCACTACCTGCACCTCAATGCTGTCCGGCCACTGCCGTCGCACCACGGCGCGGTGCACCCAGGGCAGTGCCTCCAGCGGCTCGCGGATGGTCTGTAGGTCGAGCCACAGGAAGCCACCGCTTAAGGAGTCGCTGATGACCGCCATCAGTTCATCTCGTGATAGCTGCTGTACATCGCCGCTCACCACCACCCGGTTGACCGGCAGCGACAGGAGCTGCCAGCCGGCCACACCCACCAGCGCCAGCAGCCCGCCGCCCAGCGCGCCTGCGAACAGACGTCGCAGCCAGCTTCCACCGCGCGAGCTGCGGGGCTGTGGCCGGGGCTTGCGGGTTGCGCCAGTCGCCATTACGCCTCCAGGCTCAGGCAGGCAATACGGCCTACCAGTTCATTGAAATCGAGGCCCCGGGCGGCAGCCGCCATGGGTACCAGGCTGTGATCGGTCATACCCGGGACCGTGTTTACCTCCAGCAGGTAGAAGGCTCCATCGGCATCGCGCATGAAATCCACCCGACCCCATACCCGGCAGCCGAGCGACTCGAACGCGCTGCGGGCCAGCGTGGCGAGCTCCGCTTCCTCCACCTCCGCCAGCCCACAGGGACATAGGTAGCGCGTGCTGTCCGACAGGTACTTGGCCTCGTAGTCGTAGAAGGCGTTGTCGGTTTCGACGCAGATCGCCGGTAACACCTCGTCGCCCAGGATCGATACCGTGTATTCGGGACCGCGAATCAGGCGCTCGGCAATCAGTGCACCGTACTGGCGACACTCCCGCCAGGCCTTCTCAAGCTCGGCCGCGGTCTCTACGCCGCGCGTGCCAATGCTGGAGCCGCCGGCAGCCGGCTTTACAAAGGCGGCGCCCAGCGCGCTGATGACCGCCTGCCAGTCGGTGTCCGCGTCGAGGTTCATGTAGGCCTGGGTGGGCAGGCCCAGGCTGCGCCAAAGCTGCTTGCTGCGCGGTTTATCCATGGCCAGGGCTGAGGCCAGCACTCCGGAGCCGGTATAGGCAAGCCCCAGGGTTTCAAGCAGACCCTGGACGGTGCCGTCTTCCCCGTCTGCGCCATGTAGGGCAATAAACACCAGCTCGCTGCCCGGCAACTCCCGCCACCAGCCGGGCTGCGCAGGGTCCAGCGAGCTGACACAGGCGCCCAGCGCCCGCAGCGCTTTGACCACAGCGGCCCCGCTATTCAGTGACACCTCGCGCTCCGGCGAGTCGCCTCCCAGCAGTACGGTAACCGGCAGGTTCTCAAGCCCGGACAGGTTCATCGGGCACCCCCGGAAAAATCAAAGCTGTGCAGTCTCTCCGCCAGCCGCGCCACGTTGCCGGCGCCCTGGGTCAGGACCACGTCACCGGGCTCCAGCAAGCCCGCCAGCACACCCGGTACCGCTTCGCGTTCGTCGACGTAGATGGGGTCGAGCTGCCCGCGCTGACGAATAGAGCCCGCGAGGCAGCGCGAGTCGGCACCGGCGATGGGCGCTTCACCCGCCGGATAGACATCCAACAACAGCAGCATGTCGACCCCAGCCAGCACCTTGACGAAGTCGTCGTACAGGTCGCGGGTGCGGGAGTAGCGGTGGGGCTGGAAGATCATCACCAGGCGCTGCTCGGGCCAGGCCTGGCGGGCCGCCTCAATGGTGGCCTGGAGTTCGGTGGGATGGTGGCCGTAGTCGTCCACCAGCACCGCGCTGCCGCCGGGCAGCGCCAGATCACCTAGAATCTGGAAGCGCCGGCCCACACCCTGGAAGCGCTTGAGACCGGCGACGATGGCGGCATCATCCAGCCCCTCGTCGCAAGCCACGGCCACTGCGGCAGTGGCATTGAGCACGTTGTGCAGGCCCGGCATGTTCAGCTCCAGTTCCAGCACCGCGCCGCCGGGGCGCTGTACCGAGAAACGCGTGGCCAAAGCGCGTTTTTCCACCGCCAGGATGCGGTAATCGGCGGCCTCGCTGAAACCATAGGTCAAGGTGGTGCGGCCCACCTCGTCCAGCAGGCCGGCAATCACCGGGTCATCCACGCACAGCACCGCCACCCCATAGAAGGGCAAGTTGTGCAGAAAGCCGATAAAGGTGTCCCTGAGTTGCGCGAAGTCGCCGCCGTAGGTTTCCATGTGGTCGGCTTCGATATTGGTGACAACCGACACCATGGGCTGCAGGTGCAGGAAGGAGGCATCGCTCTCATCCGCCTCGGCAATCAGGAAGCGGCTGGCGCCCAGCTGGGCGTTGGTGCCGGCGCTGTTGACCAGGCCGCCGATCACAAAGGTGGGATCGAGACCGGCCTCGGCGAAGATCGAGGCGATCAGGCTGGTGGTCGTGGTCTTGCCGTGGGTGCCCGCCACGGCGATGCCGTGCCGGTAGCGCATCAGCTCGGCGAGCATCTCGGCGCGGGGCAC
>JANQGK010000333.1 GCA_028277365.1 Halieaceae bacterium | reverse complement strand
GGCGCGTTGGGCCGTCAAACTAAACGGTCTCCCGGCCTGCCTGGTCCACCGCGTCCCGACTGGCCCCCTCGGCGCCTGGCGCCCGGTGCGAGGGTGGCTCTCAGTTTGCCGTTCTGCGCCTCTAGTTAAAGTTCTTGCGCAGAGTGACACCCCAGGTGAAGGGCTCGTTGTAGTAGGCGATCATGCGGCCGTCCTGGGCGACACCGTCGGCGATGGTGTTGGTGTAATCCTCGTCGCCCACGTTGCGACCCCAGGCCACGATCTCGGTATCCCAGTTCTCGAACGTCAGGCCGGCGCGCAGGTTGATGATGTCGTAGTCATCGGCGGCCTTCAGGGGATCCTGGTTCACGTCCGTCATACGCTCGTCGAACCAGATGTACTCGCCGTACAGGAAGGCTGTGATGTTGCTGCTGAGGAGGAAATCCTGCCGCAGCGACGTGACTATTACGTTCTCGGGGTTGCCTGAGAGGTCGCCACCGGAGCGGTCGCAGGAACCGTCACCATTGGCTCTGGGGTCCGGTTGCTGGGTGTGGAACGGGGTGCCAACCCAACAGCTGCCGCGTTCGAAATCTTCGTACTCGGCGTTGTTGTAAGCGTAGGCCGCGGTAAAGGTGGTGTTGGTGAAGGGCTGCCACAACAGGTCCAGTTCGCCGCCCCAGGCCTCCGCAGTTCCGGCATTCTGCAGGGCAAAGCCCACGCTCTGGAAGGAAATGGTCTGCAGGTCTTCGGTGTCGGTCCGGTGCAGGGCGATGTTCAAGCGCAGCGCCTGGTCGGGGAAGTCGGCTTTCATACCCACTTCGTAGGCCTCGGATTCCTCGGCGTCGAACACGACGTCCAGGGCCGGGTCGATGCGGTCGGTGTTGATGCCGCCCGCCTTGTAGCCGGTGCCGTAGGAGGCATAAAACATGATGTCGCTGGTGGCGAACCAGGTGATCTTGGCCGTGCCCGTGACCTGGTCGTCGTCGATGTCCTCATCGACATTGTCACGCGGCGCCAGCGCGGGGAAGAAAGGAAAGCCCAGGCCGGGATTGACCTCGCTGAAGGTATTGGTCATGTCCTTGTCTTCTTTGGTCCAGCGCAGGCCGCCGGTCAGCACGATGTTGTCGGTCAGGTTGTAGTCCACCTGGCCGAACACCGCATAGGCCTCGTGTTCCTGCTCGGCGATGTCCAGCGCAAAGCTGCCCGCCGGGAACAGAAAGGAAGGTACGCCTACCAGCGGGCCGGTGTCTTCTCCAACGATGGTCCGAGTTTCGGAGTCCAAGTCCTGCGAGAAGTAGAACAAGCCGGCCACGTAGCTCAGCTTATCCCCCAAGTTGGCGATGCGCAGTTCCTGCGAAAACTGCTCCTGCTCGGCATCGTTGATGCGCACCAGGGCGTCGATATCGTAGAAATCAGCATCGATCTCGTCGTAGGAGTCGAAGCTACGGTAGGCGGTAATGCTGGTCAGCTCAAACCACGGCAGGGACCAGTCTACCTGCAGCGAAATCCCTTCATCTTCATTTCCGCTGGTAGGCAGGAAGCTAGTGGCCACCTCGTAGTCAAAGAAGTCATCCTGGTCGATCACCGTGCCGCCCAGCTGATCTCGCACGATGGTGTCGGAACCGAACACCGGGTCTGATCCCGGCGGCAACTGCTGCGCCACGAAATTGTTGGTCCAGTTGCCGACGGCGCAGCACACCTCGTCGATCTCGGATCGATCCAGGATCAGGTGTACGGAGACATCGTCATTCGGCGTCCACAGGGCCTGCAGGCGCGCGCCCCAGCGGTCGCGATCTTCGATCACTTCCTCGCCGATGTTAACCGCGTCGACGAAACCGTCACGCTCCTGGTAGAAACCGGTGGCGCGGATGGCCAGCTCGTCGTCGATCAGAGTCAGGCTCTTGGCGCCGTTGAACTGTACCAGGTCGTAGTCACCGCCGGTGGCTTCCAGGAAACCCGTGCCCTCGAAATCCGGGCGTACGCTGGTCATGGTGATGGCGCCGGCCGGTGTGTTGCGGCCAAACAGCGTGCCCTGTGGGCCGCGCAGTACTTCCACCGACTGCACGTCCACCAGGTTGTTGATCATGGCGCTCTGACGGGCGCGGTAGACACCGTCCACGTACAGACCCACGGAGGATTCCAGGCCGAAGTTCTGAGAGCTGGTAAACACGCCGCGGATACTGAAGGTCGAGGTGGTGGAGGTCTGGGTCTTGCCGACGATCAATGCCGGATCGATGTTCGACACTTCGAAAAAGTCGCGTACGCCGCTTTCCACCAGGCGTTCGCCGGTGAATGCGGTAACCGCCACCGGGACGTCCTGCAGGCTCTGTTCGCGCTTCTGCGCCGTTACGATTACTTCTTCCAGCTTGGACTGAGCGAACACAGGCGTTGCGGTGGCGGCCGTCACGGCCGCAATAACGATGGAGAGTTTTGTCTTGAACATCATTACCTCGATTTAATTGTTATAGGCGCCGCTGCGCGACGGTTTATCGGTGGAGATGACGATATGCGACATGGCGGGGGATTTCCACCTTGAAAATTGCTTAAGGAACCTCCGCATGACTCTCGGAGCCTGGATTCCGTTGCTATAGTGGAGTCAACGCCATCCAGTTTGGAGTCATCCCATGAAGTTCATTCTCGTCACGCTGTTTCTGTCCCTGTCGGCGCTGGTTTCTGCTGAATCCACCCCTGAGTCAAAGCTTGCCGCGGCGGGCCACACGCTGCCGCCGCCAGCGACGCCCGTTGCCGCTTACGTCACCTGGCGGCGCAGCGGCAACACCCTCTATCTCTCGGGGCACGGTGAGTGCCGCAAGGATTTCACCCGCGGCAAGGTGGGCAAGGAGCTGAGCGTGGAGCAGGGTTATGATTCAGCGCAGCAGGTGGGACTGTGCATGCTGTCCACCATCAAGTCTGCGGTCGGCGAGCTGTCGAAGGTGAAGCAGGTGTTGCGCATCGACGGCATGGTCAATGCCGTGGACGGCTTCGGCGACCAACCGGAGGTGATCAACGGATTCTCTGAACTGTTCGTGGTGGCCTTCGGCGACAGTGGGCTGGGTGCGCGGGCGGCGGTGGGCATGGGTTCCCTGCCGCGCAATATTCCCGTGGAGATTTCCGCCATCGTGGAGCTCACTGAATGATCGGGGCCGCGCCGGTCTTGTAAGGAACCTCAGCATTACTGAGTTATGCGGAGGTTCCTTAGCATCGCAGCTCAGGATTCAAGCGCAAAGCTGATCCGCGTCGTCATATTCGGCTGAGCGTAGGGTATATCGTTCTCTATCGGTGGCTTGTACTTCCATTTCTTCAGAGCCTTCATCGCCGCTCTCTCGAACACGCCAGGTGGGCTGGCATCGATAATCCTGATATTCGTGGTTTTGCCACTGGCGGTGACGTCGAACAGTAGGTCTACGTAACCTTCTATGCCGCGCCTGAGGGCAGCCTGGGGGTACTCTGGCTGGACGCGGAAGATGGGCACAATACCTGAATCGCCGAGGCGGCCCCCGATGGTGACGTCCTCCAGCACTGGCTCCGGGCCGGCGATCGAAACAACCGTGCTTGGATCAAAGTCGAGTTCCGCGGCAGCAGGTTCAAAATGCGGTTGTGGCTCTGGGTCTGAAACGGGTTCCGGGGGCGGTGTTTTTTCGATCTCGGGTGGCTTGGGCGGCACCATCACGGGGTCGAAGTGAAATGTAATGCTTTCATCCAGCTCAGGAAGGTCGGTTGCTATCAGGCTGTACATCAGGAGAAACAGCACCGAGGTTACCAGCGCGGCAAGCAGGGTTGCCGTACATAGCTGGGGGATTCGCTGTTGTGCCATATGCTGTGGCATGTGTTGTGCCATGTGTTGCGCAATAGTGGCATTCATAAGGGCATCCTCTTTTTTTGGGCGATCTTGTCCAACCGACATCCGTCTGACGCCGGTGTGAATTGTGGCTGGAGGGTGATTGGGCCGGGGTTAGTGAGGGCTGGCTCGTGCTCGAGAGTCTCTCAAGCGGAAGCGATACGCTGTTTCCAGGTCTTTCAAAACAAGGTCCGACTGATCACCTTGGGCCGACGGCAAGGCCTCAATAACGGACTGTTCGAATACTCCCGGAGGGTTTGCAGAGTGAATCCGAACGTTGGCGGCTCCACCCGCGGAGGTGAGGTCGTAAATGACAACCACGTCTCCTTCGAGACCTCGCCGCCTCGCGTGCTCGGGATACCGGGGGGTGGTCAAAGGCTTCCCATGCCTGCTCACTTCCTGTACTTCCCCAATCCCCAGCTCTGGCCCTGGGGCAGGCGGGTTGGCATGTGTGTACGGATTGGGAAGCTCCAGAGTGTCCACCGCCACTACGTAACTCAAGTGAGGGGGTCGCGCGACTTCCAGCGGCCTGGCCGGAAGACTCACCTGAAAAACGGGCTTGGAAGAAGACTGCTGCACGAACCTCCCGAGGCTGACGCCCACTGCGGTGGGGGCTGCAGCGATCGCGGAGGGTCGTGCGGACAGTTGCAGTGATGCGACGGGCAGGGCAAGCAGAATACAGAGTGGAACCATCCAGGTGTGACTGCCGGCAGGGCGATGATCGATGGCAGGTTCGCACAGGTTGGAAATGCGAAGCGCAAGCTCCGATGGCCGCCCGAGGGCTACGCTTGCGGCTAAGTGACGGCTGCGTGCTTGTTTCAACAGCAGCGCAGCGTACTCTGCGGCATCGCCTTCCGATTCCAGAACGCGGTCGTCGCAGGCCTGTTCAGCCTCCAGTGACAGCTGGCCGAGGGCGCGACGCACGCCGGGGACGGGCCAGAACAGGATGCCGACGAGCTGCGCGAGAAGCTGCGTCAGCCAATCGGCGCGCCGAATATGCTCCAGCTCATGCTGCAGTATCATCCGCCTCTCTTCCTTTGACGCTTGTAACTGCATCGGAACCAGTATCAGTGGTTTCAGGAATCCCAGGGTGATGGGCGTATCAAGCTCATCGGACGCGCGCAGTACGACCCTGTTGCCACGATCAAACTGGGCGAGAGAGTTTCTCCAATCCCGGCCGGCCTCAACGCTGTTCAGCGAAATCCAGGCAACTCTGATAATGCTGGCGAGAAGTCCTGCAGTGCGGACGAAAACCACCGTCAAATAGGCGTAGACCAGTGTTCCAGCCCAGGGGAGAGTGGTTGTATCCCACTCCGGCGAAACCAGCGGCAGGTGTACTTTCGGTGCGAGCCAGGACCAGAGAGGAATCGCAGAGAGAACTATCAGAAGTCCCAACCAGATTTGATGTCTTACAGATGCGGGACTGCGGCTGAACTGGCCCACCATGTACATGGCGACGAGGACCGCCAGAGAGGCCTTGATGAAAAGGAGGAGCAGGCCTTCGATGGACACTACGCCGAGCGCCTCCATTAGCTGCGTCTCTCCCGCTCGCGTCGAATCAACGCTTCGAGTTCTTCCAGCTCCTCGGGTTCGAGCGCTTGAGCTTGCATGCCCAGCAGCGCGTTTACGGCCTGTGCTGTTGACCCGCCAAAAAAGGTTTTCACCAACCGCTGGACAGCACTCTTTCTGGCGTTTGAAACCGGTTGCGACGGCGCATAGATATACCTGGCGCCGTCTTGCCGAAAGCTTATGTGGCCCTTCTCCACCATGATGGCGAGCTGCGCGCGCACCGAGGAGTAGGACGGAGGGTCGGGAAGGGCAGCGTGAATGTCTCTCGCTGAAGCTTGCCCCGCTTCAAAAAGAGCATCCATGATCTGTCGTTCACGCCTGGACAGGGAGCCTGGTGATTGAGCGGTCACGGTCCTCACCTCTGCTAATTTTTTAGCACTATGCTAGAAATTTAGCACATGGGGAGCCTCAGTCAACAAGAAATGCTAAAAAATTAGCAGGCTCACTCGATCTCGACGATGGTCTTGCCGATCGGCAGCATCGAGATCTCGATGAACTTGATGTGCTGGTAGCCGAAGGGGATGCCGATGATAGTGATGAAATAGGCGATCGCCAGCAGCAGGTGGCCGACGGCCAGCCAGAAGCCGGCGAAGATGAACCAAATGATATTGCCCAGCAGCCCCAGGGCGCCGGTGCCGATGTCGTCCTCGCCGGTCACCCGCTTACGGCTGACCGCCTCACGCCCGAAGGGCCAGATCACAAACCAGCCGATATTGAAGCAGGCCCTGGCCCAGGGAATACCGATGATGGTGATGGCGGCGATGATGCCGTACAGGAACCAGGCAAGGCCCATGAAAAAACCGCCAAACAGCACCCACAGGATATTCAGGAACAGGCTCACGTAGTGTTCTCCAAGCAGTGATTATTATGTCGCTCCGCCAGCGGCGGAGCGGTTGGTACCCAGAGACTACTGGATTCTCGCAGTCGCGGGAATGACGCAAGAGAGCGCGGAAATGACAGCCGTACTTCGGGGAAGGATGAAGTCAGGTGCCGCAGAAGGTCTGGTGCACCATCTGCTCCGGTCGCGGCGGCAGCGCATAACGGCTGGCTTCGGGACTGTATTCGAAGGGCCGGGCCAGGCGCTCCACCAGTTGCTCGAATACGCTGAAATCGCCGTCGTCCTCGGCGGCGCGAATAGCCTCTTCCACCAGGTGGTTGCGGGGGATGTACACGGGATTGGCGCGCAGCATCACCTCGCGACGGTTGCCGGCAAACTCCG
>JANQGK010000303.1 GCA_028277365.1 Halieaceae bacterium | reverse complement strand
ATACGTTGTTGTCTTCCTGAGACCGCTTGGCCTCCCGACTTACTCCCGGCTGGCCTGCGGCTGCTACGACCCCGAGTTTCCACACCCGGATCTGCTGCTGCTGTCGGGCGACCAGATCTACGTGGACAGCACGGCGGGCATGTTCGACCCCGCCGCCTTGGACGAGCGCTACCAGCATCCCTATCAACGCTTCTACCGTTCCAGCGCCGCCCGCGCGACCCTGCGCGAGGTGCCGGCGGCGATGATGCTGGACGATCACGAGATCGTCGACAATTGGGAGCCGCTACCCGGCAATGAGGAGAACTGGCAGCACCAGCGCGAAGGTCTCGAGTACTTCCGAGTGTTCCAGCGCAGCCGGCAGCGCTCGCAACACCCCCACCAGTGGTACAGCTTTACCCGCAAGGGCTTCGACTTTTTCATGCTCGACAGCCGCAGCGAACGCAGCCACCGCCACAGCGCCGGTGTACTCGACGCCGATATGCTCTACGACGCGGAACGGCGACCGGCGCCGAGCGAAGACCAGTGGCAGGCGCTGGAAGCGTGGCTGCAGCAGGGCTCGCGAGACAAGCCACGCTTTATCGTCTGTCCGGCCATGCCCTTCCCCCAGGAACGCCGTGCCATTGCCGATCTGGAGCGTTACGGGGAGCAACAGACTGCCCAGCGCTTCGCCGCCGCAGTGCACTCCGATTCCTGGACCGGCTATCCCGCCAGCCTGGCGCGCCTGGTGGCGCTGATTCGCGACAGCAAACTTGAGAACCTGGTGATGATCAACGGCGACGCCCACCTGGGCTGCGTGGCCGAGGTCAGCCTGGAGGATTGCGGCACCCGCTTCTGGGCGGTGCACGCCTCGGGTCTGTATGCACCCCTGCCCTTCGCCAACGCCCGTCGCGCCGATCTTGCGGCCTGTGAACCGCTGGCCCTAACCAATGGTATTCGCGGCCAGGTGCATACCAGCTTTGCGCCGCGGGGCGACGGCTTTGCCGTGTTGTCGGTGGAGAAAACCGCCAGCGGTTGGGAAATCGCCGTCAGCTTTGATCGAGAGCGGGAGGCCTCAGGCCCAGTTTGGCGGCAGCAAATACCGCTTCTGTGCGGTTGTGAACGCCCAGCGCCTTGAAGGCGGCCGACAGGTGCGTTTTCACCGTGCCCTCAGCGATGTTCATTTCCCTGGCAATCACCTTGTTGGGCTTGCCCTGGATCGCCTTTAGCAGCACATCGGTCTGGCGCTCTGACAACAGGTCGGTGCGCGGGCTGTCTTCGACCGCGGCCCTGTCCGGTGCGGCATTGAGGGCCGCCTGGGGCAGGTAGACACCTCCGGCCAGGATCAGTTTCAGCGCCGCCACCAGCACTTCCGAGCTGGATGCCTTCGGCACGAAACCGGATGCGCCCTGGTCGATGGCGTCACGTATCAGATCCGGGTCTTCCATACCGGAGAGTACAGCAATCTGAACCCCGGGATGGGCTTCGCGAATCTTCTGCAGGGCATTGATACCGTCGGTGCCCGGCATGTTCAGGTCGAGCAGGGCCAGGTCGATCTCGGCGTTATTCAGCACGCCCAGCGCCTCTTCACAGGTGCCGGCGTCTGTGAAATCTATATCGTCATTGAGGTCGGTCAGAAGAAACCGCATTCCTTGACGAAACATCTCGTGATCGTCAACGAGCAAGACATGCATTGTTATTATTTCCGCCGCTGTACCACTAATCCAATGGTGTAGAACGATAGTCCAATTGCCAACGCTTGCACAAGAGGGACAATAGACATGCACGCTTGCAGATTGCCCGAAAGGGCCGTGCTCCTATTGATTCCTCATGGATTTGAGTAACGTGACCAGGGACGGTCCTTTTTTTCTCTATAAAACCGCTGGGATTCATAGCCTCAGGCGCTATCGAGGCGCTGCTTTACCTTAAAACCGCTAAACGTCATTGCCTCACGCGATACCGAGGCGCCATTTCACCCTCAAACTGCTAACGGCGTGTGCCTCAAGAGATGTCGAGGCGCTGCTTTACCTTAAAACCGCTAAACGTCGTTGCCTCAGGCGTTACCGAGGCGCTATTTCGCCCTCAAACCGCTAAAAGCCTGTGCCTCAGGTGCTATCTCGCCCTCAAAATACTGTCAGCGCATGGCTCAGGGGCTGCCGAGGTGCGGTGTCATGTTCCTGTTGTGTAGATTTTTTGCCTCTGGAAGCCCAGGGGGTTGTTTACCTGTTGGGTGCAACAGTGTTGCGCGGGGTGCAGGTTTGTTGCTTTCAGAAGGGGGCGGCGCGGTGGGCGATGACGGTGCCGGGAGCCAGGGCGTCGGCGACCAGGTCGAGAACTCGCGGGTTGACGCCCATGCCGAGGTGACTGGCGTCGACTTCGATGTGTTCCACGCAGTCGCTGACCCGGTCGATACAGGCTTCCCAGCTGACGATGCCGTCGCGGCGTGAATAGATGGCCCTCACCGGGACTTTCAGCGGCACGGTTTCCCGAGCCCGGATCGCGGTCTCTATAGCGTCAAAATCGGTGCCGCGCAGGCGGTAGATGGGTGCAGTCAGGGTGTAACGCGGGCCGCCCACCACCGGGGAGCCCATCGTTACCACCCGGTCCACACAGTCCGGGAGATCGCGAGCGACTTCCCGGGCCAGATAACCTCCCAGGCTCCAACCTACCAGCCGCACGGGCTGGCCGGCATCGCTCGCCGCCTCGCTGACCTGTCTCAGCAGCTGCTCCAGCAGCCGTTCGACATTGCCGCGGTTGGTGCCAAGACCCCAGCCGCGCACGTCGTAGTCCAGGTAGTTCAGATAGCGGCGCAGCAGCGCGGTGGAACCGTCGCCGCCGCCGAAACCGGGCAGCACCAGCACCGGCTCGCCCGAGCCCCGGGGCGCCGTGGCCAGCCGCGGCAGGCGCAGCAGCAGCTCAGCGAACTCCACCGGAGCGGCGAATTCGCGCAGGGTGGAGAACGGATCGGGGAAAGTCTTGGTCACGGCCATAGCGGGCACCTCGTGGTGGCTACCAAAAAATACGCCGCAATCCGGAAGCCGGATTGCGGCGCTAGCGAGACCTGAATGGTGTGCCGGAGTGGCTTAGGCGGCAGCTTTTTCCTGCAGCCAGGAGGTGAGATCATCGGCGCCGCCGATGTGCTCGCCGTTGATGAACACCTGCGGGTAGGTGTCACCACCGGAGAGTGCACGCAGTGCGCGGTGCGGGTAGTTGCGCAACAGCTCCAACTCGTCGAAGTCGTAACCGTGCTCCTTCAGCAGTATCTTGGCACGCTCGCAGTGCGGGCAGCCGGGACGGGTGAGGATCGCAACATCCTGCGGGGCCTGGGTGCCGGGGGCCACGTACTCGAGCATGTGGTCGGCGTCAGACACCTGAAAGGGGTCGCCGGGCTCCTGCGGCTCGATGAACATCTTCTCAACCACGCCGTCGTTTACCACCATGGAGTAACGCCAGGAGCGCGGGCCAAACCCCAGGTCGTCCTTGTTCACCAGCATGCCCATGCCCTTGGTGAACTCGCCGGTACCATCGGGCAGGAAGGTGACGTTGAATGCCTGCTGCTGGAGCTGCCACTCGTTCATGACGAAGGAGTCGTTCACAGACACACAGATAATGTCGTCGATCCCGTTGGCCTTGAACACGCCGGCCAGCTCGTTGTAACGCGGCACGTGGCTGGAGGAACAGGTCGGGGTAAATGCGCCGGGCAGGGAGAAGACGACAACGCGCTTGCCCTTGAAGTAGCTGGCGGTGTCGCGGTCTACCCAGTCACTGCCCTGACGGGTCTTGAAGGTCACCTGCGGTACTGCCTGGCCTTCACGATTTTCCATGTAACAAACCTCTCTGATTAATGAAATTGAAGCGAAAACGCTGACTGTTTTCGATGCTTGCTACGCATGATACGGCCAGAAAGCCCATCTATAAATTAAATTGATTAATAAAATCCGATCGATTATTACGATTATTGAGGCGAGCCACACTTGCCTGTAGAGGGAACAGCGGGCTAAATGCAGGCATGGCTCCTCACGACCACGCCGACAACCCCCAGCATCAGCCCCACTCCCACGCCTTCGGCCAGGACCAGGTGAAGCCGGGCGAGCGCCGCACCCTGTGGGTCATCGCGCTGACGGCGGTCACTATGGTGGTGGAGATAGTCGCCGGCATTGTCTACGGCAGCATGGCGCTGCTGGCCGACGGCCTGCACATGGCCTCGCATACCAGCGCCCTGGGTATTACCGCCTTTGCCTACATCTACGCCCGCCGCCACGCCCTCGACCAGCGCTTCAGCTTCGGCACCGGCAAGGTCAACGCCCTGGCGGGCTTCAGCGGCGCGATCCTGTTGGCGGTGTTTGCCCTGGTAATGGCGGTGGAAAGCAGCCGCCGGCTGGTGACACCGGTACCCATTGCCCTCAACGAGGCGATCCTGGTCTCGGTGCTGGGGCTGCTGGTCAACGGCGCCTCGGTGGCCATTCTCGGTGGCGGCGGTGACCACCACGACCACGGCGACCACAGCCTGCGCTCGGCCTATCTGCACGTGCTGGCGGACGCACTTACCTCACTACTCGCGATCTTTGCGCTGTTGGGCGCCAAGTATTTCGGTTTCTACTGGATGGACCCGGTGATGGGTCTGGTGGGGGCGGCGCTGATCACGCGCTGGTCGGTGGGCCTGTTGAAAAGCACCAGCGCCATCCTGCTGGACCACGAGGCGCCGGGTACCCTGCACGCGCAGGTGAAAACCGCGTTGAGCGACGATGATACGCGGGTGGCTGACCTGCATATCTGGTGCATTGGGCCCAATGTCTTCGCGCTCATCGCGGTACTGGTGAGCCGCAACGGGGGTTCGCCGGAGTTCTACAAGGCACGGCTACCGGCCGACCTGGGCCTGGAACACGTCTCCATTGAGATTCACCACGAGAATAGCGAGCCCTAACGGGCGTGACCGTCGGCCACCTCCTCTTCACTGGCTGCACGCACTTCTACGACCGCCACCTCGAAGTGCAGATCGACACCTGCCAGTTCATGATTGGCGTCCACAGTGATCTCATCGCCGGAGACGTCGCGCACCACGATGCGGCGCTGGGAACCATCCGGAGCCTGGGCGGTAAAGGCCATGCCCACCTCGACGACTTCTACCCCTTCGAAGGCAGCACGCGGCACCACCTGTAGCAGCTCGGCCTGGTAGTCGCCGTAGCCGAACTGGGGCTCCACCACCACGTTAAGGGATTCACCGGCGGTCTTGCCGATGAGTGCGCGCTCCAGGCCCGGGATGATATTACCGGCGCCGTGCAAATAGGTGAGCGGCTCAGCGCCCTCGGAGCTGTCTATGACGGCCCCCTCTTCATCGGTCAGGGTGTAGTGGATACTGACGACCATATTGTCGCCGACAAGCAGTGTCATGAACGCTCCTGGGATGGCTACCGGGGGGGAATGTAAACGCAGTATAGCCGCTCAGCCGTCGGCGCGGCGGCCCCAGGCCGCCAGCACCTCCGCTTCCCGCTCCGCTGACATGCCCGCACGCAGGCGGGCGCGCCGCTCCTCGGGCTGCTCCAGCCACCAGGCGTAGAGGTCGGCCACCGTGTCGCCGATCGGCCGGTGCCTGAGGCCGGCGGCCGTGGCCCGCTGGGTGTTCACCGTCCAGGCGCCCCCCAGCTCACCCTCGGGGTGGACCCAGAAAGGCAGGTCGACCCATTCGTTGACGCCCTGCTCCATCAGGAAATCGTGGGGAACCCACACAATTTCAGCATCGGGATTTGCCACCCGCCGACAGGCACTCAGCACATCGCCAAAGGTCACCCCGGCGTCGCTGGTGGCATTGAATTCCCCGAGCGTGCGATTGCCGACGCAGCGCGAAATAAAGGCCGCCAGATCGCGGCAATCGATGGTCTGGATCGAGTCGGCGGGCGCGCCCGGCGCCAGCACGCGACCGCCGCGCGCGACCCTCACCGGCCAGTAGGTGAAGCGGTCGGTGCGGTCGCCCGGGCCCACGATCATACCGGGGCGAACGGTGAGCACCTTGCCGGGTATGGCGGCGCGGGCGGCTTCCTCACAGGCGAACTTGAGCGCACCGTAGTACTGATTAACGTCTTCGGACTCGGGATCGGCCAGCGTTTCCTTGGCCGCGGATTCGTCAATGCCCGGGGTGCCGAAATTGGCATACACCGATAGCGTGGACACGATCACGTACTGCTCGAGGCGGTCCTTGTCTAGCTGCGCCATCAGCGTGTTGACTGCCCGCGGCACATAGGCGGCGGTGTCCACTACCACGTCCCAGCGCTGGCCGCGCAGCTGTTGAATATCCTCGGTCAGCCGGTCCCCTTTGATCAGTTCCAGGTCGGTAAAGAGACCGGGATTGGTCTTGCCGCGATTGAACAGCGTGAGCTGGTGACCGGCATCGCGCAGAGCGCGCACCGCAGGCGGGCCGATAAACCCGGTGCCGCCCATCACCAGAATAGACAGGCTCTCACCCTTTGCCGCCAATCCGGGTACTGCGCTTGCCGCTGCGACCGCGCCGACGCCCTTGATGAAGTGCCTGCGTTTCATGCTCGTCGTCCCTGCCTGGTTCCTCACAGCATACAGGCTCCTGCTATGCTGTCGCCAAGCTTTGATCGCATGAGCCAGGCGGCTCGTCGCCTCTGAAGCACTAATTGGCAACCTGACCTTTTATAACAGCCCGCAAAAACAGGAGACACCATGCTTCGCACCTCCACGCGCATCATCGCCGCCCTGGCGGCCAGCCTGGCCGTCGCCCCTGCCCTGGCCGATATCCAGCTCATCCACGCAGGCCACCTGCTCGCGGTACCCGGCGAGGCACCGTTACAGGAACAGACCGTAG
>JANQGK010000265.1 GCA_028277365.1 Halieaceae bacterium | reverse complement strand
TCTCGACACGCACAGCGCGCCCACG
Organism: Halieaceae bacterium; assembly: GCA_028277365.1. Lineage (GTDB taxonomy): Bacteria > Pseudomonadota > Gammaproteobacteria > Pseudomonadales > Halieaceae > JANQIO01. Next base: position 1,863 of record JANQGK010000265.1, on the reverse strand, counting down.
GATTCATCCGGATCCAGCTCGGAGAAGTCCACCCGGTACTTGAACATATGGTCCTCGAGGATGTCGATGCTGGGCCGGGTGGCGCTGAAGAAATGCTCGCACAGGCCCACGTCGGCATAGCCCAGATACTCGGGTGTCAGCGGCAGGTGGATGGTGCGCCGGCTGCCGTCGGCCATCTGGCCGGCAAACATGTTGTAGATGACGAAAAACGCCGACTGGCTGCCGTTGGACACGGCGATGTTGCGCGCGCTCAAGCGCCAGCCGTACTGGCGCTTGAGGAAGCTCGCCACCTGCTCGCGGAAATCGATATCGCCCTGGGGTGACTGGTAGATGCCGAACAGCGCGTGGCGCGCTTTCGGGTCCTGCATCAAGGCTTCCAGGCGCTGCTGGAACAGGGCTTCCACGTCCATCAGCCGGCTGGGGTTGCCGCCGCCCATGAAGATCGCGTCGGGGTTGCTGTGCAGCGCTTCCCCCAGGTCTTCCATCAGCTCGACAATGCCTGACTTACCGGAGAATTTTTCCCCAAATGCAGATAGTTTCATCGGTCCCCCTCGTGGACGCCTGTGAGGATACTCCCTCCGATACGGGGAGCCAACCGTGCTAGTCTGAAGGTAGAGAGGTATCAATGCCGGGCGCGATGACCATGAACTACAGGGCGGTTTTCTTCGATATCAGCGGCGTGCTCTACCAGGGCGGCGAGCTGATAGAGGGGGCGCCAGCGACAGTCGCCGCGGTGCGCGAGGCGGGCCTGGCGGTGCGCTTTCTCACCAACACGTCGCGCAAGACCTGCGAACAGATACGCGCCGACCTGGCAGGTTTCGGTATCGATACTCAAGACGGCGAGGTGATCACGGCGCCATCGGCGGCGCATGACTATCTGCTGGACCAGGGCTTGAGACCCTGGTGCCTGGTGCATCCCAATATCGCCAGTGAATTCGCCGGCCTGGACCAGGACTACCCCAACGCCGTGGTACTGGGTGACGCAGCGGATGGCCTCAACTACGACAACCTCAACCGCGCCTTCCGGCTCTGTCACGGCGGTGCGGCGCTGGTAGGCATCGGCGCCAACCGCTTCTTCAGAGAGGGCGATACCCTGCTGTTGGACGTCGGTCCCTTCATCAAGGCTATCGAGTACGCGGCCTCGGTGGAGGCGGTGATCATGGGCAAGCCGTCGCCGGTGTTCTTCCAGCAGGCGCTGGAAGACGTGCGCCTGGCGCCGGGCGAGGTGCTGATGGTGGGTGACGACGTAGTGGGTGATGTGGAGGGCGCCATGAAAGCGGGGCTGGCCGGCTGCTTGGTGCGCAGCGGCAAGTACCAGCCCGGCGATGAGCAGGCGGTGGCGGGCGAGTTCGCCTGCATCGAGTCGGTGGCGGAGCTGATCAGCGTTTTGTAATCGCCCCTGGCCCCCGGTACCCTTGTATCAGAGGATTCGTGATGTCACTGCGCAATAGCAATATCGAGAAACTCAGGGAACGAACCTTCGACGTGGTTATTGTCGGTGGGGGGATCAATGGCGCTGTTTCTGCCGCCTCCCTGGCGGCCCGCGGGGTGAAGGTCGCGCTGATCGATCGCGGCGACTTTGCCTGCGACGTCAGCTCCAACTCCTCCAACCTGGCCTGGGGCGGTATTAAATACCTGGAAAGCTACGAATTCCTGCTGGTGCGTAAACTGTGCAAGTGCCGCAATCAGCTCATGCGTGAATACCCCTCCACGGTGCGCGAGATTCGCTTTCTCACCACCATCCAGAAAGGTTTCCGTTTCCACCCGTTCCTGGTGTTCCTGGGCACCGTGCTGTACTGGTTTATCGGTCTGTTCGGCACCCGGCCGCCGCGCTTCCTGACTCGCAAACAGCTGGCCCGGCGC
>JANQGK010000179.1 GCA_028277365.1 Halieaceae bacterium | reverse complement strand
TGGCCTGGTCCGCGGCCCCTTCGCCGTGCTCGCTGTTGATCTCGGTGAAATCGTCGATGTCGAGGTACAGCAGGGCGGTCTTGAAGTGGTAACGCTGGGAGCGCTCGATAGCCCGTTCCACATGGGCTCGCAGGCCGGTGCGGTTCAGCGCGCCGGTGAGCGGGTCGTGGTTGGACAGGCTGCGGATCTGCTGATGAGCCTTGCCCAGCTCGATGCTGTAGTCGAGGATGCGGTGCAGCAAGTCGTCGTGCAGGTTACCGCGCTGCAGGAAGTCCCCGGCTCCCAGTTCTTTATAGCGTCGCTTGGTGGACTCACTGGCCTCCGAGAGCAGCAGGATAATCGGTGTGCACACTCCCTGCTTCTGCGCCAGGCGCAACAGGTAGTCGGTCTCCGGCGCCTGGGCCAGGATGACCGCGTCTACCTCGCTGTCAATCAGTGCATCGATGGGCCGGTCGAGGGCGGTGGCTGTGGTGGTGCGGAAGCGACGCGGTGTGGCGCGCTCCAGTGCCGCCTTGATGACCAGAAAATCGCCCTTGTCCTCTGAGATGATCAGTACGTTCTTGAGGCTCACGCTTACCCCTAATGGTCTTGGGTTTCGAGTCTTTTTCTTTTCCAGTGTTCCGCCCCCTACAGCGGAATACTGAACAACTCTTTACACGTCTTACTGCGGCCTGCTTCAGCAGGTTCGCTCTACAACTTGCCTTCTCACATGCGCGGCTCTTTTTGGGCCTTTTTTGCGCTTTTCGCCGTCTCGGAAGGGTCTGAAGCCCCGGTGCTCCGAGCGTTGGTGCAGATTTATTGGCTACGTTTATTCTTTGAATTACAGGAAGTTATACTCGTCTATTCAGTAAATTTCTAGAAAATTTTCAGGAAAAGTTCGCGCGCGGGCTAAAACTGCATTGATCTGACGCTTGCCGGCTGCGAGTGGCGCTGGCGATGGCCCTCGCGGCCGCCCGGTGGCGGTGCCCGGCGCCTCACCGTGCGCGGGCGGCTGGCAGCAGCGCGAGTGTGTTAAACTGCGCCGCCCGTCCGGTATCTACTAGACCCATGAGTATCGCCAGCGACCATCTCGAAGTTATTCGCCTGCAGGTGCAGGAGCATCTCGATCACGCAGAAAAGCACAAGCTGACCGACGAACAGGCCACTGCCCTCAAGGAGCAGATCAAACAGCGCCTGATCGACGAAGACGCAGTGCTGGTAGCCCACTACTACACGGCACCGGAAATCCAGGCCCTGGCTGAGGAGACCGGCGGCTGTGTCAGCGATTCGCTGGAAATGGCCCGGTTCGGGCACGACCACAGCGCCTCAACCCTGATTGTGGCCGGCGTGCGCTTCATGGGTGAGACCGCCAAGATTCTCACCCCTGAGAAGCGGGTGTTGATGCCCACTCTGGAGGCCACCTGCTCACTCGATATCGGCTGCCCCATCGAGGAATTCGGCCCCTTCTGCGATGCCCATCCGGACCGCAAGGTGGTGGTCTATGCCAATACCTCAGCGGCGGTGAAGGCGAGAGCTGACTGGGTGGTCACCTCCAGTATCGCGCTTGACGTGGCCGAACACCTGCACGCGCAGGGCGAGAAGATTATCTGGGCGCCGGACCGGCACCTGGGTGATTACGTGCAGCGCCAGACGGGTGCAGACATTCTTATGTGGGACGGCGCCTGCATCGTTCACGAGGAGTTTAAGGCTCGCGGCGTGCAGGATTTGAAGCAGGTCTACCCCGACGCCGCGGTGCTGGTACACCCCGAGTCGCCGGCCAGCGTGATCGAGCTGGCCGACCGGGTGGGCTCCACGACCCAGATCATCAAGGCCGCCCAGGAAATGGAGCAGCAGCAGTTCATCGTCGCCACCGACCAGGGCATCTTTTACAAGATGCAGCAGACGGTGCCCGACAAGGAGCTGATCATCGCCCCCACCGCCGGCCACGGCGCCACCTGCCTGAGCTGCGCCAACTGTCCGTGGATGGCCATGAACGAACTGGAAACCCTGGCCACGGTGTTTGACCGCACGGGTAACGAGATTTTCGTCGAACCCGCCGTGGGCGAGCGCGCCATGGTGCCGCTGCAGCGCATGCTGAACTTCGCCCGCCAGCTCAAGACCGGCGTCCTGGCTGCGGACTAGAACTCCATCCGCTCCCGTAGCTGGGAGATATCCCGCAGCCGCTGACTGATCTCGGCGGAGGTGTGATAGTCGTTCTTCGCCATGGGCATGGCGTAGTTGAGCTGGCGCTCGGCCTGGTCCAACACCCCGTTGAGAATAAAGTACTCCGCCCGTGACTGGTGCAGCCCCACGATATTGCCTGACAGGCCCTGCACTTCCGCCAGCAGGTACCACAGCCCCGGATCGTCCGGGCGGAAATGGCTCTGCTCAATCAGCACTTCCTCGGCGATATAGGCCTGGTCGTTCATCAGCAGCGCCCGGGCATAGGCCATGGTGAGAGCGTGATTGTTGGGGAATAGCCGCAACTCACGCTGCAGCATACGCACCGCGCTTTGTGCCTCGTTGATACTCATGTCCAGCTCGGCCTGAGCCACGATGTACTCGATGCGAGTGGGGTCTTTCGCCAGCAGCTTGTCCAGTTCCGCCTGGGCCGCTTTCGGCTGACCGCTTTCAATGAGTGCCAGCGCCAGCCCGTAGCGGGTCGCCTCCGCGGAGATCGGCGTGCCCTCCAGGCTGTTGCGGAAGGTTTCCGCCGCCCGCTGGGGGGTGTCGGCGTGATGCACCCGCATGCGGGCGCGCATCAGCTGGTAATTGAGGGCCGGTGATCGCTGGGTCTTGGGGTACTGGCGGGCGCGGTTGCGGGTATCGGAAATCCGGCTCTCGGACAGCGGGTGGGTGCGCATGAACTCAGGGATGCGGTTGGCGCTGGAGTAGCGCGTGTTCTGCAGCATGCGCTCGAACATGGCCGGCGCCGCGTGCGGGTCCATGCCCGCTTCCACCATGGTCTGCATGCCGATCCGGTCGGCTTCCTGTTCCGCGGCGCGGCTATGGCGCAGCTGGGCGTCCAGCGCCGCCGCCTGAGTGGCTGTCAGGGCCGCCATGCCGGCCGCGCCGCCGGTGGTAGCCACCAGCACTGCACCGGTCAACAAGCCCGCCAGGGTCAGTGGCTGGGTGGCCTGCTGCTGCTCGATACGTCGCGAGAAGTGGCGCTGGCTGAGGTGGGCGATTTCGTGGGCCAGTACGGTGGCCAGCTCATCTTCACTCTGTGCGTACAGTAAAAGACCCGTGTGCACGCCGATTACGCCGCCAGGCACCGCAAAGGCATTGATCACCGGGTTGTCGACAATCACCACCTCGATGCGCCGGTCCTGCAGCTGGCTGTGGGTGACCAGCCGGTAGATCAGGTCCTCCAGGTAGTCCTGCAGCATGGGATCGTCGAGGGTGGGCGCCTGGGAGCGGAACACGCGCAGCCAGGCGCGACCCAGCTGGTACTCCTGCTCCGGAGAGAACAGGCTGGTGCTGGACTCGCCGAGGTTGGGCAGCTTGAGTTCTTCGGTGGCGAAGGCACTGGCGTTGAAGAGCGCGGTTGCCAGCACCAGCTGTACCAGGCGTTTGATCACGGGGGAAAGCGTGCTCGTGGACGTGGATGTGAAACTACTTTATGGAAGTGTAGTTCGAGTCGCAACAGACGCGGAAGTTCCAGTGTCACCTGCCCGCCGCTATACTGAGCGGCCCCTGCTAACGAGACACTATATGCAGTCGATGAACACACCTAAGCTTACCGAGCTGGATGCGCGCGGGCTGGACTGCCCGATGCCGCTACTCAAGGCCAAGCGCGCCCTCAACGGGCTGGCGGGCGGCGAGCGACTCCGGGTTCTGGCCACGGACAAGGGCTCGGTGCGCGACTTCGAGGTGTTTGCCGAGCAATCCGGCCATCCGCTGATCTCCAGTGAAGAGCGGGATGGGGTATTTATTCACGTAATCGAGAAATTGGCTGGCGAGGACTGAACGTTGCTGGAGATATTCCGCAAGTGGTACGACCGCTACTTTTTCGAAGAAGAGTCTATCCTGCTGCTGGTACTGCTGGCGGTGGGCCTGGCGCTGTTGCTCACCGTGGGCGACATTCTCACCCCGATGCTGGCCGCCATCGTGCTGGCCTACCTGATGCAGGGTCTCAGCGCCTATTGCGTCAGTCGCGGCCTGCCCCAATGGCTGGGAGTATCGGTGTCCTTCATCGTATTTGTCGGCTTGTTCTTTGGCTTCCTGTTCCTGGTGTTGCCGCTGGTGTGGCAGCAGGCGGTGAGCCTGTTCGCGGAACTGCCGCGCATGATCGAGCAACTCCGGGAATGGCTATCGGTGCTGCCCCAGCAGTACCCGGAGCTGATTACCGAGCAGCAGATCTCCGAGGTGGTCACCGCCGCCGAGCGGCGGGCCGCACAACTGGGCCAGTCTATCCTCAGCCTGTCGCTGGCGTCGATCCCGGTGTTTGTGCTGGTGCTGATCTACGCCATCCTGGTGCCGCTGCTGGTATTCTTCTTCCTCAAGGACCGCGAGCAGATCCTCGCCTGGCTGGGGGGCTTCCTGCCCCACGAGCGGCCGCTGCTTACCCGCATCTGGGTTGAGATGAACCAGCAGGTATCGAATTATGCCCGGGGCAAGCTGATTGAGATCCTGATTGTCGGTGCGGTCTCCTATGTGGCGTTTACCGTGCTGGGGCTCAACTATGCGGAATTGCTGGGCCTGCTGGTGGGCCTGTCGGTCATCATTCCCTACATCGGCGCCACTGTGGTGACTATCCCCGTGGCTCTGATTGCGGTGTTCCAGTGGGGAATTGGCTCGGAATTCTATACGGTAATAGTGGTCTACCTTGTCATCCAGGGTCTGGATGGCAATGTGCTGGTGCCGCTGCTGTTTTCCGAGGCGGTCAATCT
>JANQGK010000125.1 GCA_028277365.1 Halieaceae bacterium | reverse complement strand
CTTTTGCCGCTTCGCGGCGCGCTACCACTCCCGCCTGGGCAACGTGCGCTACGTGGCGGTATTCCGCGACCCGCTCGCCACCGCCGTGCGGGCGCAGCTATCCAGCGAGGCGGACCTGCTGAGCACCATGCGCAGGACGCTGGCCGAATACCGCTGCATCAAGGACTTCCTCAAAAGCAGCGCCGCACCGGCATTGCTGGTGAGCTACGAGAAACTGCTGGAGAATCCCAGCACCTTTGTCGATGCCCTTGCCAGCTTCAGCGGTTGCGAAGACGGAGACCGCGAGCGCGCCTTGACAGCCATCGAGGCGAGCCCCGCCGAATACCTGGACCACACCCGCAACAACAAGAGCCGCGGCCGCCTCGACATTGTCGAACAGCATCGCATTCGCGGCTGGGCCCAGTACCTTACCCACCGCCGTCAGGCGGACGTGGCCATCGAGGTGAACGGCAGCGAGGTGGCCCGGGTGCCAGCCGATCAGTACCGCAAAGACCTGGCTGAGATGGGCATCAGCGCCGACGGGCGCTGCGCCTTTGATGTCACCCTGGAGCGGCCCCTTGAGCCCGGTGACGTGGTGCGGGCGGTAGTGACCGGCGACCCCTTCGACCTCATGAACAGCCCGGTGACCTATCAGCCCCGCGGCTGGCTCAGCAAGCTAAGGGGTTTATTTGGAGCGCGCCGTGGCTGACCTGGCATCGATGACCAACCCCGGTATCGCCGCGCTCGGCGCCATCGAGGCTAACGTGCAGCGCACGCTAGTGGTTCTGGGGACCGCTCGCGGCGGCACCTCGGCGGTGGCAGGCGCCCTGGACCGGCTTGATGTGTTCACCGGCGCTCTGTCGGCGGCGCCGGTATTCGAGGATGTGAACCTCGCCAACGCCATCGAGACCGGTGGCGCCGAAGACGCCGGCCGCATCATCCGGGAGTACAACGCCGCGCACTCCGTCTGGGCTTTCAAGCGCCCGCGACTGCTCTACCATATCCAGGACGTTCACGCCCTGTTTCGCAAACCGGTCTATATCGTTGTATTCCGGGACGTGTTCGCAGCCGCCCAGCGCACGCGAATCTCCGGTGGCGTGGATGCGTTCCTGACCATGGACAAGCTGCTGGCCGACAACGAGCGCATCATCGACTTCCTCGACGTCGTCAGACCGGCGGCACTGCTGGTCTCCTATGAAAAGCTCATGGCCAGGCCCGCAGAGCTCGTAGACCAGCTTATCGAGCTGCTGCCAGGCAGCGTGGACCCTGCGGCGCGGCAGGCGGCAATCGATTTCATCCGGCCGGCCCCCGAGGACTACCTGGACGCCACCCGCACCACCAAGGCGTCCGGCGCCATCACCGGGGTCGACCACGACCGTGTGCAGGGTTGGGCACGCTACAACTTCCCGTTGAAACCTCCCGCCGAACTCGAGCTGCGCATCAACGGCGAGCCGGTCGCCATCACCGTCGCCAACCTGCCCACGGCGACACTGGCAACCTGCGGGCAACAGTCGGCCGACCTGCCTGACGGCGTCGAGTGTGGCTTCTGCTTCCGCTTGCCGGCAGGCAGTCTTGCCAGCGGCGACAGCCTGTCTGTGCAGGCCCTGGAGGACATCACCCCACTGGCTGACTGCCCGTTGAAGGTAGATCTGCCAGCCGACGCGGCGAAGCTGCACCGTGACCGATAACCGGCTGAAGTACCAGCGCGAGATCAGCGAGGGTGCGGAGGATTCCCTGTCCAAGCTGGCGGCGATGATACCCGCGGGCGCCACGGTGCTGGACCTGGGTGTCGGCAGCGGAGAGCTGGGCGCCCACCTGGCACGGGAGAAGCAGTGCACGGTTGACGGCATCGAGATGTCTGCCGAACACCTCGACCATGCCCGGCCTCACTACCGGCAACTGCGGGAAGCTGACCTCGAGCAGGCCGACGCCCTGGCGGGCTTTGAGCCTGCCAGCTACGACTGCGTGGTATTTGCCGACGTGCTGGAACATGTACGCGACCGCGAATCCGTGCTGCGGCGAGCAGCCGGGCTGCTGAAACCCGGCGGTGAGCTGCTGCTTTCCGTACCCAACGTCGGCTACGCCGGCGTGGTGCTGGACCTGCTGGAGGGCCGTTTCGACTACCGGGACGAGGGCATTCTCGATGACACCCATGTGCGCTTCTATACCCGCGATTCCCTGTGCAGCTTTCTCGAGTCACTGGACTTTACCGTCGTCGAGATGGACACCATCACGCGAGCGCTACACGGCACCGAGTTCGCGGATTTCAGCCCGGAGCTGTTGCCGGCTTCACTGGTCGACGCCCTGTTGGCGCGACCGGACGCACTGGTCTACCAGTACATCCTGCGGGTGCGCGCCGACGCGGCCCCAGCCCTGGAGCACCAGCCCACCGCCGGAGTGATCAACCGCTTCGAGGCCCGTCTGTTCTGGATGAGCGGAGACGACCTGCAGCACGGTGAACACAAGCTCCAGCGCCGGTGGGCCAGCCTCAACGAAGACGACAACCAGCTCAGCTTCAGCATTGAAGATGCCGCCGGCATCGAGGTGCTGCGCTACTTCCCGGCCGATCGCGCAGGCCTGGTGCACCTCAGGCGCTTTGAGGTGATCGCCGGCGACAGCTCGGTTGACCTGTGCGCCGCGGCGGAGCTCGATACCGCCCTCACCCAGAACCTGGTGGTCCACCACGAGGGAACCGGCTACCGGCTCCTGTGCCAGGACGGCAACGCCTGGTTCGAAGTCCCGCTGGAACCACTGCTAGGCACAAGCCGGCCACAGAGCATCGAGGTTAACATCGAGCAGAGCTGGCCAATGAGCCAGGACTACACCGCTCTGCTGGAAACCTTTGCGGACAGCAACCGGCAACTGTCGGAGCTAAGCGACCAGCTGGTGGAGCAGCGTGCCCATCGCCGCGGCCTGGCCGGAGAAATCGCCGCATTGAAGGCCCAACTGGAGGAGCGCGACCGGGAGCTCTCTGCACTGCGGGAAAACTCTCCCAGAGGAGACGCTGCCAGCTCGCCGATCGAGCTGGTCCGGCGGCTGATACACCGCCTGCGACGAGGAGTTTTTAAGGAGCGCCTCAGCCTCAACGCCATTACCCATGGCGAGCAACAGGCCGAAGGCTGGCTGGCCATGACCGGCGACAGTGGGCACCTGTATTACCCGATACCCGACAGGCTGCAAGGGCGCACTTTGTATTTCAACATCCGCTACGACAGCGAGGATCGCCTGTGGGGGCCGAAGCTGTACACCGTACTGGACGGTGAGCTGCACGAGATGATGGCTCCTATGTACGAGCATCGTGGGGGTAAGGCCATCTTTGGCACACTGAAGGCGCAGGAGAATCTACAGGGCCTGGTGTTCGCTCCGAGCCGCCTTGACTGCCGGCTGCGCGTCAAGTCTTTCTCCCTGCGGCCGATGGGTGCCTGGCTGACCGCCATGGAGGACTACTGGCACTGGGTCTGGTTTTACCGCTGCTTCGGACCCGCCTGGACCTGGGAGCGGGCGAAAGAGGACCTGGCCATCTCCCTGGAGAACTTTCCACGGCTGGGTAAACGTCGCGACTACGCCGACTGGTGGGAGAAGTTTGGCCGCGCCGGACCCGACACGCTGGCCGAGCAGCGGCAGCTTGCGGCTGAGCTCGATGAGGCGCCGCTGATCTCCGTGGTGATGCCCACCTACAACACGCCGCCGGAGCTGCTTGAGAAAGCCGTGTCGTCAGTCTTGCGCCAGACCTATCCGCATTGGCAGCTATGTATTGCCGACGACTGCTCGACCCGGGAAGACACCCGGGCCTGCCTTCAGGCACTGGCCGGCAGCGACGATCGGATTAAGGCCCACTGGCGTGACAACAACGGTCATATCAGTGCCGCGACCAACGATGCGATCAAGCTGGCCACTGGAGACTACGTGGCGTTCATGGATCACGATGATGAACTGACGCCGGATGCCCTGTTCGAAGTCGCCGCGGTTCTCAGGCAGGCACAACCGCCGAGGCTGCTGTACTCCGATGAAGACATCGTTGAAGCCGACGACACGCCGATTCGTCCGCATTTCAAGCCGGACTGGAGTCCGGACTACCTGGCGTCCATTAACTACCTTTGCCATCTGGTGGTCATAGAGCGGACCCTGCTGGATGAGCTGGGTGGCCTGCGGGAAGGTTTCGAAGGCGCACAGGACTACGACCTGGTGCTGCGCGCCAGCGAGGCTCTAACGCACGACCAGATTTACCATATCCCGAGAGTGCTGTATCACTGGCGTGCGGTGGAAGGTTCGACGGCAGACGACATCGATCATAAAGACTATGCGGTGGATGCCGGCGTCCGCGCCCTCGAGGACCAGGTCAAACGCCTGGGCATCGAAGCAGATGTCGAGCTGTCAGAAATGGGCATGGCCTACCGCGTACGCCACCGGCTGCCCGAACCGTCACCCGCTGTGGACATCCTGATGCCGACCCGGGACTCCCTGGACATGCTGTCCCACTGCGTAGACAGTGTGTTGCAGCGCACCGAGTACGCCAGTTACCGGCTCAACATCATCGACAACGGCAGCCGGGACCCCGCCTGCATCAGCTACCTGAAAGAGCTGGAATCCGACGCCCGAGTGCGTGTTCTGCCCTACGACCGCGAATTTAACTTCTCAGCCCTCATGAACTTTGGCGCCGCGCAGTCAGACGCCGAGCTGCTGCTTCTCATGAACAACGACATGGAAGTGATCAACGGCGACTGGCTCACGGAGCTCGCCAGCCAGGCCGTGCGCGAGGGCGTGGGCGCGGTTGGCGCCAAGCTGTTTTTCGCCAGTGACTACATCCAGCACGGTGGGGTGGTACTGGGTGTCGGCCCCGACGCGGTGGCCGGGCACGCCTTCCGCGGTTTCTACAAGAGCGAGACCGGCCACATGGGACGGCTGCGACTGGTGCAAAACTACAGCGCGGTCACAGCAGCCTGCCTGGCAGTACGACGGGGAAGCTTCCTAGCGGTGGGGGGCATGGATGAGGATAACCTGGCGGTGGCCTTCAACGACGTCGACCTGTGCCTGAAGCTGGTGGACGCCGGCTACCGCAACCTGTGGACGCCCTACACCCAGCTCTACCACTTCGAGTCTTTCTCCCGCGGCCGGGAAACCGGCGAGCGCCGCCTGCGCTTCGAGCGCGAGCGCGACTTCATGATCGAGAAATGGGGCCGGCGCCTGCGGGAAGACCCCGCCTACAACCCCAACCTCACCCTCGCCTACGAGAGTTTCGACCTGGCCTGGCCGCCGCGCGGCTGATCAGCCAGGCAATCGTTCCAAAATGGCCTGCCAGTCGTTGGCAAGCGCCGGCAGCAGCTCTTCCCGGCGCTCGTCGAGCTGGCTGTAGTCCAGCGCCATGAACTCAGCCACGATGTCGTCAAAGCGTTCCTCCAGTACCGAGGAACCGGCATCCAGCCCGGTGACCAGGCCCAGCCCGGAGGGCAGCGCGGGAATCACCTTCACATCGAGATCGGGTCGGTACTTGATCAGCAGCGGGATCATGCGCCAGACGTCCCCGGCCCAGTAGGCCATGACCCGGTCGCGGGCGGCGCTCAACTCGGTGGGTGGGTAACAGTCGTGGATCATCACCACCGTGCCCGGGTGAGAGTGTTTTTCCAGGTTGATGAAATCCTTCAGGGCCTGTTCGAACAGGTGCAGGCCGTCGATAAAGGCCAGGTCCAGGCGCTCTCCGCTGAGTTCCTCGGCCAGGTTGTAGCGGGCGAAGAAGTCATCGCTGGTCAGCGGATAAAGGCGCGCCCGCGCCGCGATATTGGCGGTCACCCTGGGGCAGGGGTCGATGCCCACACAGCGCGTCTCCGCGCCGGCTAGCGCCATCGAGGCGCCGGTGGCCACGCCGATCTCTGCATAACCGGCCGGTTGCAGGTGCTGGTGCAGGCGCGACAGGATGGCCGCGTAGTTCTTGCCGGGCATCATCACGCGAGCCATCAGCATATGGGCCTGGTTGTAGGCACCATTGAGTGCAAACATGGCCTCGCAGGCCGCGCGCGCTGCAGCCCGGTCATCCCTGGCCAACATCTCGTTGACCTCGGTGGCAAGAGCTTCGAGCTGGCTGTTCAAGTCTGCCTGGGGCGTATTTGCCTGAGGCCCATCAATGGTCGGGTGCATGCCACTGTCCGGTTTTCGAAAGGCGCCTATTCTCGCGCCCGGTGTGGGCGCGGTCAAACGCGAGGACAGTGCCGGTGAGCGCTGCTACCATGGCGGCTTCGAAATGCGCTCCAGAGGCCGCGTGCAGGAAACCGCTCAGGACACTGTCCAGGTGAATCAGGGCCCGCCCCAGGTCACTATCCTGCTTGCCACGCATAACGGCGAGCGCTGGCTGCCGGAACAGCTGGATTCACTGCTGGCCCAGGATCACCCGGCGCTGCACATCGCGATTCGCGATGATGCCTCCAGCGATGCCACTCCCTCCCTGTTGGCGGCCTTTCAGGAACGCGCCGGCAGCCGTGTTACCGTGCTCGACAACTCGACCCACACCCCCCGGGGCAGCAAGGCAAACTTTGCCGGCCTGATCGAGCATGCGCTGACCCGGCGACCCGATTCGCATTTCCTGTTCTGCGACCAGGACGACCGCTGGCACCCGGACAAAATATCCACCCTGCTGGCCGCCCTCCCCGGCGATGCTTCCGCGCCCGCACTGGTGTGTTCCGACATGCGGGTCGTGGGTTCCGCGGGCAGCCCCCTCGCCAATTCCTTCATGGACTACCAGCGCCTGTCACCCGCGGCGGGACTGGCGCGATTGCTGGTGCAGAACCACGTCAGCGGTTGCGCCAGTTTATTCAATCGCGCCGCTTTGGAGCTGGCCTGGCCTCTGCCGCCCGCCGCGCCCGCACATGACTGGTGGCTGGCACTGCTGTGTGCCGCAGGCGGGCGGCTCGCCTACTGCCCGCAAGCCCTGCTGGACTACCGACAGCACGCCGACAATGCCGTCGGTGCCCAGGGATTCAACGCCCGTTACCTGTGGCAGCGGGCGCGGGGATCCCAGGGTACAAGCCTCGCACAACTCTATTCGCAGGCCGAAGCCCTGTGGGAACGCCTGCAGGAAAGGGGCTACGACTGCCCGAAGGCTTTGGCCAGCTTTCTCGCCACCCGCGGCATGGCGCGACCCCGCAGGCTGGGGGCACTGTGGAGCGGCGGCCACACCCGCAGTGGGCTGGCGCGCAACATCCCCCTTTGGCTGGAGACCGAATAAGCAATGGCACAGCGCTCAAGATTCGGGCCAGGCATCCTGGTCACCGCTGCATTCATTGGCCCTGGTACGGTCACCACCGCCAGCATTGCGGGCGCCGAGTTTGGTTTTGCCCTGCTGTGGGCGCTGCTGTTCTCGGTGCTTGCGACCATGACCCTGCAGGACATGGCCGCGCGACTGGGGCTGGTGACCCGGCGCGGGCTGGCGGAAGCGCTGCGGGACAACTTCGCCGGCAGCTGGCTGGGCGGGATGGCCATCGCGCTGGTGGTCGCCGCAATCGGCTTCGGCAACGCCGCCTACGAAGCGGGCAATATTATTGGCGCAGCCATCGGCCTGGAGAGCATATTCGCGCTGCCGATGACCGCCTGGGCCTTGGCGGTAGGCGCGCTTGCAGGGCTGTTACTGGCCTCGGGCACCTACGCGCTGATCGAAAAGCTGCTGGTGGCGCTGGTATTGCTGATGAGCCTGGTGTTCCTGGCCACTCTGGTACAAGTGGGCCCGGATCTCGCCGCGATGATGAGGGGCGCCCTGGTGCCGAGCGTGCCAACCGGGTCACTGCTGACCGTGATCGCCCTGGTCGGCACCACCGTCGTGCCCTACAACCTGTTCCTGCACGCCAGCGCGGTGCAGGAGAAGTGGCCCGCACAGACCGACACCCGGCAGGCGCTGAAGGAAGCCCGCGTCGATACCGGCCTTTCGATAGGCCTGGGCGGTTTGATCACCCTGGCCGTACTGAGCACTTCAGCCGCAGCTTTCTTCGGAGGGGAGGCGGAATTCTCCGCCGCCAACATGGCCAGGCAACTCGAACCTCTGCTGGGCAGCGGCGCCCGCTATTTTTTTGCCGCGGGCCTGTTCGCCGCTGGCCTCAGCAGTGCGGTGACCGCGCCGTTGGCGGCGGCCTACGCCGTGTGCGGGGTGCTGGGCTGGTCGCAAGACCTCAAGAGCGGCCGCTTCCGCGCCGTTTGGATCACAGTCCTGCTCTGCGGGACCGGCTTTGCGGCCGTCGGCACCAAACCGCTGCTGGCCATCCTGTTTGCCCAGGCCGCCAACGGCTTCCTGCTGCCCATCTGTGCGGTGTTCCTGCTGGTGGTGATGAACCGGCGGGACACCCTGGGCCAGCACGCAAACAGCGCGCTGGCCAACGGTCTGGGGGCGCTGGTGGTACTGGTCACCGTGGGCCTCGGCGCCCTGAAGATCCTACGCGTCTTCGGCCTGGTGTAGGCCGGGCCGGTTTACACGGACTGAGTCGGCTCTAGTAGGCGGCCACCGTGCCGTCCTTGCGCATCTCGGTAGCACCCGCATAGACACCACCCTGGCGCAGGATGGCCTGGTAGCCGCCGAAGCGGACACCCGTGTCGTCCATCTGCACCCGGTGGCCCATGGTTTCCAGCCGCCGCCGGGTGGCCTCGGGTACTCCGGGCTCCAGGTACAGCGTACCGATCGGGTCACCGTGCTGGCCGGTGGGGCGGCGGCCGCCGTCGTGCAGGAAGCGCGCCGCGTCACCCGCCTCCTGGATATTCATGCCGTAATCGATGTGGTTGATCAGCACCTGCACATGGCCCTGGGGCTGCATGCCGCCGCCCATCAGGCCAAAACTCATGTAGGGCTTACCGTCTTTCATGACGAAGGCCGGGATGATGGTGTGGAAGGGGCGCTTGCCTGGGGCGTAGGCGTTGGCGTGAGTAGGGTCCAGGGAGAACAGCTCGCCGCGGTCCTGGAACATGAAGCCAAGGCCGTCCGGTGTCAGCCCGCTACCCATGCCGCGGTAGTTTGATTGGATCAACGAAACCATCATGCCGCTGGAGTCGGCCACGGTCAGGTAGGTGGTATCACCCTCACCCTCCAGCTTGGGCTCGCCGGCGGCCACTGCCGGGTTGACCTTGCCGGCGTCGATCAGGGCAAAGCGCTGCTTGCCGTAGTCATCCGACAGCAGGCCTTCCAGCGGCATCTGCGAGAAGTCCGGGTCGGCGTAGTAACGAGCCACGTCTTCAAAGGCCAGGCGCTTGGCCTCGACCATAAAGTGAAACACCTCTGCCGAAGAGCGGGGCCATTGGCTGAAGTCGACGTTCTTGAGAATGCTGAGCATTTGCAGGGCCGCGAAGCCCTGGCCGTTGGGCGGTAGTTCGTAAACATCATAGCCCCGGTAGCTCACGCTGCCCGGGGTAACCCATTCGCCGCGATGGGCGGCGAAGTCCGCCAGCTTGAGGTCGCCGCCGATGCGTTCGAAGTACTTAGCCATGACCTGTGCCAGCTTGCCCTTGTAGAACACGTCCCGGCCCTCGCGGCCGATCAACTCCAGCGTGTTGCCCAGGTCGGGGTTGCGGAACAACTCGCCCTGAGCGGGAGCTCGACCGCCCTTGAACCAGGTGGACTGGGCGTTATCGAACTCCTCGATCATGCCCGTATCGCGATTGAAGCGTGTCAGGTTGCGGCCAAAGTAGTAGGCGATCACCGGGGATACCGGGAAGCCTTCCCGTGCGTAGCTGACCGCCGGTGCCAGTACCCGCGACATGGGTAGCTTGCCGAACTGCTCGTGCAGGGCGAACCAGCCGTCCACCGTGCCCGGCACTGTCACCGACAAGCTGCCGAAGGCGGGAATGCCGTCGTGGTCTTCCGGCAACCGGCCGGCGCTCTTCATCTCGGCGATGCTCTGCTTGAGGTCCTCCATGCTGCGACCCTGCGGCGAGCGGCCGGAGCCGTTATAGCCGTAGAGCTTGCCGGACGTCGGGTCCCAGACAATCGCGAACAGGTCGCCACCAATGCCGTTGCCGGTGGGTTCCATCAGGCCCAGGGCGGCATTGGCGGCAATTGCCGCGTCGACAGCGGAACCGCCCTGTTTGAGCACGTCGATGGCTACCTGAGACGCCAGCGGCTGAGCCGTGGCCGCCATCCCTTTGGCACCGTAGACCGGGCTGCGTGAATAATCGAGACCCACCGGGCGGCCCCCTGCGCCGAGGTCGTCCGCTGCAATTGCGGCAAGACCAAAGAAAAACATCAGCGGTATCAGTACAACCTTGTAAGCGTGCAACATGAAGCGTGAGTCCACTTGGAGTGCAGGGAGCCGGGGTCACCGGAAAGCAGGTAAAAACAGCATTGCGAGAGCCTATGCAGAGTCGCACTGGGTGTCAACGCAAGCCGCCAGACATGCGCTATGCTGGTCATTATGTTAGGGTACGCCGTCCCTGAAGGAACAGAGGACTCTTTCTCACATGCCCAAATCCAGTGCCGCCGCCATCAAGGCGCCCGCGCCCTACAAGCGGGTCCGTCCGGGCATCGACTGGAACGCCTACGACCCAGGGCAATTCTACGACGAGATCATCAGCTCTCCCGGTAATGCACGCGCCGCCGCCCGCGGCCTCGTCTCCTACACGCGCAAGATGTCGATCAAGCACCTGCTGTCGCGACAGCAGGCGGCCGACCTGGCCATCCAGGAGATGGGCATCAGTTTCACGGTCTACAGCGACGGGGAGAATATCGACCGCGCCTGGCCCATGGACATACTGCCCCGCATCATTCCGCTGAAAGAGTGGCAGGTGCTGGAACAGGGACTGGTGCAGCGCCAGGTAGCGCTCAATAAGTTCATTGACGATATCTACAACAAGCAGCGCATCCTCAAGGACAAAACCCTGCCGCGGGAGATCATCGACAGCTCTCCGGAATTCCTGGAGCAGTGTATCGGTGCACAGCCGCGCTACGGCGTCTGGTCTCACATTTGCGGCTCGGATCTGGTGCGCGACAGCGATGGCACCATGTACGTGCTGGAAGACAACCTGCGGGTCCCCTCCGGCGTGTCTTACATGCTGGAAAACCGCGCCGTGTCCAAGCGCGTGCTGCCACAGCTGTTTGAGAAGCATTTCATCGAGCCGGTGGACGATTACCCCTCACAGCTGTTCGACACCCTGGCCTCGCTCTCACCCCGCCAGGGTGACCAGCCGGAGGTCGTGGTGATGACCCCCGGTGTTTTCAACTCCGCCTACTTCGAGCACGCCTATCTGGCACAGCGGATGGGCGCCGAGCTGGTGGAGGGTTCGGACCTGGTGGTGGGCGATGACGACAAGGTCTACATGCGCACCATCCGCGGCCTGGAGCGGGTAGACGTGATCTATCGCCGCATCAACGACGACTTCCTCGACCCGGAAGTGTTCCGGCCCAACTCCATGCTGGGTACGCCGGGCCTGTTCCGCGCCTGGCGCAAGGGCAATGTGGGCATTGCCAACGCTCCGGGCGCCGGAGTCGCTGACGACAAGGTGATCTACACCTACGTGCCCGAGATCATCAAGTATTACCTGGGAGAAGACCCCATCATCCCCAACGTGCCGTCTTATTTGTGCGTGGACAAGACGCACTGTGACCACGTGTTGAAGAATCTGGAAAACATGGTCGTGAAGCCGGCCAATGAATCCGGCGGCTACGGCATGCTGATCGGCCCGGCATCGACAAAGAAACAGCGCGAAGAGTTTGCCGCCCGCATTCGCAAGAACCCGCGCAACTACATGGCCCAGCCCGCCCTGTCGCTGTCCACGGCGCCGACCCTGTGCGGCAACAGTATCCAGCCCAGACACCTGGACCTGCGACCCTTCATCCTGCAGGGCAAAAATCACTACGTGACCGCCGGCGGGCTCACCCGGGTGGCGCTGCGCAAGGGCTCACTGGTGGTCAACTCCTCCCAGGGCGGCGGCAGCAAGGACACCTGGATCGTCGATACGGAGGCGAGCTGATGCTGTCCAGGGTTGCCGAAAGAATCTACTGGCTGGCTCGCTACCTGGAACGGGCGGAGGATACCTCGCGCCTGATCCTGGTGCGTCACAACGTCATTCTCGACCTGCCGCGCAATGTACAGCCGGACTGGGAGCTGTTGCTGCGGGCGCTGGGTGCTCGCGAGGAGTTCGCGCAGCGCCCCGGGGTCGCCAACGAGAAGAACATTATGAGCTTCGTGTTCAGTGATCGCGAAAACACCTCGTCGATCATCTCGTCGCTGACCCACGCCCGCGAAAACATGCGCACCAGTCGCGAGGTGTTGCCGAGTGAGACCTGGGAGCGCGTCAACAGCCTGTACCTGAGCGTGGCGCGTCGCGCCAATAAGGGGCTGCCGCGGGCATCCCGCTACGGCGTGCTCAACGGGGTGGTGCAATCCACCCAGCAGATTGCCGGGATGCTGTCGGGCACCATGAACCAGGACGAGAGCTACCAGTTTCTGCGCATGGGCCGCTACCTGGAGCGCGCCGATATGACCACGCGCATCATTGACGTGGCCTCCGAGGTGCTGGGCAATCCCGATGAAGACGCGCGACCTTACCAGAACGTGATGTGGGTCAGCGTATTGCAGTCCCTGAGCGCCTACCAGATGTACCGGCTGAGCGAGCGTCACAACGTGCGGCCGCCCGACGCGTTGCAGTTCCTGCTGCGCAGTCCGGTATTCCCGCGCGCACTGTCACACTGCCTGCTGGAGCTGGAGACCGCCATGAAGCTGCTGCCGCGCGGCCAGGACTCCCTGAAGGCGGTGCAGTCGGTGCACCGCAGGATCAAGCGTACCAACTACGCCGAACTGGAGGGCGAGGCGCTGGAGCAGTTTCTCGACGACATCCAGGTGCGCTTGCAGGGCGTACACGAGGTTATCCAGCACACCTGGTTCACGCCGGAGCAGTAATGACTCCCTACTATTGTCGCTGCGGGCAGGCTCTGTTCTGCGAAAACACGCGCTGCGGAAACTGCGGCCGACGGGTGGCTTCTGAGCCCCTGCGGGCGGCGGTGTTCTCGCTGGACGACGACGAAGACGGCTGGATAGACGCCGACGGCAAGCGCTACCGGCCCTGTGACAATCGCGTCAAATGGGGAGTGTGCAACGGCGTGGTAGAGGCAGGTTCCGAGGAGACTCTCTGCTCCGGCTGCCGCCTCAATCGCACTATTCCCTCGATGTCGCGAGAGGAAAACCTGCTGCGCTGGAAGCGCCTGGAAGCGGCCAAACGGCGCATGATTGCCGGCGTCAGCAAACTGGGGCTGGATGTTAACAGCGGCGGCGGTATGCGCTTTGAATTCCTCGAGGACAAGCGCAGCCATCCCGACGTGCTGGAACACTTCGTGGCCACCGGGCACAAGGACGGCGTAATCACCATCAATGTGCTGGAGGCTGACGAGATTCAGCGGGTACAGCAGCGCGAGCTAATGGGCGAACGCTACCGCACGGTGCTGGGCCATATCCGCCACGAGGCCGGCCACTTCTTCTACCCGCAGCTGGTGACCGATCTCGATGCCTTCAGCGCCTTGTTTGGCGATCCGACAGCAGATTACGACGCGGCGCTGAACGCCTACCACCAGAATGGCCCAGCCGAGGGTTGGGAGCAGCGCTACATCAGCGCTTACGCCAGCTCCCACCCGCTGGAGGACTGGGCCGAGTGCTTTGCGCACTTTCTGCATATCGAGGACACTCTCGAGACCGCCATCTGCTATGGCCTGGCTGAGGACCCCGGGACCGATCCCAGGGAACGGCTGAGCGCCTGGACACGCTTCGTGATTCCGCTCAACGAACTGGGGCGCAGCCTGGGACAGCGTGACCACTACCCCTTTATCCTGACTCCGGTGGTGACCGACAAGCTGCTGTTTGTCCAGCAAGCGGTCGCCCGGGCGTCAGCCAATGCCGCAGGCAGCGAAGCGCAGCCGCTGGAATACCAGGATTAAGTGGTAGCGGCGCCGCTCAGTCACGGCGCCCCTCATCCGCCGCGGGCGGCCTCACCGGTCGCAGGGAAGCGGAACGCTTTTCCCATTCAAACTGGGGCAGGTCCAGAAAAGCTTGCTTGATGGCAGCAGACCAGGCGCGCCGCAGGGTACTGAGGTAGGAGTCGTCCTCAGTCAGCTTGATGTAGTGGTCCGACTCGAAAGTATCGTTCTCGTAGACCAGCACTTCCACCGGCGGCCCTACGGTGGCGTTGGCGCGCATGGTGGAATCCATGGACACCAGCGCACAGCGCGCAGCGTCCTCGAGGCTCGTATCCTCCCGCAAGATGCGATCGAGAATGGGTTTGCCGTACTTGCTCTCACCGATCTGCAGGTAGCGGGTTTCCTCCGACACGGAGATGAAGTTGCCCGCGGAATAAATCATGTAGATCGACGGCTTGTTGCCATCGATCTGCCCGCCGACGATGAACGACACAGAGGTATCCACATCGGAATCGGCGGTGGAATCACTGGCCGCCGACTGCTGTTCGCGGCTGACCCGGCTCACGTAGTTGGCCACTTCGACCATCTTGTTGCAGCTCAGCAGCGACTCCGACTCCTCGTCCTCCATATCGCCTTCAATTTGCGCAATCACCGCCTGCGAGGTGGCCAGGTTGCCCGCGCTTAGCAGTACGATCATACGGTCTTTGCCGAGGTCGTAGACGTGCATCTTGGAGTAGGTGGAGAGGATATCGGGCCCCGCGTTGGTCCGGGAATCGGAGCAAAACACCAGTCCGTCTTTAGCTGCAATCGCCACGCAGTAGGTCATCGGTAGGGGAGCCCTCGCTGGAGTCTATTCTTCTAGTTGAAGCGGAAAGTAACAGCTTTTTCCGCGCGACGGAATTATCCTGATGCGCTTTTTTTCTACGCACCTCCCACCAGTCTGGCGCACTGTTCACGACCCGCCGCAGGGGCCCCGGATGGCCCCAGCGCGGCGCGCAGTCAGTGTTCACTCCGCGCGCCACTGTGCATCTGCGTTCACTCTCACTAAGCTGATCGAATGCTGATCAATCCGGATCTGATCCCTGCCCCCCTGCTGCTGGCCCTCGGCCTGTTGATGCTCGTGTGTCTGGCGATCGCCGTGCGCTACGCCCCCTGGGAGGCCCTGCGGGCGGTGCCGACCCGGGTGCACCTGGTGCTGGGCACAAGCCTGGGCTGTACCTGCCTGTGGCTGATGTCGATCAGGCTCGGCGAGGTGGCCAGTGTTCACCTGTTGGCGATGACCAGCGTGACGCTGGTACTGGGCTGGTGCCTGGCGTTACTGGCCGGCAGCCTGGCCCTGCTGGCCCAGTTGCTGATTCTCGGTGAGCCCCTGTCAGCGCTGCCAGCGGCCTGGCTGCTGAGTGTGGCGGTGCCAGCCAGCCTCAGCCACTGGCTGGTCAGCCGCCTGCCCAGGCGCCAGAATCTGTTCCTGTACACCCTCGGCGGCGGCTTCGCCGGCGGCATGTTGTGCGCCCTGACCGTGGCGGTGTTGGCTACCGGCTTTCTGTGGCTGATCGGTGAAACTGCCCTGGCAAGCCGCGCGCTGGAAGCCTGGCCCCTGCTGGCGCTGGTGTTGTTTCCCGAGGGTTTTATCAACGGCATGCTGGTCACCGCCGCCTGTGTGTTCTTCCCCGGCGCCGTAAAGACCTTCGACGAAGGCCTTTACTTCGGCGAGGACGACCCGGGACCCCGCTGATTGCGCTGCCGACGTCCTGAGGGCTGCTTTGTAGAGGAAACGCAACAATTCGGGTCTATACTGGTGAGCTTATGACGCTATACGACGAAGCCCAGACCAACCTCAACCTGCGCCTCGGAGACCTCGACGCCAGCCAGTTCATGCCCCGCGAGATCAGCTGGCTGTCATTTAACGCCCGGGTGCTGCAGGAAGCCGCCAACCCCGAAACGCCGGTCATCCAGCGGCTGCGCTACCTCGGCATATTCTCCAACAACATGGACGAATTCTTCCGGGTGCGGGTCGCGGAGGTAAGGCGCCTGCTGTCGCTGTCCGCCGGCACCCCCCGCCAGCAGTACAAGGAACTGCTGGAGATGATCCAGACCCGGGTGGTGGAGTTGCAGCAAGAGTTCGACAGGATCTACGGGCAGGTGCTGCTGGAGCTGCGCAAGCGCAAGATCTACATGATCAACGAGGAACAGCTGGAGCCCCATCAGGCCGAATACGTGCAGCATTTTTTCCGGACCCAGGTGTTGCCTGAGCTGGAGCCGATCCTGATGTCGGACGCGAAGGTTATGCCTAACCTGACCGATGAGTCGATCTACCTGGCGGTGGATATCGTTGCCGGCGACGAGCACCGCTACGCGCTGGTGGAAGTGCCCACCGACCGCGTGTCCCGCTTCATCGAGATTCCCCGCAAGAAGGGCAAGAAAGGCAAGGTATTCATCGTCCTCGACAACATCATCCGCTTCTGCATGTCCCAGGTGTTCCGGGGCGTCATCAAGGTTGACAGCTCCTCGGCCTACACCATCAAATTTTCCCGGGATGCGGAACTGGAGATGGATGCCGGCATCTCGGACAGCCTGATCGAAAAGATGGAAATCAGCCTCAAGCGTCGCCAGAAGGCGGAAGCCGTGCGCTTCGTCTACGACGCCGCCATCCCCGAGCACCTGCTTACGTTTCTCACCAAGCACTTCAACGTGCGCAAGTACGATAGCCTGATCGGTGGTGGTCGCTATCACAACTCGAAGGATTTCATGGGCTTCCCCAACGTCGGGCCCAAGTACCTCGAATACAAGCCCTTACCCCCCATCCGCATAGAGCGGCTCGAGGCCGAGGGCAGCCTGTTCGAGAAGATTCGCGAGAGGGATGTGCTGCTGTACTACCCGTACCACTCCTTCGACTACATCATCAACATGCTGAAGACCGCGGCGCTGGACCCGGCGGTCAAGAGCATCCAGATCTGCCTGTACCGGGTGGCCGGCAATTCGCGAGTCTGCGACGCGCTGATCAATGCCGTCAACAACGGCAAGCGGGTGCTGGCGGTGGTGGAACTGCAGGCCCGGTTTGATGAAGAGGCCAATATCAACTGGGCAGAGCGCCTGGCCGACAATGGCGTCGAGGTGATGTTCGGCGTGGCGGGCCTCAAGGTGCACAGCAAACTGATTCTGATCGAGCGCGAAGAAGACGGCGAGATCGCCTTCTACAGCCATATCGGTACCGGCAACTTCAACGAAAAAACCGCCACCTTGTACACCGATTTCAGTCTACTGACTTATGACCAGGGCATCGGCAAGGACGTCTTCAACGTTTTCGACTTCCTGCGCTTCAACTACAAGCGACCGACCTATCGCCACCTGCTGGTCTCGCCGCACAGCAGCCGCTCGGGACTGTACGAGCTGATGGATAAAGAAATTTCCAACGCCCGCGACGGCTACCCCGCCGCCATGACGCTCAAGTGCAACAACCTCGCCGATCGGGAAATGGTCATGAAACTTTACGAGGCCAGCAGCGCCGGCGTGGAAGTGCGGCTGATCGTGCGCGGCATGTGCACCATGCTGCCCGGGGTGCCCGGACTGTCTGACAAGGTAACCGGCATCAGCATTGTCGACCGCTACCTGGAACACCCGCGGGTCTATACCTTCTACAACCGCGGCCAGCCGATGTACTACATCGGCTCTGCCGACCTGATGACGCGGAACCTGGACTACCGCGTGGAGGTGTTGACACCGGTCCACGACCCGGACGCCCAGCGTATGCTGCAAGATGTGTTGGATCAGCAATGGCACGACAACGTGAAGGCGCGGGTGCTGGACGAGAGCCAGTCAAACCAGATGGTAGCTGGTCGTAAGAGTGTCAAGATTCGCAGCCAGGAAAGCATTCACCGCTACCTGCTCACCGGCAAACTGCCGCGCTACCCCAAATCCACTCTCGCCCAACCTACCAAGCGGCGTCGCAAGCGCAAGACGGTGTAAAGCCTATTCTCCCTGGCGACGGCCCGCGCTCATGCGCAGGCCGTCAAAGAACAGTCGCGTGCTGCGTTCCAGTAGCTGGTAGGCGTCAGCGCCGGGCAGAAAACGGTCGACCTGCTGGTTCATGGCCAGGGTTCCCAAGCCGTGCACCATGGCCCACAGCTCGGTGGCCAGCTCCACCGGGTTCACCGGGGCGATGGACTCGCGCTCGCAGACCGCAGCCACCGCGTCGGCGAGGACGTAAAACCCGGAGCCGCGCAGGTCCATACGCTCATCCTCCATGGCCCGGGCACCCCTGTCACCCCACATCAGATCGTGGAAGTTACGGTGCTCCAGCATAAAGCGAATATAGTTCCTGCCGAGGGCGACGACGGCCTCCTCAGAGCCGATCTCCTTGTCCGCCACCGCCGCGCGAGCGGTCTCGGTAAGACCCATGA
>JANQGK010000088.1 GCA_028277365.1 Halieaceae bacterium | reverse complement strand
GTCACCATGTAACGCAGCTTGGGCCGCTCGCTGGTGAGGAAGTGCAGCACAGCATCAGCGACGGGCCGGGCATCGGCATGCTGCGAGCGGTCCACTTTCGTAAAAGATGCCAGCCTGGCGATTTCTTCCTCGAACTGCGACGGGCGCTCTCCCGACTTCAGTGCCGCCATGCGGCCGCGCATGTTCTGCATAATGTCCGACTGGAAGTTGCCGGGGTCGACAATGCTCACCGCCACGCCAAACTTGTGCATCTCCGAGGACAGGGCTTCCGTAAACGAGGCCATCGCCGCCTTGGTCATGCTGTAGGGCCCGAACAGGCGCCCGGCATAGGCGCTGGCAATAGAACCGGTGGTAGTGATGCGACCCTGGCTCGCAATCAGCAGTGGCGCAAAGGCCCGGGTCACGCGGTAGGGGCCGAACACGTTGACGTCGAAGATGAACTGCATGTCGCCTTCGCTAACTTCGATCATCGGATCGAACAGGAACACGCCGGCATTGTTTACCAAGCCATAGAGCCCGCGACCGGCCTTGCGAACGGTTGCGACCGCGGCGTCGATCTCTTCCTGGCGGGTAACGTCCAGCCTGATGCCCTGGATATTGTCGAAGTTACTGAGCGCTTCGATATCTGCCGCCTTGCGAGCGCCGGCGTACACAAAGAAGCCCTGCTCGGCCAGCGTCAGCGCGATGCGTTTGCCGATGCCGGAGCTGGCCCCGGTGACCAGCACGGCGCGTTGTGTTGCAGTATCCGGTTCAGCCACTGCCTGGGCGGCGACGGTCATCAGCAGGGTAAGAACAATCGCTATCAATTTGCGCATGGCAATTTCCGGTGTTGGGATGGTGGCGCCACCCTACCCGGCACTGGTCCCGTCACGGGGTATTAATCGACCCACCCCGCCAATTGGTCGACGAATAGCCTGCGCCGCAATCGGCGTGCGTTGGTCGACTCGCTTAGCCTGTTCATCGATCAACGGCCCCGCTTCGTCGACCTGGCATCGACCTCCCACTGCCCTTCACTTAAGCTAGAGCTTCAGCAGAATCGGAATCCATCGTGAACAACTGGAAATCTGGGGCAATCGCGTTCCAGTTCGCGTTCTGGGCCGTTGTGTTCACCATCAACCTCGGGCCGGAATGGCAAAAGTATTCGTCAGCGCGCGAGGTCGTGGAAGTGGTGGGCCTCACTACCCTGTTGCAGATGCTGGTAGCACTGGTGGCCGTTCGCCTGCTGGTACCCCGCTGGCTGGACCGGGGAGCGGTGATCGGGTTCCTGGGAATGCTCCTGCTGATGTTGGTCGTCGCTGTCGAGATCAACGTGCTCGTCAGCTACCTGTACCTGGAGGAGGCCTACCCGGACAGCTACGGTGCGTACTACCTGAAACACCTGTCGGCCATGAGCCCGCTGGAAAGGCTGGGCTTTTCCTACGTGATCAAGTATCTCCTGCTCTCGAAGCTCCCGCTGCTGGCTTTCCCGGCCGCCGTCCTGATCGCCGTGGACTACTACCAGCGACAGCGCACGCTGCTGACACTCAAGGAGCGACAGCGCGCCGCAGAACTGGAGGCCCTGAAGAACCAGCTCAACCCGCATTTTATCTTCAATACGCTCAACAATATCTACGCCCTGGCGCTCCAGCGCTCGACACAGACTGCAGAAGCCGTTGCTCGGCTGTCGAGCATTCTCGACTACGTACTGCATCACGGTAGTGAGCCACTGGTATCACTGCGCGACGAAGTCGCCATGATCGAGGCCTACATTGCCCTGGAACAGCTCCGCTTCGGAGAGCGCTTGCAGGTCGACTTCCGCAACGAGGCCTCCCCGGACCTGCAGGTGCCGCCGCTGTTGTTCCTCACCTTGCTGGAGAACGCGTTCAAGCACGGCGTGGCAAAGTCGCTGCGCGAGGAACAGATAGAGATATCATTGGCCCAGCAAAACCAGCAGCTCTGTTTCGAGGTGCGCAATTCCGTACCGCCCGGCTCCAGCGACCTGCCCAGTGATAAGGCCATCGGACTGCGCAACCTGCGCCGCCAGCTGACGCTGCAATGCCCCGGCGCCCACCAGCTCACCGTTACCCATACGGATAAGCAGCACACAGCCCTATTGGTTCTGGATCAACAATGTCAAAGCCCTATACCTGCATCGTCGTTGACGATGAAGTCCTCGGCCGCGAGCTGATCGCCTCACACCTGGCGCACCTGCCCCAGCTAGAGCTGGTGGCCTCCTGTGCCAGTGCAATCGAGGCGAGCCGGGTGCTGGAGGAGCAGGCAGTGAACCTGATGTTCCTGGACATCGAAATGCCGGTCATGAAGGGCACAGACTTTTACCAGGGCCTGGCCAGGCCGCCCGCGGTGATATTCACCACGGCCTATCGTGACTACGCGGTGGAGGGGTTCGAGCTCGAGGCCGTGGACTACCTGGTAAAGCCCATCGTGTTTGCGCGCTTCTTCAAGGCGGTGCAGCGCTTCCTGGCCCAGACGGGTGCCACAGAGATCGCCGCACCCTTAAACGGCAGTCCGGCGCCGGCGGATGACCTGTTCATACGTGTGGACCGTAAGAACATCCGCCTGCGACGCGAGGATATCCTCTATGTGCGCGGCATGAAGGACTACCTGGAAGTGCACACCCACAGCCAGCGCCATATCCTCAAAAGCACTCTCGGTGGTTTCGCTGAGAAGCTGGGCCCCGGCTTCCTGAGGATTCACCGCTCATACCTCGTCAACCAGGCTCATATCAGCGCCGTCACGCGGAACGACGTTGAAATCGGCGATATCGAACTGCCCATAAGCGACGCCTATCGCGAGGCCCTCTTAAGTACTCTGGGCACCCGGTAACTGGTCAGGCGACCTCGATCTGGCCCCGCAGGAAAGTCAGCGCCTGGCCACGCAGCAGCACCCGGTCACCTTTCAGCTCACACAACAGGTCACCACCGCGCTTCGATACCTGCTTCGCAGTGAGTTCGGTCTTGCCGAGTTTCTCGGCCCAAAGGGGTACCAGCGCACAGTGGGCCGAGCCCGTGACCGGGTCTTCATCGACGCCCACCTGCGGGCCGAAGAAGCGCGATACGAAATCCACCTCGTCACCGGGAGCGGTGACGATCACCGGCAGATCGGAGGCGACCATCAGCGCCCGGAAATCCGGCGCCAGGGCGCGGACCTGGTCTTCGCTGTCGAAAAGATACACCCAGGACGGCGCCGCATAAGCCGCGCTCGGCACGCCGTTGAGTGCCTCGCCGATGGCCGGGTGGATGTCGGTCTCGTGGATGGCGTGGGCTGGCAGGTCGATGCAGATGCCGCGCTCATCGCGGGCAACAAACAGGTCGCCGGAAAATTTCGTGGCAAAGCGAATCGCTTCGGCATGATGGCCCAGTTCGTTGAAAAGCACGTGGGCGGTGGCCAGGGTGGCGTGGCCGCACAGCTCCACCTCCACCTCCGGGGTAAACCAGCGCAGACCGAAGCCGTCGCCCTCGGGCAGGTAGAACGCGGTTTCCGACAGGTTGTTCTCGGCGGCAATCGCCAGCATGGTCGCATCCGGGAGCCACTCGGTCAGCGGCACCACCGCGGCGGGGTTACCGGCAAAAGGTTCACTCGAGAAGGCGCTTACCTGGTACTGGTCAAATTTCACGGGGCTCTCCGGCATGCTGAAACGGGGGACAGTTTACTTAATTCCGGCCGGAATTAAGTAAACTGTCCCCAAATTCAGTGAAGCCCCCACCATGGTCAGAGAGCAAACGGCGCTACAGAAGAAGTTTTACGACGTTATCTTCGGCACCTCCCGAGGCCTCGGGCGCAACTTCGACATCGCCCTGATCCTGTTGATCCTCACCAGCGTCACCATCGTCATGCTGGACTCGATCCCCGGCTACCACGAGCGCTACGGCAAGCTGTTCCTGCAGGTGGAATGGGGCTTTACCGCTATCTTCACCCTCGAATACGCGGTGCGGCTGTGGTGCTCACCCAACCGCAAGCGCTACGCCCTGAGCGCCTTCGGCATTGTCGACCTGCTGGCTATCCTGCCCACTTACCTGGCCATAATCGTTCCCGGCGCCAACTCGCTGCTGGTGATCCGGCTGATCCGCATCCTGCGCATCTTCCGGGTGTTGAGGCTGCTGCAGTTTCTCAGCGAGGCGAACGTGCTGGCTCGCGCACTGCGCAACTCGCGCCGCAAGATTTTCGTGTTCTTCTCGCTGATGCTGGTGCTGATGACCGTGTTCGGCTGCCTGATGTACGTGATCGAAGGACCGGTCAACGGCTTTGGCACCATCCCTGAGAGCATTTACTGGGCCATCGTCACCATCACCACCGTGGGCTACGGAGATGTCGTGCCCCACACCGCCCTGGGTCGCAGCATCGCCGCCTTCGGCATGTTGATCGGCTATGCGATTATTGCCGTGCCAACCGGTATAATCACCGCCGAGCTGGCCACCGAGATCGGCAAGGAGAAATCCCGCTTCAATTGCCGCAACTGTGAACGCAGTGGCCACGACGTGGATGCCCGCTACTGTAAGTACTGCGGTGCACAGCTTCCTGAACGGGAGACAAACCAGGCCGCCTGAGCTGTCAGCTGACAGTGCGGTGAAGTAGCCCCCAGAGGTCAGTGTGAACGCGCCAGCGCTACCCACCCCCATCTACGACTATCGGAAGTACTGGGCCGAATGCTTCGGCCCGGCGCCGTTCCTGCCCATGAGCCGGGAGGAGATGGACGTACTGGGCTGGGATTCCTGCGACATCATCATCGTCACCGGCGACGCCTACGTGGACCACCCCAGCTTCGGCATGGCGGTGATCGGCCGGGTGCTTGAGGCCCAGGGCTTCCGCGTCGGCATCATCGCCCAGCCCGAGTGGGGCAGCGCCGAGCCCTTCAAGGTGCTGGGCAAACCCAACCTGTTCTTCGGCATCGCTGCCGGCAACATGGATTCCATGATCAACCGCTATACCGCCGACCGTAAGCGCCGCAACGACGACGCCTACACGCCGGGCAACGCGGGCGGCAAGCGCCCGGACCGGGCGGTAATCGTCTACAGCCAGCGGGTGCGGGAAGCCTACAAAGACGTACCCCTGGTGATCGGCTCCATCGAGGCGAGCCTCAGGCGCATTGCCCACTACGATTACTGGAGCGACAAGATTCGCCGCTCGATTCTGTTGGACAGCCGCGCCGACATCCTGCTGTACGGCAACGCCGAGCGCGCCATCGTCGACCTCGCCCACCGGCTGGCGGCGGGAGAATCCATCCATGAGATTCGCGACCTGCGCGGCACCGCCTTTGTGCGCAAGCGCGTGCCGGACGACTGGCAGGTCATTGATTCCAGCGATGTCGATCCGGTGGGTCCGGTGGACCGGCACCCCGACCCCTACGCGATGGAAACACCGGCCACCTGTGACAACGCAGCGGACAAAGCCGAGCAGGAGGCTGCACCCGAGCCGGTCAAGCTGGTACCGCGACAGTCCAGCCTCAAACGCAGCGGCAAAACTGTCATCCGCATCCCTTCCTACGAGCAGGTGAAAGATGACCCGGTGCTGTACGCCCACGCATCCAGGGTACTGCATAAGGAAACCAACCCCTACAACGCCAGCCCCCTGGTACAGGCCCACGGCGACCGCGAGGTATGGCTAAACCCGCCGCCGATCCCGCTGACCACCCCGGAGATGGACTGGGTGTTCGAGCAGCCCTACCAGCGGGTGGCGCATCCCAGCTACGGCGACGCCAAAATCCCGGCCTGGGAGATGATCCGCTTCTCGGTGAACATCATGCGCGGCTGCTTTGGTGGCTGCACCTTCTGTTCCATCACCGAGCACGAGGGCCGCATCATCCAGAACCGCTCCCAGGACTCCATCCTGCGCGAGGTGGAGAGCATCCGCGACAAGACCCCGGGCTTTACCGGCGTGATCAGCGACCTCGGCGGCCCCACCGCCAACATGTGGCGGCTGGCCTGCAAGTCAAAGGAGATCGAGGCGGCCTGCCGCAAGCTGTCCTGCGTGTACCCGGGTATCTG
Source organism: Halieaceae bacterium (assembly GCA_028277365.1). Classification (GTDB taxonomy): domain Bacteria; phylum Pseudomonadota; class Gammaproteobacteria; order Pseudomonadales; family Halieaceae; genus JANQIO01. The sequence goes on along the minus strand of JANQGK010000088.1, from coordinate 9,884 downwards.
CAAGAACCTCAATACCGACCAGATGCCGTTGGTGGAGCTGTACCGGGCCGCCCGCGAGCTGCCCGGCATCAAGAAAGTGCTGATCGCCTCGGGCCTGCGCTACGACATTGCGGTGAAGACCCCGGCCTATGTGAAGGAACTGGTGACCCACCACGTCGGCGGTTACCTGAAGATCGCCCCGGAGCACACCGAGGACGGCCCGCTGTCCAGAATGATGAAGCCCGGCATTGGTACCTACGATGCCTTCAAGGCCATGTTCGAGAAGTACTCGAAGGAAGCGGGCAAGGAGCAGTACCTGATCCCCTACTTCATCGCCGCCCACCCCGGCACCAGCGATCGCGATATGATGAACCTTGCCCTGTGGCTCAAACGCAACGGTTTCCGTGCCGACCAGGTGCAAACCTTCTATCCCTCACCGATGGCCTCGGCCACGGCCATGTACCACTCGGGCCGCGACCCGCTGCATCGTATCCGCCGCGACGGCGAAGCCATGCCCACGGTGAAAGGCCTGCGCCAGCGCCGGCTGCACAAGGCCTTCCTGCGCTACCACGACCCGGACAACTGGCCCATGCTGCGCAAGGCCCTGAAGCAGATGGGACTGGCGAAGTTGATCGGCTACGGTCAGCACCAGCTCATCCCGCCGCGCCAACCGGGGCCCAACGCCCAGCAGCGCAAGACAGGCAGACCGTTTAAGACCCAGCACACCGGCCTACCCAGGACACCCAGCCGCCGCAAGCGCCGTTAATCTGCCAAGGGGCTGGCATTTAAACATCATTTGGTGTACTTTTAATCAAAATACATCTTTTGGTGAGCCATGGATGCTGCGGAGAACATCATTGAAGACCAGGCCCTGGTCACCCGCGCCGCACTGAATGCCGCGGCGGAGCTGGGCCTCAGAAATCGCGCCCTGGCCGGCATCCTCGGTGTTTCGGCTTCCAAGCTGGACCGGGCACGGGGTGAGCGCGCCAGTTTCAGCGGCAAGGACTACGAGCTGGCCCTGCTGCTGATTCGCATCTATCGGGCTCTGTACGCCATTCTCGGCGGCAACCGGGAGCAGATGCAGCACTGGCTGAAAACCCCCAACCACCACCTGCAGGACACTGCACCGCTGGAGCAGCTGGGCAGGCTCGAGGGCATCGTGATGGTGATGCGCTACCTCGACGCCATGCGTGGACGCATCTGAGCTCGGCGCGCTGGCCAAGCGCCAGCGTTCCGATGCCTGGCGGGTGGTGGAAACTCAGGAGATCGCCGCCACCGCGGCAATCACCGCCAGCAGCGCTGAGCAGTCGCGACTGGAAGAACTGCTGGAGGACGCCAAGCCGCCTTTGACGGCGGACCTCGACGGCCTTTCCTACCTGTTGTTCACCCCCTTCCGCTACCCGCCCCTGCGTTACGGCTCGCGTTTTGGCAGCGAGTTCGAACGCGGTATTTTCTACGGCGCCCTGGCCCTGGAGACGGCCTTTGCGGAATCGGCGGTGTATCTGTGGCTGTTCCGGGCCGGCCCCGTCGAGCTGGGCCCGCTGGACGTCATCCGCGACCAGCGCTCCAGCTACCGGGTGCCGGTGGCGACCAGGCGGGGCGTGGACCTTCGCGATGAACCGTTTGCCGAGCTGCGCCCGAGCCTGACCCGCCGGGATAACTGGTCGGCGCCGCAGCAGTTCGGACGCACTGCCCGGGAAGCCGAGGTGCAAGCCATTTGGTACCCCTCCTGCCGCTACGCCGGGACCAACGTCGCGGTCATGGACCCGGCCGCGCTGGCGGGGCAGCGCGAGACCGACGTGCAGGCCTGGCACCTGGTCCTGGACAGCGAGCGCTGCTGGTTCGGCGCCCAACCCCGGGGCGAAAGCTTTGAGTTCAATTTCGAGGAGTTTGCCGAGAACGGCCGAATCCCTCATCCGGCGCTTTGACTGTAGCCGAGCGAGGGGCTTTCAATGAGCGCACCTCAGGCCAGCCTCGCACCGTTTGGCACCTCGCGCTCCGGCACCGCGAGTACCACAGTACCGTCCTCCCGATAAAATCCGGTTATCAGGCACTCCGACATGAAGGGACCGATCTGCTTGGGCGCGAAATTCACCACTGCTACCACCTGCTTGCCCACCAGCGCTTCGGCGGTGTAGAGATCGGTAACCTGGGCGCTGGACTTGCGCTCACCCAGGGCCGGACCAAAGTCTATGCGCAGCTTCCAGGCAGGCTTGCGGGCCTCCGGGAAAGGCTCTACTGCCAGCACCGTGCCGACACATAACTGCACACGCTCGAACTCCTCCCAGCTCAAGTCGGACATGGATTTCCTCCTGTAAAGTACCTGTCTCAGTGTAGAAGAAATCCCTACCACGGCCTTGAATTCCCTGGCGCCACCCCAACTTCTTCTTCAGCGGATGCTCAATGAGGTCCGCTGACTGATATTGCTTTACAGAAAGGATATTGAGAGGAAAACATGATGAGAACCGCACTGGATCTTTCACCCCTGTACCGTTCCGCTATCGGCTTTGACCGTATGGCACGCCTGCTGGACGCTGCCGCTACCGACAGCAAGCCCAGCTACCCGCCCTACAACGTGGAACTGGTCGAGGAAAACCGCTATCGCATCAGCATGGCCGTGGCCGGCTTCAGCCAGGATGACCTGGAGATCACCAGCGAGCAGAACACGCTGACGGTCGCCGGCAAGCAGGCTGGCAGCAATGAGCGCAAATACCTGTACCAGGGCATTGCCGAGCGCAACTTCGAGCGCAAGTTCCAGCTGGACGAGCACGTAAACGTGATCGACGCCCGCCTGGAAAACGGTCTGCTGCATATCGAGCTGGAGCGTGAGCTGCCGGAGGCCATGAAGCCCCGCAAGATCGCCATCAGCGACGGCAGCAACAGCAACCTGCTGGAGCAGGACGCAGCCTGATCGAACGGGCGGCTTCGGCCGCCCTGTCTACGACACTTTCCCCGCCAGCCGGATCCGCTATAGTTATCCGCGGAGGACGACAGCATGATCCGGCTTTTCTTTTTGCTTCTGGCTACCGCAACGCTGCCCTGTACCGCCGCCGAGGTCACCATCGGTGAACCTCTCAGCCCCCTGGCCATCAGCGACCAGGGTGAGTTGCGCTACGACGGGGAAGACTTCAGCTACCAAGACTGGGAGCTGCCCACCGCGGGGATCGGCAAGCCGCATATCCTGCAGTATATGGCGGCCACCACAGGGGCCCGCGACCAGACCCAGGCTTTTACCGACGCCCTGGAAGCCACCTTTCCCACCGGCACACTACACGTCACCACCGTGCTCAACCTCGACCAGGCTCTGTGGGGCACTTCCGGGTTCGTGAAGAGCAAGGTGCGCTCCAACAAGAAAAAGTACCCCCAGTCCACCATCGTGCTCGACGAGGACGGCATCGGCCAGGCCACCTGGTCGCTGGCCCCCAAAGATGCCGCGGTGGTGATCATGGATGCGGGCGGTACCGTACTCTACTTCCAGGAAGGCGTTATGGACGACGCCGAAATTGCCGAGACCCTCGAACTTCTGAAGCAGCAGCTCAACTAGATTCGCGAGGCGCCGCAAGCACCCTTTGCAGGTCGTCACCCGAGCGCACCCAGAAGCTGCCGCCGGTAAGGGTCTCGTAGTCCGCGCCGGCCGCCCGCGCCGCCTCGACAGTGGGATAGGCCCCCAACAGCAACACGTACCATATCTCGCCGTTGCGTTCGGTGGGCACGATGGAGAGCTTGTCGTAGGTGAGTTGGGCCGCCGCTTCCTGCGCCCTGGCACGCATCCTGTAGGCGCCGATCTGCACGACAAAGGCGTCTTCCAGCCTGACCGACGTTGCATCCTCCGGCGCAGGCGCAGGCGAAGGCTCGGGGGCGGGGCTTGCCGGTGGCGTCTCCGCAACGGCCGGCGGCGGCGAGGCCGAGGGTGGTACCGGTATGACAGGCGCTGCCGCAGCAGGGCTTCTCAGCGAGCGTGCCGCGGTTCGCGGCAGGGCCTGGACGGGCTGACAATCCCAGAGACCGTTGCTCTCGGTGCAGTTCCAGTCACTGCCGGCTAAGGCAATGACCAGTAAAAAGAAGTGGTGCAAAGGGGCCTCCGCGGCCGAAAACTCCAATGCTAGAGCAGATTAAGCCAAGCCTCAAAGTCGTCGTATTCGGGATCGGAGGGGAAGATCAGTCCGCCGCCACCGTGGCCAACGCCCCGCGCCCTTGCCAACACCCCCTCCACGCCAAATTGACGCACCAGCAAACGGAAATTCTCGGTGTTCTTGCGGGCAAAATCCGGATCGCTGTCGCGCACCACCACGTTGTTGGAGGCCCGCGCGCCCAGGCCGCCCTCCAGGTGGCAGCTCTCACACTGCTTGCCCACCACCACCGGCTGGTGAATTTCAGCAGCATAAGCCGCCTCGGCAACCAGCCGCGGCGCATTGCGCGAGGAAAGTCCCCTGGCCAGCACCTTCAGGCTTTCCTCAGGCGTGCCGACCTGAACCGCGAACGCCAGGGCCGCCAGGCCATCTCTCTGGAAAGGCAGGGTCTGATCGGTAAAGAAGAGCCGGTTGGCGTATAGCAGGTCCGCGTAATCCACCGCACCGCTATTGTTCGCATCAAACACCAGGTCTGCGGCCAGTTCGTCGAGGGTCAGGGCCAGCTCGTCATCGCTGAGCTCCGTCACGTAGTCGGCCACGAATTGGTATGCAACCTCGCTCAGTGGGCTGATGGCCACCGCTGTCGTACCCAACTGCCCACCGCGCAGCAACACATGCAGTGAACCCTGTACCGGTGTGCCGGCATCACTGTCGAGCACACCGTCCCTATCGGTATCGTAGTCGCTGCCGCCGCGGGCCGTGACCAGGTACCAGCCCCCCGCGTCTACCGGGAGCGTGGCGGGCAGCACGTGGCGGCCAAGCTTTTGCAGGCGCACAGCATTGCTATCCTCGGCCCAGGAGGCCTCGCCCTCGGCTTCGATCACACTGGCAACCGTACTGTTGACGCCCGCGTAGAGCAGCGCACCGCCTCGCAGCGAGGTGGCCTCAATGGTAGCGCCCGCCACAGGGCCCCGGTTAACAACCTGCTCGCAGCCCGCGAAACACAGGGCGATTGCCAGCAATACGGTAAAGCGAAGAAACATGGAATGGACTACCGAACGACAAAAGCGTGAAAGTGTACCGATTGCATATGACAGAACCGATATCGCGGCCGGTGTGAAAGACCGGCCGGGAAGACCGATCGAGGCACCGCGGAAGCCGCCGAGGGGATGCTCAGAGCAGCTTGAGCCAGGCTTCGAAGGCTCTGCCTTCCGCGCTGTTCTCCGAGAGCACAACGATTGCCGAGCCGGGGTGAGGGACGTTGCCTGCCGCAAAATCCACGACGTGCTGGACACCGTTGGCTTCAACCAGCTCTTTGAAATTCTCGGTATTCACCTGGACGTAGTTCGGGTCAGAGCTGGGGAGAATATCGTTGTTTGAAAGGACCGAACCGGAGCCACCTGGAAAATGACAACCCAGTCCGCAGCTGTCTCCCTCGCGTTCCAGGATTGGCGCGACTGAGGCCTCGTATACGGTTTCCGCCAAAGCCGTGTCGTTGTCAGCCGCGAACATGGCCAAAGCGACATCCTGCACCGCGCCGCCGGCTGACACCGCCTGGGATACCGCCTCGAGGTCGGCGCTTTTGGAGGCAGTTACCTGGGTCGCCGGATCGGCGTAGAGATAGTTAACGCGCAGGATATCCGCGTAGTTCACCGAGCCCGATCCGTCCGCGTCGTTCACCATGCTGCGCGCGACCTCGTCCAGGGCCGCCAGCAACTCCTGGTCGTTCATGAACCCCACGTGGTCCACCACAACCTGGTACGCGGTCTCGGTCAGCGCACTAACGGCAAAAGCGCCGGTGTTGAGGGTGACCCCGGTGAGGACGGCGTGCACCGCGCCCTGCACCGGCGTGGGTCCATCCACGATCATATCGGCGTTGCTGTCAAACTCGAAACCGCCCTGGCCGGTAAACAGGTAAAGTGTGGCCGGGGTGAACTGCGCGGGAGACGGATAGGTCGTCAGCCCGTAGTTGACCAGCTTCTCAAAATCGTTGAAGCCATCAAACGCTTCCTGGCCAACCCGTGCGATCACGCCGTTGTCACCATCGGTCGTGCCCTGGTCGACGAAGCCGCCACTGCGTAGGTCGGTGATCGTCACGGTGGCGTCCCCCACGGGTCCACGCAGTACCACCTGTTCACAGGCTGCAAGCCCCAGGCATACCGCCAGCGCCACCACCAGTTTCGATGTCTTCATAAACGACTTCCTGATTGCATTGCGATTCCCATTTGGATGACGACCAACGACACGGACTCCCCGGAGCGGCGGGCTGCCCGACGTCTGCTAAGAGAAGAAATCCATGTAGTCGCCGGTGTTGATTGGAAAGGACAGCGCATCGGGATGCTGGTCAACGCCCGCCAGGACCCGCATGGCGCGCTGTACGTCGCCGGGAAAGATCGGCCTGCCGTGGGCGGCATCAACCTCGAGTGTGTCGGGGTTGAGATTCATTGCGACATGCAGTTCGCTGGTCTCGCCTACCACCCGGTTGCCCCAGGGCGCACCCTTTTGCATGAACAGGGCGGAACCGATGGGCCAGTGATCCTTGCCGTCGCCGGAGTTGTAGCGTGGGGTACGTCCGAAATCCGAGCCCACGAACAGGGTGATCCGCTCCGCCAATCCCAGCTGTTCGGCGTAGGTCCACAGGTAGTCTATAGCCTCGGTGAGGTGCGTGAGCGAGGGTTCGTGCTCGGCGTCGTGGTCGCTGTGGGTGTCGAAGCCTGACACAAACAGGTCCGCCGCCATACTCACGCCGGACTGGAAGGCCAGCAGCGAGACCTGCACCTGCCGCAGCAGGGTCGAGCGCTGACCCTGGAACACCTCGATCTCGTCCTGCAGCGCGTCCTGCCCGGGCAGGTTTTCCGCGAAGGCGGTGAGCTGGTCGCGGCTGAGCCGCGCCTGGTAGTAGGTCTCCAGCCCGTGACGCTGCCGCGGAGTCAGGCCCTCCTTCGTCATCAGGGTTTCCAGCCGCGCCAGCTGGTAGGCCTTGATGCGGTCCAGGTCTTCCTGGTGGCGGTAAGCATACTCCGGGTTCCAGGCCGTGACGTTACCGAGGATCAGGTCGCGCAAGCCATCGGGGTTGTTGAGCGTGGTGTAGCGGGTGAGCCCCGCCGTCTCCTGGTACCCGCCGCCGCTGACGTAGCCCATCGGCAAATCTGCACCGTAGGCATTGGCGGCCAGGGCGGTGACCGTGGGATAACCTTCCGACAGCCGTCCGCTCCAGGTATGGGTGACACCGGCGCTGTGGGAGTTGGTCTGAGCATCGATACCATTGATCACCAACAGGTCGTCCCGGTACTTCTCGAAGAACGCAGCGTTACCGGCAAACGGCGCGTACTGGATGTTGCCGGTCTGCTGGATTTCGCCGGTATTGGCCCAGTGGTTGATCTCTTCTTCCCCGGGCACATTCATTTTGGGGTCACAGAAACTGGTAACGTCCCAGCCGCCATCAACCTGCAGGCAGATAAACAGAGGGCCAGCGTAGCCCTCCTCAGCCGCGTAGCTGCGAAACCCCAGCGGCAGGCTGGCGCCGATCGCCGACCAGCCCGCCAGTTTGAGAACATCGCGGCGCTTCAATCCCTTATTCATAGACATAGCGGTAGTCGGTCATGTAGTAAATAAGCAGGCTCACCCAGCTGTTGAGGCTGTGCTGGGGGTCTTGCAGGTCCCAGTTGGCAGCATCGAGGAACTGCAGCGGGCAGGATTCCTGGTCGCTGGCATCCAGCGCCGCGGGATAACCGTTTTCGATACGCGCCGCGCGAGTCTCGGTGAACAGGGCCAGGGCGCGGTCGATCTCCGAGTCGTCGCTGGCCACGGTCTCGCCGAGGAAGCGCTCATGCAGACGCACCAGCTGGGCGCGAATCGCGGTCTCGGCGTTGGCCTCCTGCTGCGTCTTCTCCACTTCGGTAAAGATCTGCCGAGCGCTGCGCGGCCACTGGAACTCGATTGCCACCAACACACAGCCCATCTGCAGGGGCTGGGCCTCCACCACCGTGGTCATCAACGACGTCATCTCGGTGGCGCGACGCGTCACGCCATCAGAGTCGATACCGCCGTAGAACAGCCGGTACTGGTCGGTGAGCTGCGAGTTCTCCACCCCGAACTGCTCGGTCTCGTACCAGCGCAAGCCGGTCACCGCCTCGGTCTTGCGGTCAAGTTGCTCCGGCGTCAGCAGCTTGCCGGTACCCAGGCCGCGCAGCGTGGCGTCCTCGCCGGCCGCCTCGGTGGCGCGGTCGACCCGAAACCAGGGGCTCATCACCATTTCCACCAACAGGTCTTTGAGATTGAACGGGGCACCGCCGCCAAAGCCCTGCACGAAACCGTCTGCGAAGTCATCCACGGCAGCCGACTGGGCCTGAAACAGCGCGAGCTGCTCGGCGTAACCGGCGTCGGTCTCCTCGCCGGGCGCCAGCGCCACCTCCTCACCCATCAGCGCCGGCCACCAGAACTTTACGGTGCCCTGGGCGAAGCGGTAGTCCGCCGCGAGGGTCTGAGCCAGGTCCTGCAGGGTGCTCTGTGAATTGCCGTAGACCAGGCCGTCGAAGCCCGGCTCACGCATATCGTTGTACCAGGTATCGCCGGGCTGGTAGGGCTCCTCCAGGTCCTGGTCGCGCTTGTAGAGGAAGGGCAGTGAGTCGAGACCCAGGAACTGATCCTTGTAGAAGCCGAAGTCGCCGTAGTTCTGGTAAGCGCCCGCTACCGGGTCCATGACCTCATGACACACGGTGCAGGCGGCGTTCTTCAGGGTCGGGTTGTCGGTATCCGCGAGCGCATCGGCGTCTGTCGTGCGCGGTGCAGAACGCTCGATGTCAAAGCCGAGAAAGTGGTACCAGGTCCAACGCGCCCGGGCGCGGTTGCGATTGGTGGCGGTGGATGGATAGCGCGCCAGCCAGCCCGGCGTGTTCAACACCCCAGCCTGCGGGTAGGCAGTGGCCAGGCCGCCCGACACGTAGGCACCAATCATGTCGGCTTCCTCGTAACTGGTGGAGGCATCGATACGGGTATAGCCCGCCACCGTTGCCACCTGCCACTGGTCGATGTCGCCGTCATCGGCAAAACTCACGTCACTGCGATAGGCCAGCGCCAGCTGCGGGTTTACCAGGGTGTAGTCCGCCGTCAGTATCTCCGTGTAGGGCAGCTCCTGCTCCGCCACATAGGCAATCAGCTCCAGCGGCTGGCGGGCAATACCGAAGGAGGTGCCGGCCAGCAGCTTGAAGAGTTCGCCCAGGTCACCGCCGTCACCCAGCAGCGCGGCGCGGTTGACCAGGTCCGGGTAGTAAGGCTCGAAGAACAGGTCCACCGGCAGGTCTTCAATCCACTTGTCGGTAAGCAGGCGATCATTGGCACCCTCCACCAGGAAGCGGTGAAAGCCTTCCCCCTGCATCAGCAGGCGGATCATGTAGCGCAGGGTTTCGTCGTTGCCTGCCGCCACGGTGGCGAAATCCGCGTCACTCGGCAGCTCCCCCGCCAATAGCAGGGAGGCCCGGCGCAGGGTGTCTTCGGGGCTGGCCAGCTCAAAGCCCTGGAACAGGTCGGCCGTTTCCGTTCCTCCCTTGTTTTCCCCGTCCAACAGGCGCAGGAAAATTTCCAGCGCCGCATACTCGGGGCTGTCCACTGTCAGCACCGACCCGCCCTGGTGGCCTACACCGGTGGCCTTGGCGAGAATGTAGTCCACCCCCTGCCCGGCCACGAGGGCGGCGTACATGGCAGTATTGGTGGCCAGGTGATCGGGCTCCGAGGTCGGCACCAGCACGTGCCCGGTGTTAGCGGCGATGCCACCCGGGCCGTGGCAGCCGAGAAAACAATTAGCTTGCGACACATCGGGTGAGACCGACTCGCGGA
>JANQGK010000019.1 GCA_028277365.1 Halieaceae bacterium | reverse complement strand
CTGCGTTACTACCTCAACCAGCGCATGGATAGCTTCCTGAGTGGGCATGTGGAAGCGTTCACCGCCTGGGGCGGCCTGGCCCGTGTGCTGTTGTACGATAACTTGAAATCGGCCGTGCTGGAGCGCCAGGGCGATGCGATTCGCTTCCATCCCACCCTGCTTGATCTGGCCGCACATTACCGCTTCGAACCCCGTCCGGTCGCTGTGGCGCGGGGGAATGAAAAAGGTCGGGTCGAGAAGGCGATTCGGTACATTCGCGAACGCTTCTTTGCCGCCAGGCCCTGGACTGACATCGAGGACCTAAACGCCCAGGCTGAGGCCTGGTGCTGGGGTGAGAGCGCCGATCGCCGGTGTCCAGAGCACCCCGACCTGACGGTGCGCGAGGCCTTCGAACGGGAACGCGCGTCGCTGCTGGCCCTGCCCGAGAATCCCTTCCTCACCGAGGACTGCCTGGACGTCAGCGTTGGCAAGACCCCGAGTATCCGCTACGACCTCAATGACTACTCGGTACCCCACACCCAGGTGCGGCGCACCGTGCGGGTGATGGCCACGCGTACGTAAGCGGCCAGAGTAGGCCGTTATTGCTCAGCGAGCGCCAGATCTGATTTCATGGGATTGTCGGCAAACTGTATCTTCCACACCCGCGGCGTCAATTCCATCACTTGACTGGCCGGATGCTCGCTGATGCGCTGCAGCACGTCGACCAGGTAGGCGTAGGGATCAATACCCTGCAGACGGCAGGTCACCAGCAGACTCTGGATGAGCCCGATACGCTCTGCACCGATCTCCGTCCAGGCAAAGAGCCAGTTGCGCTTCCCCATCGGAATAGGGCGCAGCCCTCGCTCCAGGTGATTGGTGTCGATCGGCACGTCCGGATCGGAGAGGAACACCTGTAAACTCCCCTGGCGGCTCCTTGCGTAGTTCAACGCCTTGCTCAATGGGCTACTGGGCAACAGATCAGGTCGGTGACATTGCCGATCGCACCAAGCCCAGAAGGCGTCGACAACGGGCCTGCTGTGCTGCTCCCGGTAGTGGAACGTCTCCTCGCCGGTCACACCCTGCTCCCGCAGGCTCTCCTCATGGCGATAGAGCGCCCCGATCAGCGCCAGCGCTTCGGCACTCGCCGTCGGCTCACTCTCCTGGGCTTGTTCAAAATGACGCCGGCAATGGGCCCAACACTGGGCGTGCGTGACGTGCTCCTTGCCCTTGGCATAGGCCGCGTAGGCCTCGTAGCCATCGCTCAACAGGGTGCCCTGAAAGTCACCGAGCAACGCATCCACATGCCGGTGTTCCCGGGAGGGGGCATAGCGGAACACCATCTCATCCGCATCACCGTACATCGGCCAGAAGTACCCCTGGCGCATCTTGCCTTTCTTCTGCCGGCCCGCCTTGATCGGAGTTTCGTCCATAGCCAGCACCCGACTCTGCAGTAGGTGTCGGTACTGGGCATCCACAATGGGCTGAAGCAGATCAATCGCCCGGCTGACCCAGGTGGTCAGGCTGCTGCGGCTAACCCGGATGCCCGCGTCGGTCAGCCGCTGGTGCTGCCGATACAGCGGCAGGTGATAACAGAATTTGTCAATCAGCATCCCGGCCAGGAAGCTAACATCGGCCACACTCTTGTCGAGCACATTAGCTGGCGCGGGGGTGGTAACGATACGATCATCGTCCAGCAGCTTATACACCGGGCGGGTATACTCAATGACCACGTAGCTGCCGGGGCGCTGTGCCAGGCGGTAGCTGACCTTGGTGCCAATCAGTTCGCGGCGGCCGGCGGGAATGGCTTCAATCTCGGGATCACGCACCGCGATGATCTCGCGCGGCACATCCTCACTGAAGCGCAGCCCGCTGTCGTTGACCGCGCCATCGCGCTGTTTCTTGCACCGTTGGTAGGTGATGGTCTCCCGAGGTTCATCGTTCGGCGGCAGTGGGTCAGCCACGCCCAGAGCCTCGAGCAGATTGGCCTGTACGGCCGGATCCACGTCCAGGCGCTTTTCGGATTTGCGGCCAAAGAGCTGGCGCTTGAACCAGTCCAGTTGCAGCTTCAGCGCATCGAGTTCAACGCCAAGTTCAGCGTTCTGTCGCTCCAGTTCCTCGATTCGCGCCGCGCTCGACAACCTGCTCTGCCCCCTTGTTTTATGGCTGCAAAGGGTATCACAGGTAGCGCTATTAAGCTGCTCTCTTATAGCGTTTGCGCTGCCGCTTCACCACAATATCCACGCCCTCGAGTAAGGCCAACAGAGCGGTCTGGCTTAGCATGCGTTTGGATTCGCCAGGGTGGCCTGGGGTGGCAAATCGCCCCGTCTCGAGCCGCTTACTCCACACAGCATAGCCCCCGCTTTCGAATGCCAGGAGCTTGATCTGTGTGCGCCGGCGATTGATAAAAACATACCAATTGCCGTTGGTGGGATTTTCCTGCAGATGGTTGCGCACCGTGGCAGACAGACCATCGAAGGACCGGCGCATGTCGGTCGGTTGAGTACAGAACCAGATCCGGTGTGCTGAAGCGATACTCAGCATGCAGGGCGGCGCAGGCGCAGGATGACCGCGCTACCCAGTTGCAACTCGACATCCCAAGGATTTGGATCACTGAGATGGCCAGGAACCCGCTCGTCGGGGGTCAATTGGACAAATACAGCATCATCCTGGCTGGGAGAAGCCTCGCGTTTCAGCTTGCGCTGCCAATAGTCAAAGGTGCTCAGCGCGATGCCTTGTGCCTGGCAGAACTGCTCACGTGTCTGGCAACTCGATGAGAACTGTGAAAATAGCTCTCGCCATTGCTCGCGACTGCGGCGAATGCGCGCTGGCTTGATCGGTGAAACGGTGTGCATATCCATGGTGTTAACCTCGCTGCTTGAAAAATGACGGTCGCGAGAAAACAGGATACGGATAGTCAGCAGAAAAAGAATAACGGCTTAGAATGGCCGGATACAGTGCGCGACCCATCTTCGGGGAAGGACTGCTGGCAGGATCAGACCCGCCGCGGTGATCGCGGCCAGCATCCGTGCCCGAAACACCCGGGCCAGTGCCCGCTCGTTGAACAGGTACTTTCCGCGCACTGTTTTCCACTGCCGGCGCCGGGGGTCCAGGCTCCCTCCCGGGACTATCAGGTGGACATGAGGATGATAGTCCAGGCGCCGGGTATGGGTGTGTAATACGGCCGTCATCCCGATCCGGCCACCCAGCGTGTCGGCGTTGCCAGCGAAGGTCGCCAGGGTAGTGTGTGCACAGTCGAACAGCATGCCGTAGAGCAGTGCCGGGTGGCGCCGGGTCAGCTCGCGCAGCTCGTATGGCAGGGTGAAGGTGACCATGAAGTAGTTGACTGGCAGCAGTTTCTGCCGTTGCCGTTCCAGCCACCGACTGGCGTCGTGGTGCTGGCAGCGTGGGCAGCTGCGGTGACCGCAGGAGCGAAAGCGGGTTTGGGGTGTCTGGCAGGCGGAGCAATCCAGCAGGAGTTCTCCGCACT
>JANQGK010000010.1 GCA_028277365.1 Halieaceae bacterium | reverse complement strand
TGATCGAGAAGATCCTCGAGTCTGCCAAGTTGAGCGAGAAGGCGTGCAGCTACCAGGAAGCGCTCGCACAGGCACAGGAGAGTCAGGCCGAGATTCCGGGCCTCCTGGCTGCTGTATCCGCCGAACTGTCCACTCATGCGTTCTGACTCTCCTGTGCCTGTGCGAGCGCTTCCTGGTAGCTGCACGCCTTCTCGCTCAACTTGGCAGACTCGAGGATCTTCTCGATCACCGCGTCCTCCAATACCATGTTTTCTACGCCGGAAAGCTGTTCCTGGTTTGAGTAGTACCAGTTCACCACTTCATCCGGCTCCTGATAGGTCGAGGCAATTTCCTCAACGGCCTTACGAACCTCGTCGGGATCAGCCTTAAGCTCGTTGCTGGTGACCATCTCGTTGAGCACCAGCCCCAGCTTGACGCGACGCTCGGCCTGCTCGGCAAACATCTCTGCCGGCAACAGACTCTCCATGTCCATGTCCGCGCTGCCGGCGCCGCCGAACTGCTGGAACATCTGCTGGCGCATGGTATTGACCTCGCTGTCGATCAGTGCCTTTGGCACATCCTGGCCCTCGTGGCGGGACACCACGGCATCCAGGACCTGCTGCTTGACCAGGTTGCGTACAGCGGTCTTCAACTCGCGGCGCATATTGTCGGCAATCTCGGCACGGAACTGCTCTTCGCCGCCGTCTTCGACGCCGTAAACCTTGAAAAGCTCCTCGTCCATGGCCGCCGGCATGCGCTCGCTGATTGCGTGCAGTGTGATCTTGAACTCAACCGAGGCGCCGCGCAGGTCTTCGTTGTGATACTCCTCTGGAAAACTTAACTCCAGGGTCTTTTCCTCACCCACTGACATGCCGACAATACCGTCCTCGAAGCCCGGGATCATGCGGCCGGAGCCCAGCTGCAGCTCGGTATTCTCGGCGCTGCCGCCCTCGAAGGGTTCGCCGTCACGGGTGCCGACAAAGTCGATGGTGACCTGGTCGCCATTCTGTGCAGGACGCTCGACGGTTTCCCACTTACCCTGTTGGTTGCGGAACACCTCAATCATGTTGTCGACGTCTTCATCCGTCACATCGGCCGCCGGGCGCTCGATCTCTATACCGGACATGTCTGCCAGTTCGATCTCCGGAAAGATCTCAAACGTGGCGACGAACTCAATGTCAGAGCCCTCGTCCAACTGCTTCGGCTCGATGTTGGGCTGGCCGGCGGGACGCAGGTTCTCCTGGCTCACCGCCTCGTAGAATGATTGACTCATGACCTCGCCCAGTACTTCCTGGCGTACGCCGGCGCCGAAGCGCTGCTTGATCACCTTGAGCGGCACCTTTCCAGGCCGGAACCCGTCAAGGCGCACATTCTTGGCGGCTTTCTTCAGGCGGTTGTTGACCTCGTTCTCCACGCGCTCGGCGGGAACACCCACTGTCAAACGACGCTCCAGGCCAGACGTCGTCTCGATAGAAACCTGCATGTAACTTCCTCAGAAAAAAATGGTGCGAAAGGAGAGACTCGAACTCTCACGCCTTGCGGCACTGGAACCTAAATCCAGCGCGTCTACCAATTCCGCCACTTTCGCATGTATCCTGCCGCTCCCTGGCTGCACCAGCGTATTGCGCTTGAAATAGTAGCCCTCAATACTAACCTAAGTGGCTGAAAAACCAGGGTTTTGGAGCGCCGCGCGCGAGCCGGGTCGCGGGCCGAATTAAGGGCGGGGATTCTGCCACAAAGGTAGTGGCCCTTCAAGCAAGCGAGGGCCTGCTTCAGCCAGTCAGGCAGGCGGGGTCAAAGGCGTATTCACCGCGCAACCACGCCGCCACCTCAAGCCCCGCAGCAGCCCCGGTGGACTGGTACTCGGCAGCCAGTCGCTCCCGCTCGCCGGCGCCGATGGCGTCGAGGCCCTGCTCTTCAAACAGCGCCTGGTCCCGACCCAGCAGATCGGCCAGCGGCGCCGGGTAGAGTTGATCCAGCTCCGGGGCGGTGCCGCCGTAGAGCGCCGCAAGCCCGCCCAGCGGGTAGCGCGACAGCTCGGGCTGGTTCATCGGGTTGCAGAAATGCCCGTGCAGGGCCCCGGCCAGGTCGGCCGAGCGGCCCGGCAGCGGGGCCAGATGCAGAAACTTGCTGGCCCTGGCGCCGTCATTCACCGGGTAGTTGTCCCACAGCACCGGAGGGCGCCGCAGGTATGCAGTAATGTCTGTGAGATCGGCGCCGCATACCGTCTCGGAACACACCTGGTTGCCGGTCCAGAACACGTCGACCGCGGGATCCAGGCCCTCGCCCAGGTCCTGCCAGTAGCGCAGGGGCCGGTCACCGAAAAACTGCTCCAGCACCGGGTCGTAGGAATAGTAGGTGGGGCAGACAATCAGCCAGTCCGCCCCGCTCCAGGCGCGCACATCGGCGACAATCTCCGCCTGCCGGGCCGCCAGGTCATTCAGACCGCCCGGCATGTCATCAAACAGCAGGGCCAGGCAGTTGCCGCCCAGCGCATCGATGTCTGCGAGCCGGCGCCTGAGGGCGTCGCGACTGGCCGGGCTGTAGTCTTGGTAGAGGGCGAAGGGCGAAAGACCCACACCGAAATCCAGCCCTCTTTGTCTATAGGTTGCTGCCAGCTTCGTCAATTGCTGTACTACCTCGAGCGGCCAGGGTTCCTGCCAGCGCTTGCGGAGATGAGCGTCGCCTTTCGGGCAGTACAGGTAAACATCCAGTCCCAGGGCCTGCAAATAGCCCGCATAATCGCGCCTGGATTGCCAGCTCCACTCGCGGCCATAGAAGCCCTCGATGACGCCTCTGGGGCAATCGTCAGGCCCTTTCATACCCGCCCTTGGAATTAGACGTCATTTCGTTATCGCGATTTATTTTAAAAAACCCAAGAAATCGTTATGGAAAATTACCATTTTTGCGCAATACTAAGAGTGTGGGCACCTATCCCCTAGTTCAAACGGGTGCTCGCTGGGGCACCTCTCGTGTTCCAATCAGGGAAGCAATTCCTTTATGTTTCACTCCTAATGGTCTTATTGGGCTCCTTTTGGAGCCCATTTTTTTTGCGCTAAATAGTGCAAAATCAAAGGCTTGCAGGGTGCATTTAAAGCTAGAAATAGAAGGAGTTTGAGCTGGCGCCGCAGCGCCGGAATGGACAATGAAGGCGTAATTGGGGCGCATCACGCCCTGGCACCCGTCCCGGACCACATCACATGGTGTGGGTGGGGCGGTCGGACTCCAGAGAACCCGCGAGGTGATTCTCGATCTTGGCGTTGGCCTGGGCATCTTCTTCGCTGAATTGGACGCCAATCCCGGCGGTACGGTTGCCCTGGGCGCCCTTGGGTGTGATCCAGACGACCTTCCCGGCGATGGGAATCTTGTCCGGTTCGTCCATCAGGTTCAGCAGCATGAAGACCTCGTCTCCGATCTTGTATTCCTTGTTGGTCGGCACAAACAGGCCACCGTGCTGCAGGAACGGCATGTAGGCAGAATAAAGCACCGCCTTGTCCTTAATGGTGAGGGACAGGATACCGTTGCGCCCCCCCTGTTGTGTACTCATGGGCGTGTGCTCATGGATGGCTGCTCATGGATGGATACTCATGGCTGTGTGCTCACGGCTGCTCGCTCAAGAACCCGGCTTACAGGCCGCAATCTCCCTGTTGAACTCCCCGGATACTAGCACTAACTCCCTACGATACCCAAAGTGCGTGCCAATCTTGCGGAACAGTCCTCAATTATCAGCTGGCGATTAGGGTTGGCACCCGCGGCAATGCTGCGCTGGAGCTGCCCCAACTCGCGCCACAGCTCAAAACCTGCGGTGCTTGCCGCCCCGCCCTCGCGGAGACGGGTATGGAGTTGCCGCTGCACCAGTTGCTGCATGGCGGCCAGTATCTCGACGAGCTCCAGCTCGGCCCCCAAGGCGGGAACTTCGAGAGGCGTCAGTCGGCCTTCCAGTAGGGCATCCAGCCCCCTGGCCAGG
>JANQGK010000309.1 GCA_028277365.1 Halieaceae bacterium | reverse complement strand
ATGGAGCGCCACATCGCCAAGCGCCAGGGCATCGGCTGTGCGGTGGTTTCAACGCCGGCCCACGTGCAGGACTACCCGGCGCGCTATTCGCCGCAGATGGGTTTCGAGGGCGCCAACGTCATTTTCGATAGCTGGGTGCACCCGCTGATGATGGGGCTTGAGGAACACCTGCTGACCATGTTCCGTGAAGACTTCGAGTTCAACGAGGCGGTCACCGCGTCCCATCTGGCCTCCGGCGGCGGCAGCCACGAGCGGGCGGCGCCTCCGGCCAACGACAGCGCCACGCTCACCCTGGCCTGGGACGCCGACGCCGAGAAGGAGCTCAAGAAAATCCCGTTCTTCGTGCGCGGCAAGGCCCGTCGCAACACCGAGCGGTATGCCGCCGAGCGCGGCCTCGAGATGATCGACCTGGATACGCTGTATGAAGCAAAAGCGCACTTCAGCAACTGATTCCACGCCCATCAAGGTCGTGGTCGTCACCCTCGACAACCACCTCAACACGGTGATGAAAGGGGCGCAGGCGCAGCTACAGAATGTGCTCCCGGGACTGGAGCTGCGTATGCACGCAGCCACCAACTGGGAGGCTGAGCCGGAAGCCCTCGATGCCTGTCATGCGGATATCGCCGACGGCGACATCATCCTCGTGACGATGTTGTTCCTGGAGCACCAGATCAACGCCGTGCTGCCGGCCCTGGCCGCCCGCCGCGACGACTGCGACGCCATGATTTGCTGCATGTCCGCCGCCGAGGTGATGAAGCTGACCCGCATGGGCCGTTTCAGCATGGACAAGGAAGCCACCGGCCCCATGGCTTTGCTCAAGCGCCTGCGCGGCAAGAGCAGCGGTTCAAAGCGCGGCGCTGGCGCCCAGCAGGTGTCGATCCTGCGCCAGCTCCCGCGCATTTTGCGCTTCATTCCCGGCACCGCCCAGGACGTGCGCGCCTACTTCCTCACCCTGCAGTACTGGCTCGCAGCCAGCGAGGAAAATGTCTGTGAGATGGTGGCGTTCCTGGTTGATCGCTACGCCGCCGGCGAGCGGGAGTGCCTGCGTGGCATCCTTAAGATTGCCGCCCCGGTGGAATACCCGGAAACCGGTGTTTACCACCCGCGTATGAAAGGCCGTATCAGCCCGAAAGCCTCCAGTCTGCCGCGCAAGCGCGGCAAGAACGGCCGGGTGGGGCTGCTGATTATGCGCTCCTATGCGCTGGCCGGTAACACCGCGCACTACGACCGCGTCATCGAGTCGCTGGAGGCCCGGGGCTTCAGTGTGGTGCCGGCCTTTGCCAGCGGCCTGGACGCCCGTCCGGCGGTGGAAAACTTCTTTATCAAGGACGGCCAGACCGCGGTGGACGCAGTGGTGTCCCTGACCGGCTTCTCGCTGG
Organism: Halieaceae bacterium; assembly: GCA_028277365.1. GTDB lineage: Bacteria > Pseudomonadota > Gammaproteobacteria > Pseudomonadales > Halieaceae > JANQIO01. The sequence continues at coordinate 1,773 of JANQGK010000309.1, read as the reverse complement.
TGGGCGGGCCGGCTTACAACGACGCCCGCGCGGCGGAGGAACTGCTGGCAGGTCTCGACGTGCCCTATATCTCCGCCCAGTCCCTGGAATTCCAGAGCGTCGACCAGTGGCAGCATTCCGAGCACGGCCTGACGCCGATCGAGGCCACCATGATGGTGGCGATACCGGAACTGGAGGGCGCCACAGGCCCCATCGTCTACGGTGGTCGCTCCGCCGACGGCGCCGAGGACATGTCGCCCCACATCGAGCGCATCGACACCCTGGTTGCGCGGGTCGCGCGGCTGGTGGAGCTTCGCAGACAGGCGCGCGCCGAGCGCAAGCTCGCCATCGTGCTGTTCAATTTCCCGCCCAATGCCGGCAACACCGGTACCGCGGCCCATCTGTCGGTCTTCAGCTCCCTTTACAACACCCTGGAGATGTTGGCCCGGGAGGGCTACACGGTCGACCTGCCGCAGTCGGTGGACGCCCTGCGCGAGGCCATCGTCGAGGGCAACGCCACCCAGTACGGGGTGCACGCCAATGTGCACACGCGTATCGATGTCGACGACCATCTGGCCCGCGAACCCTATCTCGAAGAGATCGAGGCTCAATGGGGTCCGGCGCCGGGCAAGCAGCTCAGCGACGGGCGCTCGCTGTTTGTGCTGGGCGCAGAATTCGGCAATGTGCTGGTCGGCGTGCAGCCGTCCTTCGGTTGGGAAGGGGACCCGATGCGCCTGCTGTTCGAGCAGGGCTTCGCCCCGACTCACGCCTTCAGCGCTTTCTACCGCTACCTGCGCGAGGACTTCGGCGCTGCCGCCGTGCTGCACTTCGGTACCCACGGCGCTCTGGAGTTCATGCCCGGCAAGCAGGTTGGTATGTCCGGCGAGTGCTGGCCCGATCGCCTGATCGGCGACCTGCCGCACTATTACCTGTACGCCTCCAACAATCCCTCCGAAGGCCTGCTGGCCAAGCGCCGCGCTGCCGCCACTCTCATCACCTACATGACGCCGCCGGTCACCGAATCCGAGCTGTACCGGGGGCTGGTGGAACTGAAGGAATCCATCGGCCACTGGCGCACCCGAGATGAGCAAGATACCGCCGCTTGTGATGAGCAGGCGGCGCTGGTGCAGTCCCAGGCAGCCGCCCTGGACATGGCGGAACTGGAGCCCACATGGAACTGCGATAGTGCCGATGCTATCGAGGCCCTGCGGCTGGAACTGATTGAACTGGAGCACACCCTCATTCCTTTCGGACTGCACGAAATCGGCGCGCCCCTGCAGCGGGAGCAGCGTCGTGAATTGCTGCGCTCGGTGGCTCGCGCCAGCCACACGCTGGAGCTGGAGGACGCCCAGTTGGAAGCCCTGGTGGACGGTGAGCGCATCCAGCTCGACGACGCCAGCGAAGAGGTGGTCGACTCCCTGTCCGGTGTCGCTCATCAGCTCGCGACCAATGACGAGCTGCCCGCCATCCTGCACGCCCTGGACGGAGGCTTCGTGCGCCCGGCCCCGGGCGGCGACCTGCTGCGCAATCCGGACGTGCTGCCCACCGGCCGCAACCTGCACGGTTTCGATCCCTACTGCCTGCCGTCGGCCTTTGCCGTACGCGAGGGCAGGGCCCAGGCGGAAACCCTGTTGGCGCGCCACGCGGCGGAGGGCAACGGCCTGCCGGAATCTATCGCGCTGGTGCTGTGGGGCAGCGACAACATGAAAAACGAGGGCGGACCCATCGCCCAGGCACTGGCGCTGATGGGCGCCGAACCGCGCCGAGACGGCTACGGCCGCCTGTGTGGCGCGC
>JANQGK010000229.1 GCA_028277365.1 Halieaceae bacterium | reverse complement strand
GGTGCGGCCGATGCGGTCGAACAGGGCGTCGCCGAGCTGTTGCTCGAGGGCGGCAATGCGTTTGCTGACTGCCGGCTGCGTGAGATGCAGCGACTCCGCCGCGGCCGAGAACGAGCCCAGTTCCGCCACCTGCAGGAAGGCTTGAAGGTTCTGGGTATCCATGGAACAGAGCTTAGCCGGCCAGGCAAAGAATTCCAAGTAGGAATGGATTAGATAAAAAATATGAATTTGTTTTATTCAAAACTGCGGCCTAGACTAACGCTCTTTTCTCTCCCCAGAGGTTTCTTCCCATGTCTGCACGCACCCTCTACGACAAGCTTTGGGACGCTCACCTGGTCGAGAACCTCGACGGCGGTTCGGCGCTGATCTACATCGATCGCCACCTGCTGCACGAGGTGACCTCGCCCCAGGCCTTTGAGGGCCTGCGACTGGCCGGCCGCCGGCCCTGGCGCATCGACGCCAACCTGGCCACCCCGGACCACAATGTGCCCACGGACAAGGCCGAGCGAGACGGCGGCGTGGAGGGAATTGTGGATCCGGTGTCGCGCCTGCAGGTGCAGACGCTGGACGAGAACTGCCGCGATTTCAGTATCGTCGAATTCGAGATCAATGATCGCCGCCAGGGCATCGTACATGTCATCGGCCCGGAGCTGGGCGCGACCCTGCCGGGCATGACCGTAGTCTGCGGTGATTCCCACACCGCAACCCACGGCGCGCTGGGGGCGATGGCCCAGGGCATCGGTACCTCCGAAGTGGAACACGTACTCGCCACCCAGTGCCTGGTGCAGAAAAAGATGAAGAACATGCGGGTACAGGTCGATGGCCAGTTACAGCCCGGTGTGTCCGCCAAGGACGTGGTGCTGGCGGTGATTGGCAAGATAGGCACCGCCGGAGGCACCGGCCATGCTATGGAGTTTGCCGGCGAGGCGATCGGCAGCCTCAGCATGGAGGGCCGCATGACCCTCTGCAATATGGCCATCGAAGCCGGCGCCCGGGTGGGCCTGGTGGCGGTAGACGAGGTGACACTGGACTACGTACGCGGCAAACCCTACGCGCCTGTGGGCGAGCTGTGGGAGCGGGCGGCGCAGGACTGGCGACAGCTACACTCCGACCCCGGCGCCCATTTCGACACGGTGGTGGAGCTGCGCGCCGAGGATATCGCCCCCCAGGTCACCTGGGGAACCTCCCCGGAAATGGTGCTGCCCGTAGACAGCTGCGTACCGGACCCCGCCGGCATCGAGGATGAAGGCAAGCGCCGCGCCACGGAGCGCGCCCTGGAATACATGGGTCTGGAACCGGGTCAGGCTATCACTGATATCCGGCCGGACCGGGTGTTTATCGGCTCCTGTACCAACTCCCGCATCGAAGATCTGCGCGCCGCCGCCGAGGTGGTGCGCGGCCGCCAGGTGGCCGAGGGCGTGAAACAGGTGTTGGTGGTGCCGGGGTCCGGTGCCGTGAAGGCCCAGGCCGAGGCCGAGGGACTGGACCGGGTGTTTATCGAGGCCGGCATGGAGTGGCGTGAGCCCGGCTGTTCGATGTGTCTGGCCATGAACGCCGACAAGCTGGGGGCGGGGGAACACTGCGCTTCCACCTCCAATCGGAATTTTGAGGGCCGGCAGGGCTTTGGCGGCCGCACCCACCTGGTCAGTCCGGCCATGGCGGCCGCGGCGGCGGTGACCGGCCACTTTGTGGATGTCCGGACGCTTGGCCCGCACACCGCACAGGGAGACGCCGCATGAATCCGTTTACCGTACACACCGGCCTGGTGGCGCCCATGGATCGCGCCAATGTCGATACCGACATGATCATCCCCAAGCAGTTTCTCAAGTCCATCAAGCGTTCGGGCTTCGGCCCCAATCTGTTTGATGAGCTGCGCTACCTGGACGAGGGCCAGCCCGGGGCCGACTGCAGCCGGCGGCCCCTCAATCAGGACTTCCCGCTGAACTTCCCGCGCTACCAGGGTGCCTCGGTGCTGTTGGCCCGGGAGAATTTCGGCTGTGGCTCATCCCGCGAACACGCCCCCTGGGCACTGGAAGACTTTGGCATCCGCAGCATCATTGCGCCGAGCTTTGCGGATATTTTCTACAACAACTGCTTCAAGAACGGCCTGTTGCCGATCGCGCTGGATGCGGCTGACGTGGAACGCCTGTTCGCGTCCATGCATGCCGAGGAGGGTTACCGGCTGACTGTCGACCTGGAGCGGCAGCGGGTGGTCGAGCCCGACGGTCGTGAAACCTACTTCGATGTAGACGAGTATCGGCGCTACCGGCTGCTCAACGGCCTGGATGATATCGGTATCACCCTTGAACATGCAGACGCCATACACCGCTACGAGGCGCAGGCGCGCGAAGCGCGGCCCTGGCTGTTCGACGCGGTGGCGGCGGGTGAGCCACAGGAGCAGGGCGTATGAGTCAGCGGATACTGGTATTGCCGGGAGACCATATCGGCCCCGAGGTGGTGGCCCAGGCCAGCCGCGTACTGAAGCGGGTGGCCGCTGACTTTGGGCTGGCCATCGAACTGGAGGAGGCGTCTATCGGCGGCGCTGCCCTGGAAGCCACCGGCGTACCGCTCCCGGATAGCACCCTGGAGCGGGCGCGGGCGGCCGATGCCATCCTGCTGGGCGCCGTTGGCGGCCCTGAGTGGGACGCGGTGGAGCGCGACCTGCGCCCTGAGCGGGGCCTTTTGAAAATCCGTTCTGAACTCGGACTGTTCGGCAACCTGCGGCCGGCGATTCTCTATCCGCAGCTCGCGGCCGCTTCCAGCCTGCGCCCGGAAGCGGTGTCGGGGCTGGATATCCTTATCGTCCGCGAGCTCACCGGCGGCATCTACTTTGGCGAGCCGCGCGGCATTCGCACGCTGGAGAGCGGAGAGCGCGAGGGCTACAACACCTATGTGTACCGGGAGTCAGAAATCGAGCGCATCGGTCGGCTGGCCTTCGAGTCCGCCCGCAAGCGCAACCGCCGCCTTTGCTCGGTGGACAAGTCCAACGTGCTGGAGGTAACGGTGCTGTGGCGCGAGGTGATGGAGCGGCTGGCGGCTGACTACCCGGATGTAGAGCTGTCGCATATGTACGTGGATAACGCGGCCATGCAACTGGTGCGGGCGCCGAAGCAGTTCGACGTGGTGGTCACCGGCAATATGTTCGGCGACATCCTGTCGGACGCCGCGGCCATGCTGACCGGCTCCATTGGTATGCTGCCCTCGGCATCGCTGGATGTGAATTCTCGCGGCATGTACGAACCCTGCCACGGCTCGGCGCCGGATATCTCCGGCCAGGATGCGGCCAACCCGCTGGCTACCATTCTTTCGGTAGCAATGATGCTGCGTTATTCCCTGGCGGCACCGGCGGCGGCCGACGCCGTCGAGGCCGCTGTCAGCCGGGTGTTGGACCGCGGCCTGCGCACGCCCGATATCTGTACCCCGCAGGACCAGCAGGTGGGCACCGTGGCCATGGGTGACGCGGTGATAGCAGCCCTCGAGGCCAATACGCTGGAGGAGTCGGCCTGATGGGTGACAAGGTGAACGTGGCGGTGGTCGGCGCGACCGGCGCGGTGGGCGAGGCCATGCTGGAAATTCTGGCGGAGCGGGACTTCCCGGTGGGGGAGCTCTATGCCCTGGCCAGCAGCCGCTCGGCAGGCTCCACCGTCAGCTTCCGCAACAAGGTCATCGAAGTACAGGACCTGGCGAATTTTGATTTCTCCGAGGCGCAGATTGGGCTGTTCTCCGCCGGCGGCAGTGTGTCCGCCGAGTATGCGCCCCGCGCCGCTGCGGCTGGCTGTGTGGTAGTGGACAACACCTCCCACTTCCGCCGCGACCCGGACATCCCCCTGGTCGTGCCGGAGGTCAATGAGGCGGCCATCGCCGACTACAGGGAGCGGGGTATTATTGCCAACCCCAACTGTTCAACCATCCAGATGTTGGTGGCGCTGAAGCCCCTGCACGATGCCGCCCACATCGAGCGTATCAACGTGTGTACTTACCAGGCGGTGTCCGGCACCGGCAAGTCGGCCGTCGAGGAGCTGGCGGGGCAGACTGCGCGGCTGCTCAACGGCCAGCCGGCGGAGGCAGAGGTATACCCGGTGCAGATCGCCTTCAATGCTTTGCCCCACATCGATAGCTTCCAGGACAACGGCTATACCCGCGAGGAGATGAAGATGGTCTGGGAGACCCAGAAGATCCTCGGCGATGAGTCGATCCAGGTGAACCCGACCTGTGTGCGGGTGCCGGTGTTCTACGGGCACTCCGAGGCGGTGCATATCGAGACCCGCAGCAAGCTCGGTGCCGACGAGGCGCGGGCTTTGCTGGAGCAGGCCCCCGGCGTGTCGGTGATAGACGAGCAGGCCGATGGCGGTTACCCGACCGCCGTGGGCGAGGCGGCGGGGCAGGATGCCGTATTCGTCGGGCGCATCCGCGAGGACATTTCCCACCCCCGGGGACTCGACCTCTGGGTAGTTTCCGACAACGTTCGCAAGGGCGCCGCGCTCAATAGCGTGCAGATTGCCGAGTGCTTGCTAAAAACTTATTTATAAAAGATACTTACGCCCGTAAGTGTAGGAATATTCTAGGTTTTGCCGTTTAAACCTGGCCAGCGGTAACAGCGTTGCCGGTGAAATTGCGAACGAGAGTACCACTGATAATGTCGTCGTAAGCGGCATCAAAAGTGGTAGCAATGACACCGGGACGAGACAACGACGAGACGGTGCCAGCGATGCGCTAATGGGCGGTATCGGACGCGTCGTCGGCGAAATGGCCCGATTATTCGCACAAAACGTCACATTTCGACATTTATAGCTCGCAGAAAAAAAGGGGACTGAGTAAGCTGCGAACCGACTGATCAGGCGGTTGTGTGCACAGAAGCCCTGGGCTTCCAGCATGAGACAACGTTGTTGGTTTGGTGAAACGACCGTTATCTAGGGGAAAGTGGTAAAACGGTCATTAGAATAATAAGGCGACTTTATGAAGCGTAAGTGTGCGTTAGTGCTTCTCGTTTTCGGACTGCTGAGTCCGGGAATGGCTGCCGCTTTGGGGCTTGGGGAACTGACGCTCAAGTCTTATCTGAATGAGCCACTGATCGCCGAGGTCAAGCTGCTGGAGATCGGTGATCTCGATCCCAGCCAGATTCGCGTGCGCCTCGCCACCCGCGAGGATTTCGCTCGCGCCGGGGTTGAGCGCGCCTACTTTCTGACGAGCCTGCGTTTTGAAGTGATCGGCACGCCCAGTGGCGGCGCTCTGCTGCAGATTCGCTCTTCCGACCCGGTGCGCGAACCCTATCTGGATTTTATCGTGGAAGCCCGCTGGCCCTCCGGCCGGCTGCTGCGCGAATACACCGTCCTGCTCGATCCGCCGATTTTCGTTGGCGACGACAGCGGCATTACCGCCCGCGCCTCTACGTCCGAGCGCCGTGCCGGGCGCCCCGGCCGCGGCGAGCCGGCGAGCCGCCCGCCGCAGCAGGCGAGCGCTCCGGCAGCCCGTGCTCCCTCGCAGCGGAATTACGACGCCCGCGCCACCGACCGTCCCATCAGCGGCGAGCAGTATCTGGTACAGCGCGCCGACACTTTGTGGAAGATCGCTGACGCCGGACGCCCTGCCGGTGCGAGCGTGCAGTAGACCATGCTCGATATCCAGCGCATGAACCCGGAAGCCTTTATCGGCGGCAACATCAATCAGTTGAAGGCGGGTTACATCCTGCGCATGCCGACCGCCGGTGATATTACGCCCCAGAGCTTTGAGGAGGCGGTTGCCGAGGTGCAGCGGCAGACCCGGCGCTGGCAGAGCGGTGTCAGCAGTGTCGATCGCCTGGACGCTTCCGAGGGCCTCGATGTGTCCGGTGTGGCCGGCAGCGACAGTGGAGAAGGCCACCTGCAGATTGCCGGCGTCGACAGTACAGATGACACCCCCATGGGTGGCGATATCAGTGCTCGAATGGAAGATCTGGACCGCGCCCGGCGGGAGAACACCGAGTTGGGGACCCGCCTGTCGGCGATGGCAGATCAAATGGAGATGCAGGAGCGCCTGATCTCCCTGAAAGACGAACAGATAGCTGCGCTGCAGGAGGCGTTGGAGCGAGCCGGTGGCGAGGTGGAAATGCCCGCCGAACGGGAGGGCACCATCGAGGCACTGGAGGCGCCTGAGCTGACTCCGGCGGAACCCGCCCCGCAGGCTCAGCCTGAAGCGGCGGCTGCTCCCCCGCCAGCTGCGCCCCAGCCGGCACCCCCCCAGCCCGTTGCGCCCCCGCAGCCGACCATCCTCGACATGGTCATGCAGAACATCCTCTATATTGCGGGAGGTGTGCTGGTACTGGTGCTGTTGGCGCTGTTCCTGCTGCGCGACAAGCTGCCACTGCCGAACCTGCCGGGCCGTAAGAAGGATCAGGAGCTACCGGTCACCGCAGCCGCCGTCGGCGGTACTGATGAGTTCGCCGATGTCAGCCTCACCGAAGACAGCTTGGTGATCGATGAGTTTGACGAGGACGCCGAGGGCGGGGCCGCCGAGATCGATACGCCTGCCCCCGCCGCGGGTGGCTACTCCGGTGCCGACGAGCAGTACGCCGCCCAGTTTGAATCCGGCGATGCGCTCGCAGAGGCCGACATCTACATCGCCTATGGGCGCTTCCCGCAGGCAGTAGATCTGCTCAAATCTGCCATTGCCGTTGAACCGGCCAACACGGGTTTCCGCATGAAGCTGATGGAAGCCTGTGTGGAGATGGGCGAGAGTGGCGAGTTCCAGCAGCAATATGCCGATATGCAGGTGATTGGTGACGAAAATCTGCTACAGCGCGCGCGCTCACTGCTGGAGGCCGTGGACGGCGGTGAAGTCTGGCTCGACGACCTGCCGGAACCGACTATTAGCGCCGCTGACGTAGAAGCTGCGCGGGCGACTATGGGTGATAGCGGTGGCGGTGCTGCCCAGGCAGAGGATTCCCTCGACCTGGATCTCGGCCTGGACGACGCGGGTGCCGATGACAGCGATACCGGTCTGGACCTTGACGATACCTCCCTTACCGAAATCGACGACGATGCCGCCGACTTGGGTCTCGATATCGAGGAGACAGACGGCGGGCTGGGTATTGATGACGACAGCACAGAGCTAGGCCTGGAGCTCGATACCGGAAGCGCGGAGCTGGATGATGACACCGGCATCGATTTCTCTTCCGAGCCGGAGTTGGAAGACACGGAAGATGACGCTGACGCCGCCCTGGAACTCGACGAGTTGCTTACGGATGATGACGGCGACGCTGACGAACCGGGGGCAGACGATAATGCCGCCGCTCTGGATTCGCTGACGCTGGAGACCGAGGACAGCGCAGACGAGCCGGAAGAGATTGAGCTTCCCGACCTGGAGCTCGACGGCCTGGCCGATGAGCCTGCGGCCGCGGATGCCGGCGACGATGACCTCCTGGCCGACCTGGAGGGCCTGGGTGCTGAGCTGGGCGCTGATGAGGCTGTCGAAGACCTGGAAAGCATGAGCCTGTCGCTGGACGACGATGATGGCGATGATGGCGATCTGTCAGACCTCGGTGCCGACCTCGACGACGGAGACGACCTCGATCTCAGCGGCTCGGATCTCGACACAGGCTCGGATCTCGACGGTGTAGAGTTCGACCTCTCGGGCGACAACGGCGATGACAACCTTGCCGATATGGAGCTCGACATGACTGCCGAGCCGGGTGAAGAAGACGGCCTGGTATTCGCCGCCGACGGTGACGAGATAGCCACTAAGCTGGACCTGGCGAGGGCTTACATCGATATGGGTGATCACGACGGCGCCCGCAGCATCCTCCAGGAAGTCGCGGAGGCTGGTAACGAGGCCCAGCAGGGCGAAGCTCGCCAGCTGCTGGAGGGCATTGACTGACGCTGACGCGGAGACGAGCCCTGTCTCCGCGGCTTCCCAGCGCGTGGCCCTGTGGGTGGAGTACGACGGTACCCGTTTTAGCGGTTGGCAGCTACAGCGCGGCAGTGAAGTCAGCAGCGTACAAGGCGCACTCGAAGCGGCGCTCGGTTTTGTCGCCAATCATCCCGTAAGACTGCATTGCGCCGGCCGCACCGACGCCGGCGTGCACGCCACTGCACAGCTGGTGCACTTCGACGCCGACAACTCGCGGCCCCTGCAGTCCTGGCTGCGGGGTGCCAACGCCAACCTGCCGGGAACGGTAGCGGTGCGCGGCGGCGAGTTGGTCCCGGGGGATTTCCACGCCCGCTTCAGTGCGCTGTCCCGGCGCTACCGCTACCTGATTGACAACAACCCGGTCAGCCCGGCCATCGGCAACGATTACCTGGCCTGGGTGCGGCAGCCATTGGACAGTCTGCGTATGCACGAGGCCGCACAGCAGCTGCTGGGTGAGCGGGACTTTTCCTCCTTTCGGGCCGCGGCCTGCCAGTCCAGTACGCCCATGCGGCGGGTGGACTTTCTAAAGGTGTATCGCCGCGGCAGCCTGGTGGTGATCGACATCCAGGCCAATGCCTTCCTGCACCACATGGTGCGCAATATCGCCGGGGCGTTGATCAGCGTGGGCAAGGGTGCTCTGGAGGCAATACAGCTGGGTGAGCTGCTGGCTCTGAAGGACCGGACCCGGGCACCGGACACGGCGCCGGCCGCCGGACTTTATCTGGTGGGAGTGGAGTACCCCGATGAGTTCGGGCTCACGCCACCCGCGCCGGGCCCCTGGTTCCTTCCGGACGCCGACTGACTGCATAGCCATTCCCCATCTGGTACTATCTCGCCCTTGCCGAAGTAACCGTAACCATAACCGTAGCCGTGGCCCGCACCCGTATCAAGATTTGTGGTATTACCCGAGCGCATGACGCCCAGGCCGCCGCGGCCGCCGGCGCTGACGCGATCGGCCTGGTGTTTTACCCGCAAAGCCCGAGAGCTGTGAGCGTCGCGCAGGCGCAGTCGGTACTTGCCGCAACGCCCGCCCTGGTCACCAGGGTAGGTTTGTTTGTGGACGCGGATGCCGGCTGGGTAGCCGAGGTGGCCGGCGAGTTGTCGCTGGACCTGCTGCAGCTGCACGGCGACGAATCGCCCGAGTACTGTGAGGGTCTGCAATACCCCTGGATGAAGGCCCTGCGGGTTCGTCCGGGCATGGACGTGTCCGCTGAAATAGGCCGTTATGCCGGTGGCTCCGCGGTGTTGCTGGATGCATACAAGCGCGGCGTTCCCGGCGGCACCGGGGAGCGCTTTGACTGGGGGCTGGTCCCCGCAGGGTTGGCCGCGCCGCTGGTGCTGGCCGGCGGCCTGGATGCAGGCAATGTCGGCAGCGCTATCGCTGCCCTTCGGCCCTACGCGGTGGATGTCTCGGGGGGCGTGGAAGCCTCTCCCGGCATCAAGTCGGCCGATCACATTGCGGCGTTTGCCGACGCAGTGGCGCTGGCGGACGCACAGCTCGACCAGCAGGGCCTTGAGCGCCGCCTGGCAACAAGCAGCAACCGTCCTGGTACCTGAGCGGTACCGGACTTCAAGACGAGAGACAGAGATGAATCAGATTACCACCGACCTGTTGGCGGCCACGCCGGATGACGCCGGCCGCTTTGGCGACTACGGCGGCCGCTACGTATCCGAGACGCTGATCGCCGCGCTGGAGGAGCTCGACAGCCTTTACAACCGGCTATCCCGGGACCCCGACTTTCAGCGCGAGTTCGACGAGGACCTCGCGCACTATGTCGGTCGCCCGTCTCCGCTGTACGAAGCGAAGCGCTGGTCGGACATGCTGGGTGGCGCGCGTATCTTCTTCAAGCGCGAGGACCTGAACCACACGGGTGCGCACAAGGTCAACAACACGGTCGGCCAGGCTCTGCTGGCCAAGCATATGGGCAAGAAGCGCATTATCGCCGAGACCGGCGCCGGCCAGCACGGCGTCGCCTCGGCCACTATCGCCGCCCGCCTCGGTATGGAATGCCATGTCTTCATGGGCGAGGAAGACGTCCATCGCCAGTCCCTCAACGTGTACCGCATGAAGCTGCTGGGCGCCGAAGTGGTGCCGGTGACTTCCGGTACCCGCACCCTCAAGGACGCCATGAACGAGGCCATGCGCGACTGGGTCACCAATGTTGACAACACCTTTTACATTATTGGCACCGTGGCCGGGCCGGCGCCTTACCCGCGTCTGGTACGCGATTTCCAGAGTGTGATCGGTCGTGAGGCACGGGCCCAGTCGCTGGCAATGACCGGCAAGCTGCCGGATGCGCTGGTGGCCTGTGTCGGCGGCGGCTCCAATGCTATCGGCCTGTTCTATCCCTTCCTGTCTGACGAGGGGGTAGCGATGTACGGCGTCGAGGCGGGCGGCGACGGTCTCGCTACCGGCCGGCACGCGGCGCCGCTGTCCGCCGGCACCCCCGGCGTACTACACGGGAACAAGACCTATCTGATGCAGGACGAAGACGGTCAGATCCTGCACACCCACTCGGTCTCCGCGGGTCTGGATTACCCCGGCGTCGGCCCCGAGCACGCCTGGTTGAAGGATATGGGCCGGGTTGAATACGTGGCCGCAGACGACACGGAAACCCTGGCGGCTTTCCACGAGGTCACCCGTACCGAAGGTATCATGCCGGCCCTGGAGACCGCTCACGCGCTGGCCTACACAGCTCGCCTGGCACCGACCATGGGCCGCGACCAGGTGATCGTGGTGAACCTGAGCGGCCGCGGCGATAAGGACATTAACACTGTCGCCCGCCTCGATGGCATCGAACTTTAGGGGGCGGTGGTGAGCGATCAACCTGGCCGGATTGCGAAGCGTTTTGCCGAGCTGGCAGCCAGCGGCCGCAAGGCCGTGATTCCCTACCTGGTGGCCGGCGATCCGGCGGCGGATATCAGCGTGCCGCTGATGCACCGGTTGGTGCAGGCGGGCGCGGATATCATCGAGCTGGGGGTGCCTTTTTCCGACCCCATGGCCGAAGGTCCCACCATCCAGCGCGGTCACGAACGGGCCCTGGACAAGGGTATTCGGCTGCGCGATGCACTGGCCATGGTGGCGGAATTCCGCGAGCAGGACAATGACACGCCGGTGCTGCTGATGGGTTACGCCAACCCGGTGGTAGGTATGGGCTTCGCCCGCTTTGCCGATAGCGCCAGCGAGGCTGGGCTGGACGCGCTGCTGACGGTAGATATGCCGCCGGAAGAGGTGGAGGCGCTCAACACAGAGCTCAAACGCAGGGGCCTGGACAATATCTTCCTGGTGGCCCCAACCACGCCCCCGGAGCGGGTGGAAAAAATCACTGAGGTGGCCACCGGCTTCGTTTATTATGTGTCCTTGAAGGGTGTCACCGGGGCCGGTCACCTGGATGTCGACAGTGTGTCCGAGCATGTGGCTTTGATCCGCCGCTATACGCAGCTGCCGGTGGCAGTCGGCTTTGGTATCAAGGATGCCGAGTCAGCGGCACGGGTGGCGCGGGATGCCGATGGCGTTGTGGTCGGCAGTGCGCTGGTGCAGCTGATGGCGGATCGCGCCGCCGCCGGTGCTGGGCAGGACGAAATCCTTGAAGCGGCGGCCAGGCTGCTCGCGGATATCCGCGCCGGCGTCGACAGCGTGGCCCCGCTCGAGGCGGTGGGCGGCGCTGAACGCCAGGCGGCGGATTGAACCCTTTAATAAGAAGCTGACAGACAAGAGACAATGAGCTGGTACGACAAGATTTTGCCCTCCGGGGTCCGCAAGCAGGCCGGCGAGCGCCGGACTACGGTGCCCGAGGGCCTGTGGAAAAAGTGCGTGAAGTGCGAGGCGGTGCTGTATCGCCCCGACCTGGAGCGCAACGCTGACGTCTGCCCCAAGTGCGACCATCACATGCGCATTGGCGCCCGCCGCCGGCTCGACGTTTTCCTGGACGAAGAGAGCAGGGAAGAGGTGTTCGCCGACGTGGAACCCGTCGACCGGCTCAAGTTTCGCGATACCAAACGCTATCGCGACCGCCTGGCTGCCGCCCAGCGCAGTACCGGCGAGAAAGACGCGCTGGTGACCATGCGCGGCACCCTGCAGGGCATACCGGTGGTGGTGGCTGCCTTCGATTTCAGCTTCCACGGCGGCTCCATGGGCTACGCGGTGGGCGAAAAATTTACCCGAGCGGCGCAGCTTGCCCTGGAAGAGCGCATACCCATGGTCTGCTTCAGCGCCTCGGGAGGCGCCCGCATGCAGGAGGCGTTGATTTCGCTGATGCAGATGGCCAAGACCAGCGCCGTACTGGAGCGCCTCAAACTGTCTTCGGTGCCCTATGTGTCGGTGATGACGGATCCCATCTACGGCGGCGTGTCGGCGAGCCTGGCGCTGCTGGGTGACGTGAACATCGCTGAGCCCGATGCCCGGGCCGGGTTTGCCGGTCCCAACGTGATCGAGCAGACCATTCGCCAGAAGCTGCCCAAGGGCTTCCAGCGCAGTGAATTCCTGCTGGACCACGGCGCAATCGACATGATTGTGCACCGCCGGGACATGCGCGACACCATCGGTCGCCTGCTGTCGAAGTTCACCGGGCACGTGGCCACCGCCAACGGGGTGTAATGCGGCAGCAAACCCTGGGTGAGTGGCTCACCTACCTCGAACAACTGCATCCCAACCCCATCGACCTCGGCCTCGCCCGCGTTGGTGAGGTGGCCCGGCGCCTGAATCTACTGCAACCGGAACCCCGGGTAGTGACCATCGCCGGGACCAACGGCAAGGGCTCTAGCTCAGCGGTACTCGAAGCCATTGCCATGGACGCCGGCCGCGCGGTCGGCGTGTTCACCTCGCCGCACCTGTTGCGCTACAACGAGCGCATCCGCGTCAACGGCGTGCCGGTCGACGACGCGGCCATCACTGCGGCGTTTGAAGCCATCGAGGCGGCGCGGGGCGACGTGTCCTTGACCTATTTCGAGTTTGGCGCCCTGGCGGCCTTGTGGGTGTTTGCCCGCCGGCCGCTGGACCTGCTGGTGCTGGAGGTCGGCCTGGGAGGCCGGCTGGATGCCGTTAACATCATCGATGCGGACCTGGCGGTCATCACCTCTATCAGTCTCGATCACGAGGCCTGGCTGGGCACTGACCGCGAGACCATTGGCGGCGAGAAAGCGGGTATTCTCCGACCCGGTATCGATGCGGTTATCGCCGACCCCGACCCGCCGCGGTCGGTGCGCGACAGGCTGGCGGAGCTCAACTGCCGCGCCCGCTTTTTTCAAGCTGTGGAGCACGGCGAGCTGGCCGGGACCTCGGCCCTGCGGGCGGAAAACGTGTTTGCCGGCCGCGAGGCGGCAGCCCGGCTGGGCATGGCAGTGGATGATGCGCGTCTCGCGCGGCTACTGGAGCAGCTGGTCGTACCGGGCCGCCTGCAGTGCCTGCAATACCAGGGCCGCCGGGTGTTGCTGGACGTGGCCCACAATCCTGCGGCGATTGCCAACCTGCTGGATTGGCTGGAGCGGGAAGTTCCGGGCCCGCGCCTGGCGCTGTTTGCCGTCCTGTCCGACAAGGACATCCATGCTATGATCTCGCCCTGTTCAGAGGCCTTTGCGCACTGGTTTCTGCCCGCCCTGCCCGGCGTGTCGCGGGCACTGCCAGCGGGTGATGTCGCGAGGGTCCTGGAGGAAGCCGGCGCGCACCGGGTAGCGCTTTGCGATAGCGTCGCGCGGGCCTGGCAGGCCATACAGGCCTCGGGTGAAGAAGGAACCGTAGTTGTGTTCGGCTCTTTTTACACCGTGGCCGGCTTCATGGAGCTCCTGGGGGAGGGGCCTGGAAAGGCGTGAACGATATTCTTAAACAGCGGCTGGTGGGCGCCCTGGTGCTGATTGCGCTGGGCGTGATTTTCTGGCCGGTCTTCTTCGTAGAAGGTGAACGCGGCTCACTGGATCGCGAGACCCAGCTCGAGCCCATGCCGGCACTGGAAGACGTGGCCATACCCGCCCCGCAGCCCATCAAGGGCGTAGAACCGGTGCGGCCTGCGCCGCAACCCAGCCCGGCGGAAATTGCCGCGGTATCCGCAGCGGCGGATGAGACGCCCCCGGCGGTAACTGGCCGGCAGCCGGCGCCGCAGCCACAACCCAAGCCGAAAACAGAACCTAAAGCCAAGCCTGAACCTAAAGCCAAGCCTGAGCCAAAAGCCAAAGCTGCCGCCGTGCCGGCTCTGCCCGCGGCGGACGACAGCCAGCCTGCGCCGGCTAGTCCGGCCCTCGACGAGCAGGGCATCCCCGTCGCCTGGGTGCTGCAGGTGGCCTCCGTCAGCAGCCGCGAAAAGGCCGACCGGCTGACCGCAGATCTGATCGGCCAGGGTTACAAGGCCTATCACCGCGCCATTCGCCGCGACGACCTGGTGCTGTACCGGGTGTTCATCGGGCCGGTGTTCGAGCGCGAGAAGCTGGCGGCAACGAAACGGGATATCGACAAGCAGTTGAACGTAAGCGCGCTAATTGCGCGCTACGTTCCCTGAGCGGGAATGAGCTGGCTGGACTGGACCATACTCGGCATCGTCGCCCTGTCGACCCTGCTCAGCCTCAAGCGCGGCTTTGTGAAAGAGGCTTTGTCG
The DNA here is from genome assembly GCA_028277365.1 of Halieaceae bacterium. Classification (GTDB taxonomy): domain Bacteria; phylum Pseudomonadota; class Gammaproteobacteria; order Pseudomonadales; family Halieaceae; genus JANQIO01. The sequence goes on along the minus strand of JANQGK010000229.1, from coordinate 295 downwards.
CTGGGTGCCTGGGTGGCGGCGTTTCTGATTTCCACGGCCTTTGCCGGCCGTATGAGCCTGCTGTTGAGTGACTACATCAGCAACGACCCGGTTCGGTACGCGGCGGGCTACATGATACTCTTCCTGTGCACGCTGATGCTGGGCTCCCTGGTTAATACGCTGCTGGCGCAGGTGATCAAGGCCACCGGCCTGAGCGGGGCGGACAGGATGCTGGGTACCGTGTTCGGGTTTGCCCGGGGCCTGGTGCTGGTGCTGGTGATGCTGTTTGTGCTGCAGGCTTTGCTGGAGCCCGACG
>JANQGK010000057.1 GCA_028277365.1 Halieaceae bacterium | reverse complement strand
TGGATGGCGGGGAAACCCTGCAGCTGACCCGTGAGGCCAAGGGCCCCGGCAATCTGGCCTGGTCACCGGGCGGTAAATACCTGGCCTTCACCATGATGGTGCCGGCCAAGCCCACCACCATCGGCAAGATGCCCGCCGCCCCGGAAGGCGCTGAGTGGGCTAAGCCGCCCACCGTGGTCGACCGGATTCCCTTCCGCGCCGACGGCGCGGGCACCCTGCCGCTGGGTTACACCCACGTATTCGTGGTGCCCGCCGCCGGTGGTGCACCGCGCCAGCTGACGGAGGGTGAGTTCAACTATGGCAGCCCGACCTGGGCCGATGACGGCAAGAGCCTGATCGTCGTGGGCAACCGTCACGACGATTGGCGTCGCAGTCCCCTGCGCACCGAGCTGTACCGCGTATCGCTGGCGGACGGCGCCATCGCCGCGCTGACCGATCGCGACGGTCTCGACATCGCGCCCCGCGTCTCTCCGGACGGTAAGCGCCTGGCCTGGCTGGGCTTTGATGACAGGCAGCTCAGCGACCAACATTTTCAGCTACATGTTATGAACCTGGACGGCGGTGAACCCAGGGTGCTGCTGGGCGATCTGGATCGCAGCGTCGACGGCCTGGAGTGGGCATCTGACGGCCGAAGCCTGTACATCAGCTATGACGACCAGGGCCTGTCGAAGCTCGCGAAAGTGGACCTGCGCGGAAGGAAAACCGACATCAGCGATGCGCTCACCGGCTTGTCCCTGAGCCGTCCCTACACCGGCGCCGACTTTGCCGTGGGTGGCAAGAACGTGTTTGCCATTACCACCGGCGACCCCCAGCGGCCCGCCGAGCTGGCCATCGGTCGCGGCACCGGCGAACCGCGGACGGTGACCGCCCTCAACGACAACCTGGTGGGTCATCGGGACATGGCCCGCATCAAGGAGCTGTGGGTGGAATCCAGCTACGACGGCAAGCCGGTGCAGGCCTGGGTGGCCTACCCGCCCGGTTTCGACAAGGATGAGACCTACCCTCTGATCCTCGAGATTCACGGCGGCCCGCACACTGCCTACGGCCCGCACTTCGCCGCCGAGATTCAGCTATTTGCCGCAGCCGGCTACGTGGTGGTGTACGTCAATCCCCGCGGCAGTACCAGCTACGGCAGCGAGTTTGCGCTGGAGATCGACAAGAACTACCCCAGCCAGGACTACGATGACCTGATGAGTGCGGTAGATGCAGTGATCGCCGAAGGCTCCATCGACACAGAGCGCCTGTACGTCACCGGCGGCAGCGGTGGCGGTGTGCTGACTGCCTGGACCGTGGGCAAGACCGATCGCTTCCGCGCCGCGGTAGTGGCCAAACCGGTGATCAACTGGATCAGCTTCGCCCTCAGCGCCGACAACCCTGACTACTTCAGCCGCTACTGGTTTACCGAAATGCCCTGGGACGATGTCCAGCAATACTGGGAACGCTCACCGCTGGCGCTGGTGGGTAACGTTACCACGCCCACCATGCTGTTGACCGGGGAAGCGGACTGGCGCACGCCCATGTGGGAATCGGAGCAGTATCACGCGGCGCTGATGCTGCGCGGCGTGGATACTGCGCTAGTGCGTATCCCGGGCGCGTCCCACAGTATCGCCCGCCGGCCCAGCCAGCTGATCGCCAAGGTGGCCGCTATTCTCGGCTGGTTTGAGAAGTATGGTCCCGAAGCGGAGGACGAAACGGACTGAACTAGAGCTGGCCCTCGATAGGCAGCAACCTGTAGAAGTTAGCCTGGAACCGGCGCCACAGGCTGGCGCCGGGTTCGCTGGAGCGAACCTCCTCCAGTTCACCTGATCGGTAGTGCCAGCGCAGCCGGCGGTCCTCGTTCAGCGCCAGCCGCCAGGTCAGCTCGGCCAGGTCGGAGTCCAGGAAGGTAAGCAGGCGCTGGCTGAGCTCCGGCGAGTCGATGAAGATTACCAGCTCGGAATTGATTTCCAGCGAGCGCGGGTCGAGGTTGACCGAACCCAGCCCCAGGGTTGTTCCGTCCATCTCAAAGGCCTTGGTGTGCAGGGTCATACGCTCAGGGTTCGGGTCCTCGCTTCCCGGCTGCCGGTCGGCGCGCAGCTCGTAAATCTCAACCCCGGCGGCCAGCAGCTCGCGACGGTATTTGCGGTAGTGGGCATGTACCGGCACATGGTTGGTGGAGGCCAGGGAATTGGTGATCAGGCGAATCCTGACCCCTTCGGCGGCCTTGGCTTTCAGCAGTTCGCGACCCGGCGCCTGCAGCAGGAAGTAGGGCGTGATGATGGTGACTTCCCGTTGCGCGTTCTGCACCACGTCGGCGAGCGCCGCACCGACGATCAGCTCCTCCTGGGTGCCGCGTGCGACCTTGAGCTTTTCCGGCCGGTCGGACACCGCTCGGGCTGGCGCAGCGATCAGCGCCTGCCGGCCTGCAAACAGGTCATCGAGCAGTTCACTGCTGGTGGCTCTGCCGTAGGCACTGCTGCGCTCGCCGGCCACCACCTCGACCATGATCTCGCGCCACAGGTCCAGCTTCTCGGCTTCAGCGGTGCGGCCGAGCGCCTCCACCGGCAGGCTCAGCCGCGAGTTCCAGAACTCGTCGAAGCTTTCGGCAATCTCATCGACGATGGGCCCGGCGGCCAGTACCTCCAAATCATCAAAGTTGCCATCTTCCTTGAGCTCGAAGTACTCGGCGGCGATGTTTCGCCCGCCGACAATGGCAATAGCACCGTCCACTACAAAGGACTTGTTGTGCATGCGCCGGTTACTGCGCTGGAAGTCCCACAGCAGGCTCCAGAAGGCCGGCGACTGGCGCGACAGCGGGTTGAACAGGCGAATCTCGATATTGTGGTGGGACGACAGCGTGGCCAGCACCTGGTCCCGGCGCGGCGTGAACACATCGTCTATCAGCAGGCGCACCCGCACACCGCGGTCGGCAGCGCGCAGCAGCTTGCCCACAAACAGCTGGCCGGCGTCGTCAGGCTTGATAAGAAAGTACTGGGCGTCCACCGAGTGCTGCGCGAGGTCCAGGGCGCGCAGCCGCGCCCCCAGTCCGTCCAGCCCCCGGCCGAGGGTCTGGAAGCCGGACTTCTCCCGGTGTGTGCTTCGCCAGTCTTCGGCAAAACGCCCGAGGGGTGACTGCGTATCCAGCGGCATGCGGTAGCTTTCCTCCCGGGGGTAATCCATCGGCACGGACGCACAGCCCGCCAGCGCCAGCAGGCAGAACCGGGCAAGAGTGCGAAGCATGCGTAAGCTTAGGCGCAGTATTAGCCGCTGAACAAGCTGACCAGTTGGAACACGCCGATGGCGCCCAGGTAGGCCATCGCGCCGTAGGCCAGGAACAGCTTTACCGCGAGCCGGTAGGAGCCGCTTTCCCGGGCCAGTATCGCCAGGGTGGAAACACACATCAGGGCGATGGCAAAGAAGAACAGCAGAGCGACGCCGGAGGCCAGCGGCAGGCCGCTGGCCTGGATCTGGTCGACCAGCGGCACCATGTTTTCATCGGCCCCCTCGATGCCGAACATAGTGCCCAGGGTGCCGACGAACACCTCCCGGGCCAGGAACGAGGTCATGATTGCCACACCGTAACGCCAGTCCAGCCCCAGCGGATCGAACAGGGGTTCCACGACTCTGCCGATCTGTCCCAGCCAGGATTCGCCGAGGTCGGCGCCGTAGTTGGGGAAGTAGCCCAGGAACCAGACCACGACCGTCACCGTGAAAATGATGGCGCCCGCCTTGGTGATGAAGTGGCGGCAGCGGTTCCAGCAGTTGCGCAGCAGCGGCGGCAGCGCCGGCAGACGGTAGGGCGGCATCTCCAGCACAAAGGGCAGGTCGGTGTAGTGGTCTTCCCGGGTGCGGGATACCAGCCCGGTAACGATCAGTCCGGTGAACATCCCGAAGAAATAGGTGCAGAACATGGCCAGGCCCTGCAGGCCCACCAGGCCACCCAGCGCCGTGGTATTGGGAATGAAGGCGGCGATCAGCAGGGTGTAGACCGGCAGCCGTGCCGAACAGGGCATCAGCGGGATGGCCATGTAGGTCAGCAGGCGCTTCTTGGGGGAGTCCACCGAACGCGCCGCGTAGATGCCGGGGATGGCGCAGGCCACGCCCGACAGCATGGGAATAAAACTCTTGCCGGTAAGGCCGAACAGGCGCAGGGGCTTGTGGCAGATGAGCGCCGCCCGGGCCATGTAGCCGGAGTCCTCCAGCAGGCCGATGACGAAGGTCAGCACGAAAATCTGCGGCACGAACACCAGGAAGGCGCCGATGCCGCTGAAGATCGCATCGCTGGTGAAGTCTTTTGCCAGCTGCGGTCCGATCATGGGCACCAGCCAGTCGGCGAGCGCGCCTAGACCTGCTTCCACCGCGTCCATGGCGGGTGCGGCCCAGGTAAAGATCGATTGGAACAGCAGGAACATGATGCCGAAAAAAGCGAAGCCGCCCAGCGCTGAATGCAGGAAGAAAGCATCCAGCCGGGCCTGGGTTTTCACCAGCAGGTCGCCCCGGGGGCCATACTTGTGGGCCAACTGGTGGGCGTTGCCCCGCAGCAGGGCATCCGGGGTCTCGACCAGTGCCGGGTTGTTGCGCACCTCGGCAGAGCTGTTGCGCAACTCCGCGACCACTGTCTCGAGGCCCTCACCGGTACGTGCCGAGATTGGCAGGATGGGCGCGCCGATGTCTGCCGCCAACCCCTGGAGGTCGACGCTCATATCGTGCCGCTTCAGCACGTCCATCATGTTGGCGACTACCAGGACGCGCTTGCCGTGGCGCGCGCACTCGCGCACCACCTGCAGCGTGAAGTACAGGCTTTTCTCCAGGCGGGTGATATCCACCAGGCAAAGCACCTGGGAGACCTCCGGGTCGTCCAGGGCCCGGGTGAAATACTCGGTGGCGACCCGCTCCTCACCGGAGATCGGCTGCAGGGAGTAGGTGCCCGGGAAGTCCATCAGCGACAGTTCCGGTGCGCCGGTGAGTTTTCCGGTGGCCACGTCAACGGTGATCCCCGGAAAATTCGCCACCTTCTGCGACAGGCCGGTCAGGCGGTTGAACAGCAGGCTCTTGCCCGAGTTCGGACTGCCGATAAGAATGACCTTGCTCACGCTGCGTCGGTCTCGACGTTAATGTGGGTGGCGACCTCGTTGTCGAGGGAGAACACGGTATTGGACACCCGGAACACCTTGGGTGCTCCGAAGGCAGGTGCCTGCAGGCAGGCAACGGTTTCACCGGGGTGGAAGCCCAGCTCCATCAGTCGAATGCGGTAGGTTTCGGCCAGCGCGTCATCAAAGCCGGTGATGCGGCCCCGGTCGCCGGCCCGGAGGGACCAAAGGGATGTACTCATAGACACCTGCGAATCGCGAACGACAGAGTGTAGGGAGGCCACCCCGGAAAGTAAATAAGAATAATTCTCAACGCCGGCGATTACTCGCCGGCGCCGTCGACCTCCGCTTCCTCATCGTTCTCGCCGGCGAACAAGGCCTCGGCGTCGACATCGTTGAGGCGATCGTAGTCGTAGGCGCTGAGGCTGAAGTACACCGGGATGTCCTCGCGCTGGATGAAGTAACTGTCCTCCATTTCGTAGAGGCGGAAGTGGTAGCTGCCCCCAGTCGCGGCCACCTGCAGGGTGGGTGGCGCGTCGAGCTCTGCCAGCAGGCTGGCGGTAGCGATGTCGGCCGCCCCGCTCACCCGCAGGCCGCCGAGGCCGTTGACCAGGGCATCGACGCTCTCGGTGTCGGGTATCCGCCCGTCGTCGCCACGCCAGCCTTCACCGTCGAACTCGAGCCGGTAGTCCAAGCCCTCGATAGCCTTCAGATCGCGGATCTGTAGCAAGGACTTGTCCAGCCACTCGTCCGGGTTGACCGGTAGCTCGAAGCTGTTGAACTCCACCGCGTAGACTCTCTTGTCACCGACGGGGCGTACGTGCACCTTGCGGAAGCCGGGTGAGGTACCTACGAATAACTCTGCCCTGGCCTCTTCGCCGCTGTAAAAACTCACCCTGCGCTGGTACCCGGCCTCGGCCACCTCGAAGCGGGCTGCGGCGTTGGCGCTGTCGGCGATCGGCCAGCCGCGAGGCAGGGCCGGCAAATCCAGCAGCACGCGGTTTACGCGGCTCTCCTGTACCGGCAGCTTGTGATAATCCGGCATGACCCAGCCGTCAGCGTCCCTGCGCAGCAGCAGGCTGTCCTCCGCACTGCTGATGATCAGCAGGTCGACCTCGCCGGCGGCCAGGTCGAGCAGCACCGCCCGGGCATCGGCCTCACCGGGGTTTTCCCGCGGCCAGAACAGAGCGACCGCCAGCAATAGCTGCAAGGCCAGTGCGCCGGCCAGCAGGGATGTCAGGCGATTCATGCTGCTTCTCCTCGGGCTGCGGCGCTTCCATGGGCTGCGGCGCCTCCTTCAGTAACGGCGCCGTAGCTCGCCTGGTAGAGGCGGCTGCGGGCACGCCGGCTCGCCCGTTGCCACAGTCCAACCGCAAGCAGAGCGAGCACGGCCAGGCCGTAATTCAGGTATTCCCAGAACAGCTGAGCGTCTTTCTCCAGCGGCGGCAGGCTGCGATTGAAATGTGCCAGCGAGCGGATACCCAGCAGGCCCTCGTCCTCGAGCGCCCAGTCCAGGCTGTTGGCAATCAGTTCCAGCGGCCCCAGGTATTGGGCGCCGGTCATGGAGCTCATAGTGCCGAGGATCTGGTCGGTGAGAAACTCATTGGAGCTGTACAGCACCAGCCGCGCTGATTCCGGGGAGCGCTCGATGACGCTGGCGACCGCCGGTGGCTTTTCGCTGCCGCCCTCGTCGCCCGCGTCCGCGGTGCCGGCCAACGGCGAGGGTTTGCCGGCAAAGTAGGAAGAGAACTGACCGCTGACCGCCACACCCAGGAGCTGGGGTGCGGTGTTGGCGGGAGCTTCCCAGCCACTGACACCGCTGTCGGTCACCCGCGGCAGCACATCCATACCGGTATCGGTCCAGGCGCCGGCGGAGGACTCGATCAGCCGCACGACCTCGCGGCCGGTCTGCTTTTCCTCATCCAATGCGATAGGCGAGGGCCAAGCCAGAGTGATCTGGGGAATGCCCGAGGTCACCGGGTGGGCTGGGTTGAGCCCCGGCTCTCGGGCGTCCACGAAGAAGGGGTAGTCCACCATGCGCACCTCCTGGAAGCGGAAACCCCCGACCTCGCGGGTGACCGGGATCGGAAAGGCGGAATTCTGCGGGTCCAGCACCAGGGACTCCTCGACGCTCAGGCCGTGGTGGTCCAGCCAGTCGTCCAGCCCGCTGACCCGGTTCATCATGGCCAGGCTGTCGCCGGCAACGCGGGAGATAAAGGGTGACGTTACCAAGGTCACACTGCCGCCGCGCATCAGGAACTGGTCGATGGCAAACAGCGCCTTGTCATCGAGGTTTTCCGGTGCCACCACTACCAGCAGGTCGGCCTCCGGGGTGACTGTGCCATCGCTTAAGTCTTCCATACGGATGGTGTGGTTCTCGGTGATGGCCGTCTCCAGGTTACGGAAGGTCGGCCCGCTCATGCCGAACTGGGCCATCTGCGGATTCAGCTGCGGCGCGCTGTAGGCCACCACCTTGGTGAAGCCGCGGGCGAAGCGCTTGAGGCTGGCGTCCAGCGCCTGGCGGAAGCCCTCGGGCTCGAAGTCGGTGGGCACCTGCACCACCTGGCGATCGTCCTCCAGGGTCAGGTAGAAATAGAAGGATTCGTCATCCAGCAGGCTGGTGGTCATGGGCCGGAAACCCCACTCCTCGCGGATGCGCTCGGCTACCGCGCCGCCGTCTGCCTCGGGCTCGATAAAGCGCACGCTGAAGCGGCCGCCGGACTCCGCTGTCAGGGCCTCGAGCTCTGCAGTAATAGCCTCGCGGTAGGCGACCAGCGTCTCCGGCAGCAACTCGTCGGCGGACACATAGCCGGTGAACTGGATGTCCGAGGGGATGCTGTCAAACAGCTTGCCGCCGGCCGCGTAGCTGTTCAGCACCTGCTTGATGGCCCGCGTCAGGTCAAACTCGGGGTTGCGCAGCCGCACTTCCAGGCTCGTGGTGGTGCCGGCTTTGACCTCGATCAGGTCGCCGAAGCCCAGCACCTCGAAGCTGTCGCCGTACTGCACCAGCACGTTGAAATACGAATTTACCAGTGCCGCCTGGTAGCGATCGGCCACCTGGAAGGGTACCGACTGGATGCCGTACTTCTGGTTGGCCTCTTCCTCCAGCGCCGGGTCGTCCACCGGGTCGACAATCTCGACCCGCAGCTTGCCGCGTCCGGCGACTTCGTACTCCTTCAGAAGGTCGCGCAGCTGCGGCACCAGCGGCGCCAGCAGGGGATGGGTTTTGGCGCTGAAGTAGCCGCGCAACAGCAGAGGTTCCTGCAGCCGGTCGAGGTAGTCGTGGGTGGCGTCCGAGATCGAGTACAGCTTGCCCTCGGTCACATCGGCGCGCAGGCTGACCTGGCTGAGCCACAGGTTGGCCACCAGGGCATTGGCCACCAGCAAGGCGGTCGCCGTGCGCCAGCGGCGGTGGTGGCTGTGCTTGCCGGCGTGGGCGGCGCCGCGGGCCCAGCGCTCGCTCTCCAGGCCGTAGACATTGAGGCTCAGGAAAATCACCACCAGGCTCAGGTAGTACACCAGATCGCGCAGGTCGATAACGCCGCGGGTGATGGATTCAAAGCGCGCACCGGTGGACAGGCCGCGCAGCAGCTCCCCCGCGAAGTTGCCGAAAAAGCCGGTAAAGGTCGCGGTACCGGCCAGGTACAGCAGGCTGCACAGCAGCACTGAGCCAATCAGGCTGACGATGGCGTTGTCGCTGCGGGAAGAGACGAACAGGCCGATGCTGATATAGCCCGCCCCCAGCAGCAGGGTTGCCAGGTAGCCGGCCAGCACCGGGCCCCAGTCCAGGTTTCCCAGCAGTGACACGGTCATGGGAAGAGGCAGGGTGATCAGCAGGGCCAGGATCAGCAGGCCAACGCAGCCCAGGAACTTGCCGGCCACGAAATGCCATAGGGGCAACGGCTGGGTAATGACGTGCTCGAGGGTGCCGGTGCGCCGCTCCTCGGACCACATGCGCATGGTCAGCGCCGAGCCCAGGAAGATCAGCAGGATGGGCATCCACTCGAACAGCGGGCGCACGTCGGCCACGTTGCGGGCGAAGAACGCTTCGCCCCAGAAGAAGGCGAACAGGGTGACCGCAGCAAAGCTACCCAGGAACAGCCAGGCGACCGGGGAGGCGAAGAACAGAGTGATTTCCTTTTGTGCGACGCGCCGGATAGAGGCCTTAAGCAGCATGCTGGCGACCCTCCTCACCGGTGTCCCGGCTGCCGTCCTGGCTCACCTCGCGGAACACTGCCTCCAGGTCCCGGCGCTCGGGCGCAAGCCTGTACAGCTCGCCGCCGGCCTCATTGACGGCGCGGGCAATCTTCGCCGCCAGGGCGTCACCGTCGGTGGCATCGGCCAGGCTGACGCGCAGGCCGTCGGGGTGCTCGCTGATCATCTGCTCGGGCAACAGTTCGCGCAGGCGATTGGCGCTAAGGCTGGTTTTCAGCAGCAGCTTGCCGACGTTGCGCAGCGCATCGAGGCGCTGATCCACCACCAGTTTGCCGGCGTTGAGTATCAATACCCGGTCACAGATGGCGTCCACTTCCTGCATGATGTGAGTGGAGAGAATCACGGTGGCGTGCCGGGCCAGCGCCTGAATCAGCTCGCGCATGTGCTGGGTCTGGGTCGGGTCCAGGCCGTTGGTGGGCTCATCGAGGATCAGCACCCGGGGCGAGCCAAGCAGCGCCTGGGCCACGCCGACCCGCTGGCGATAGCCCCGCGACAGGGTGTTGATGGGGTCCAGCAGCTTGGCCTGCAAGTCTGTGTCGCGCACCGCCTGGCGAATGGCCTGCCGCAGGGTTTCGTCTTCCAGGCCCTTCAGGGTGGCGGCATAGTCCAGGTAATCGGCCACCGCCATATCCGGGTAGACCGGCAGGTTTTCCGGCAGGTAGCCCAGTCGCGCCTGTACCGCCTGGGGATTATCTGCCAGGTCAACACCTTCGATGGAGATGGAGCCCGCCGAGGGCTCGAGATAGCCGCTCAGCATCTTCATGATGGTGGTCTTGCCGGCGCCGTTGTGGCCTAAGAGACCGACAATTTCGCCGTCAGAGATGTCGAAAGACACTCCGTTTACGGCGAGAAAGTCTCCGTAGGCGCGCGCAAGGTTTTTCACGTTGATCATGCAACACTCCCAGTGCACGTCCAGTTCGATCGCGGGGCATATTTTCTAAATTCAATTCCCCTCGTCAAGAGCCTTAGATACCGAGCAGACAGAGGTTTGCGGCCCCCGTCGCCGGCTCAGGGGAAGAACAGCAGTTTGATGATGAATAGCACCAGTACCGTGTTGAGCACCAGGTTAACGATGCCTTCGCCGCGTTCGAGTTGTACATGGGTGGCGATCCAGCCGCCGATGGAATTGCCCACCGCCAGCGCCGCGCCGACAATCCATAGAATCTCGACCTGGCTTGCAAATATCAGCAGCGCCACCACGGTATAGCTCATGACGATGAAGACCTTGTGCATATTGGTGCGCACCAGGTCCAGGCCCATGACCCGGTGCAGCACCGGCATGATGATGAAGCCCACACCAAGCTGGATGAATCCGCCGTAGAAGCCGACCCCCGCCATGCAGATGTGCCCCCACAGCAGTTGCCGGCGGCTGGGTTCGCCCCCGGCTTCGCGATTCTTTCTGTTGCCGCCGGTGGCCATGACCAGCATCACGCCGAGCATGATGATCGCCAGCACCCGGTTGAACCAGGCACCCTCCAGGCGCGTCCCCGCCAGGGCACCGGCCACCGCGCCGGGCAGGGCGCAGGCGGCCAGTGTCAGGCTCAGCTTGAAGTCGGAAAAGCCGCGCCGGAAGAAGGCGGTCACCGCGGTAATGTTCTGGGCCAGGATGGCGATGCGGTTGGTACCGTTGGCCACCGGCCCCGGCACGCCCATGAACACCATGACCGGCACGGTCAGCAGTGAGCCGCCGCCGGCCATGACGTTGAGGAAGCCCGCCACCACGCCGATGGCGGACAGCAGCCCCAGCTGCCAGATCTCCACTAGCGGACGAGCCTCACGGCGTCCAGGGTTCCCGCATGGTCACGAACTCTTCCGCCGCGGTCGGGTGAATGCCGATAGTGGCGTCAAAGGTGGCCTTGGTGGCGCCGGCCTTGAGGGCGATGGCAATGCCCTGGATGATCTCACCGGCATCGGGGCCCATCATGTGGACGCCCACCACCCGGTCGCTGGCCTTGTCGACGATCAGCTTCATGAAAGTCTTCTCGTCGCGGCCGCTGATGGTGTGCTTCATGGGCCGGAAGCTCGACTTGTAGAGAGTAATCTCACCGAACTCCGCCAGCGCCTGCTCCTCGGTGAAGCCGACGGTGCCGATGTTGGGCTGGCAGAATACCGCCGAGGGAATGAAATCGTACTCCACCTCTTTCCGTTTCGGGCCGTATTGCTTGCGGGCAAAAGACATGCCCTCGGCCAGGGCGACCGGGGTCAGTTCCATGCCGCCGATGATATCGCCGACCGCGAAAATCGAAGGCTCGCTGGTGCGGAACTCGTCGTCGACCTTGATATAGCCCTTCTCGTCCAGTTCGACATTCACGTTCTCCAGCCCCAGACCCTCGGTATGGGGCTCGCGGCCGATGGCGTAGAGCACCTGGTCGACAAGAATCTCGGTGCGGTCCGACAGCTTGCACAGCAGGCCGTCGGGGGTACGCTCAATGGTGTCGATGACAGTGTTGAAACGCAGGTCGATACCGGATTTGGGCAGCTCCTGGGCGGCAAACTCGCGGATATCCTGGTCGAAACCGCGCAGGAACAACGGCCCCCTGTAGAGTTGCGTGACCTGGGCGCCGAGGCCGCTGAAGATGCCGGCGAACTCCACGGCGATGTAGCCGCCGCCGGCAATCAGGATGCGTTGGGGAAATTCTTCCAGGTCGAAGATCTCGTTGGACGTCACGCCCAATTCGGCGCCGGGGCGGTGGTCGCGGCGCGGCCAGCCGCCGGTCGCCACCAGGATCTTCTCCGCCGTGTACTGCTGGCCGTTGACCTCCACCGTGTGGGCGTCAACGATGCGGGCGCGGCCGTTGATCACCTCGGCGTTGACGCCGCCGAGCAGATTGTCGTAGATGGCATTGAGTCGGCCGATCTCCTGCTTCTTATTGTCGCGCAGGGTTTCCCAGGTGAAGCGCGGGACCTGGCTGTCCCACCCAAATTCGCGGGCGTCTTCAAACGCGTGGCTGAACTCCGAGGCGTACACGTACAGCTTTTTGGGCACACAGCCCACGTTCACGCAGGTGCCACCCATATAGCGGTCTTCCGCCACCGCCACTCTTGCGCCGAAGCCGGCCGCCATGCGGGCTGCCCGCACCCCGCCGGAGCCGGCACCGATGACAAACAGGTCGTAATCCATGGTTATTCCTCGAATCTGGTGTAGAGGCCCATTTAAAGGGCGCATAGTCTAAGTGATAGGGGCTTTGTCCGACACTGTGTTGGTGAGTCCGTTCCAATCATTCATACTGCGAACATGACCGGAAATTTCGATCAAAAACTGGATGACGCCCTGCCCGCGGTCGATCGCACCGCGTTGATCCGGGCGCTGGCGGCGGTGTTGCCGGCCGAGTCGCTGCTCATCGAGCCCGAGCAGTTGCGGCCTTTTGAGTGTGACGGCCTGCCCACGGTGCGGGCGCTGCCGCTGGTGACCGTACTGCCGGATTCTGTCGCGCAGGTACAGGCGGTGGTGAGCTGTTGCCGCGAGTTGGGCGTGCCCATCGTCACCCGCGGCGCCGGCACCGGCCTTTCCTGTGGCGCCACACCGGTGGAGGCCGGCGTGCTGCTGGTCACCAGTCGCCTGGATGCGGTGCTGTCGATCGATGCCGAGGCGCGACTGGCCCGGGTGCAGCCCGGGGTGCGCAATCTGGCGATTTCCGATGCCGTGGCCGAACACGGCCTCTTTTACGCACCGGACCCGTCTTCCCAGCTGGCCTGCTCCATCGGCGGTAACGTCGCCGAGAACGCCGGCGGCGTGCACTGTTTGAAGTACGGACTGACCATCAACAATGTTCACTCGGTGACCGTGCTGACCATGGACGGCGAGCTTGTGGAGCTGACGGTCGATGACCTGGGCCCGGACCTGCTGGCCGCCTTTATCGGCTCCGAGGGCCTGTTCGGCATCGCCGTGGAGATCACTGTCAAACTCCTGCCCACACCCCCGGCCGTGGAAACTCTGCTGGTGGCCTTTGACAGCGTTGCCGATTGCTCGCGGGCCGTGTCCACCACCATTGCTGCGGGGGTGATTCCCGCCGGCATGGAAATGATGGACCAGACGGCCCTGCAGGCGGCGGAGGACTTCGCCCGCGCCGGCTACCCGCGAGACGCCGCGGCCATCCTGCTGGTGGAGCTGGACGGCCACGCCAGCAGCGTGGCAGCCGAGCGCGAGGTGCTGGAACAGTTGATGCGCGGGGCTGGCGCGACCTCAATTCGCTGCGCCCGCGATGACGCCGAGCGCGAACTGTTCTGGAAGGGTCGCAAAAGCGCTTTTCCGGCTGTGGCCAGGCTCAAACCGGATTACTACTGCATGGACGGCACCATCCCCCGAGCCGCTATTGGTGAGGTGTTGGACTATATCTGCGAGCGCTCGGAATACTACGACCTGCCGGTGGCCAATGTATTCCATGCCGGCGACGGCAACCTGCACCCACTGATCCTGTTCGACGCCAACTTGCCCGGCGCGCTGGAAAAAGCCGAGCGCCTGGGTGCCGATATCCTCGAGAAGTGCATCACCCTGGGTGGCACCATCACCGGCGAGCACGGCGTCGGCCGCGAGAAGATCAACCAGATGGCGGTGCAGTTCAGTGACGCTGAGCTCGAGCAGTTCCGCCGCCTCAAGCGCGCCTTCGATCCCGAGGGCTTGCTGAATCCCGGCAAGACCATTCCCACCCTCAAGCGCTGCCAGGAGTACCGTTCGATTCTCAGCGAGCGAGTTGCCTGAGTGGACGCAAGCACGGCGATTATCGAGCAGGTCGCTGCCGCCGCTGCCGCGGGCACGCATCTCCGTGTGCGCGGCGCCGGCAGCAAGCCCTGGATGGCGATGGCCGCCGGCGATACAGAGCAGCTCTCGCTGGCAGAACACACGGGCATCCTGCAGTACGATCCCGCCGAGCTGGTGGTGTCGGTGCGTGCCGGCACCCGGCTTGCCGAGCTGGAAGCGGCGCTGGCAGACCAGGGGCAGATGCTGGCCATGGAAGCCCCCGACTTCAACGGCGCCTCTACTATCGGCGGCGCTGTGGCCCTGGGTTGGTCCGGGTCGCGCTCGGCTTTTGCCGGTGGCGTGCGCGACTGCGTGCTGGGCCTGCGCATGGTGAACGGCGCGGGCGAGGACCTGCGCTTCGGCGGCCAGGTTATGAAGAACGTGGCGGGCTTCGATGTCTCGCGCCTGATGGTCGGTTCCTGCGGGCGCCTGGGTGTCATCCTCGAGCTGTCCCTCAAGGTCGTCCCGCTGCCCGAACGCGAAATCACCCTGGCGGTGGCTGTCCCGGACCTGCCCTCCAGCCAGGCGGCGGTGCGGGACTGGACCGGCCGCGGCTTTCCGGTGAGCGCGGCGAGTTATTCCGAGGGGAAGCTTAGAGTGCGGCTGTCAGGCCGGGCGGTGGCGCTGGATGCAGCCGGCGCAGAGCTGGGCGGTGAGCTTGAGGACAACGACTGGTGGCGGTCGCTGCGCAAACTGGAACATCCGCTATTCCATCACGGCTGGGGCGACGAAAAGCTTTTCGACTGCAACGGCGAGGTGTGCTGGACCGCGCACAGCCGCCGCCGCGGCGACGCCGCCCCGGTGAGCCTCGTCAGCGGCCCGGACTTTGCAAAGGCACCCAACCGGGCGCTGCTGGCACGGGTCGAACAGGCGTTTGACCCTGGCGCAATCTTCCGCCCCATCAAGGCCGCCTGATGCAGACTTTCCTGCCGGCGGAATTTATCGCCACCAGTGCCGGGCAGCGGGCGGATGCGATCCTGCGCGATTGCGTGCACTGCGGCCTTTGCAATGCGACCTGTCCCACCTACCAGGTGGAGCGCAATGAGTTGGACGGCCCCCGGGGCCGCATCTACCTGATTAAGCAGATGCTGGAAGGGGAGCCGGTCAGTGAATTGACCCGCCATCACCTGGATCGCTGCCTGGTGTGTCAGGCCTGCGAAACCACCTGCCCCTCCGGGGTGAACTATCATCAGCTGCTGGATATCGGCCGCACGGAGCTGGAACAGCGGGTGCCTCGCCCGCTGCTGCAGCGCCTGCAGAGGGCTCTGCTGCGCGGGGTAATGTCACGGCGCCAGCTCACCGTACCCCTGTTCGCCCTGGCGCGGCTCGCCCGCCCCCTGCTGCCCGCCCGCTTGCGCGGTCATATCCCGTTACTGCGCACGCCCATTGCCACCGGCAACGAAAGCCATCAGCGCCGGGTTATCCTGGTGCAGGGTTGCGTGCAGCCCGCCATGTCGCCCACCACCAACCAGGCGGCGACAGCGGTACTGAATGCCCTGGGGGTGCAGGCCCTGTCGATTGACGCGGAAACCTGCTGCGGCGCGCTGGCGGCCCACGGCGGCGGCAGGGCGCAGGCGCTTGAGCAGGCGCGGCGCAACATCGATGCCTGGTGGCCGGCCATCGAGGCCGGCGCCGAGGCGGTGTTGATGACCGCCAGCGGCTGCAGCAATCACGTACAGGGCTATCCGCAGCTGCTGGCCGAGGATTCCACCTACGCGGCGCGGGCGCAGCGGGTGGCTGAGCTGCTCAGGGATATCAGCGAGTTCCTCGACGCCGAGCGGCTGGAAAACCTCCCGATCGAGCCCCGCGAGCGCATTGCCTGGCACTGCCCCTGCACGGCGCAGCACGGCCAGTCCCTCGACGCGCCCACTCGCCGGGTGCTGACTCGACTGGGCTTCGAATTGCCGCCGGTGCGCGACTCACACCTGTGCTGCGGCTCTGCCGGCAGCTATTCGCTATTCCAGCCGGACATGGCCCAGACCCTGCGGGCGCGCAAGCTGGCGGCGCTGGAGGCCACCAGGCCTGCGCAGATCGTCACCGCCAATATCGGCTGCCAGGCACACCTCACCGCCGGCACCGGGACCCCGGTGGTTCACTGGATCGAACTGGTGGCCCGCGGGCTTGAGGCTACACTGCAGTCATCCTGAGCCGTCGGGGAACCTGCCCGAGGAGTTACCAGTGTTCGAGAACGAGCATCCCGCGCGCCGGGTGGCGCTGCTGTCACGCGAATACGTGCAGACCCACAACCGCGAAGGCTGGCTGGGGCTGTACGCCGAAGACGCCAGCATCGAGGACCCGATCGGCGTGTCGCCGCTGGACCCGGAAGGGAAAGGCCACCGCGGCCGGGCGGCCCGCGAGGCCTTCTGGGATACCTTTATCGCCCCGGTCGACATCAGCATCGAGATCCTGCACAGCTACGCCGCCGGCCTCGAGTGCGCCAACCATATCATCATCACCACGACCATCGACGACGGCCAGGGCAAGCGCTTCGAACAGAAGGTGCAGGGCATCTTTACCTACCAGGTGAA